>NZ_FUXI01000052.1 GCF_900167335.1 Pilibacter termitis
ACGACATTAGGCTATTCTGATACTGCGAATGGCACGTACACTACGATTGACGGAATTGTTTCTATTCCAGATATTGACAACAAAAAACAAGGGATTGATGTAACGACTTTGGGTGACAATATCCAAAAAGAAATCAATGGCTTGTCAGAGAAAAAAGAGCTAGACATTGATGTGATTTATCGAGGTTCAAACTTTGCAGCAATCAAAGCGTTGGAAAATGTGGAGAAATTCTACAAAATTACCGTGGCAGGTGGTTTGGTGGTAACGTTCAAAGCGGTCGCAAGTGTGGGGCTTGGACAATTAGGAGTGAATGAGGCAGTGAAAATTAAATTCTCTCTTAAAGTATTAACATTGCCAGAAATTACGACATCTACTACACCGTAATTACAAATAAATACAAATCAAAGGGGCGAACAAATGCCCCTTTTTTACATGAAAGGACAAAGTAAATGAAAACAACACAAATCAAAATTGGGACACTAGAATTTGAGGCACGACTTGCTGGGAAAGATTATATCCCATTGGAGAAACGTTTGAAAAAATCGCTTTTCAACACGATTATGGGCTATAAGGTAGATGATGAAAACTTAAACTTGCCAACGCTTGGAGAAATGACGGTCATTCTTTCTCAAGTCTGTAAAACACCCAATGTGCGTGAGCGTGATATTGCAAATGCTGTTGAAAACTACATGGAAAACGGTGGGACAAGTTATGAGCTTTATGGTCAAATCATGGAGTTATTAAGCGACTCTGGTTTTTTCGGGAAGACAGAGGAGAGTGGGACGTCTTCGGAGGACGAACAGGTGGAAAATCTGATTTAAAAGAATATGACTCCATGAGTGAAATGTTGGAAGAAATGTACGCTGATGCAGTGAAACTTGGGATAAATTCTGTTAATTATTGGGATTATACATGGGAAGAATTGATGTTGGAATTGGAGTCTTTGCGTTTTCAACAAGAAACAAAATTGAAAGAACACGCTTTGTTTGACTATCGTTTAGCACAGTTAATCAGTTTTGCGGTCAACGACCCTAAAAATATTCCAACAAAAGAGGAAGCCTATCCGATTTTAGAAGTACCAGAAGAAGTGAAAAGATTGGAGGAGCAGAAACAAAATGAACAAAATCTCCTCGCATTTTTCCAACAATTAAAATTAGACGACAAAGGAGGTGGGAGTGAATGAGTGTAAAGATAGACGGTATTGAGATGACTTTTGATTTCAATGTGGAAAAAGCAATCAATAAAGCTAAAGCATTGAAAAAGAGCATGGCTGAAACGTTTAAGGGTATGAATATTGGAGCGAAAGAGAGTAGTGGTGAAGTTGAAAAAGAGACCACTAAACAAGCGGAAAGCGTAAAAAAAGCCTATAAATTAGTGCGTGAAACGAAAAAGAAAATGGCTCAAGAAATGAGTAAGTCAAACTCAAAAGAGGTTTCCAACAAGCCGAAAATTTCTATTATGGGCATGGATGCTCGTGAATACGTGGAAAAAGTTAGAGGGCAGACAAGCACCATGCTTGAGGCACAGAAAAACGCAAAAGCTTTGGTTCAACAAGCTCAAAATTCTTCTGAGTCAGCATTTGGTAAGGCGAACCGTCAATTTTTCGACAATTCTAAGAAGGCATGGGAGAATTTCAAAGAGACTGACACAAAAGAACCTACGGAAACTAAAACGGTCAAAATGAAACCTCCCAAAGACCCACAACCGATACAAAGTTTACCTAAAGGAATGCCACTTGTGAATCCATTGAACCAACAAGCAACCTCACAACTTGCAGAATTAGAAAGAATGAAAGCGAAGTTGAGAGAATTAGCCCCAGAAAGCACAAGAGCAAGAAGTGCGTTAAGTCGGTTGAAATTAAGTAGTGATTTGAGTCAACAAACAAGAATCGCAAGCAATGCGTTAAGCGACTTAGGAAACAAGGCGAGTTCATCAAGTAGTCGAATGAGTCGATTAAGTAGCGTTTTATCAAGAGCAAAAAGCATGATGAGTGGTGTGGCGAGTACGTCAAAAAGGCTCGGTCAAAATTTTTCACAATCGGCTATGAGATTTACACCAGGTGCCAAACAAATTACAAGTGGGGTGCAAGGAGTAGGAAATTCCGTTGATAAAATGAGCAATAAAATCTGGGGTATGGTGAAAAAAGTGTTCATGTTCAGTCTAATACTGAAATTTATACGCTCCATGCGTGACGGATTGAGTGCAGCACTTGGCACTAATGACCAATTTACTCAGTCATTGAATCAAATTAAAGTGAATTTATTGACTGCATTTTATCCGATTTACACGGCAATTCTACCGCTCATCAATTCGTTAATGAGTGGATTGGCACAAGTTACAGGAGTATTTGCCTCATTCATTTCAACGATTTTTGGCACAACTTACGCACAATCGAAAAACGGAGCCGCAGGTCTTTATGACCAAGCAAGCGAAAGTGCAGACAAAGCAACGAAAAAAGCGAAAAAGTTTAAGCAAACATTGGCAGGGTTTGACGAGATTAACACTCTTTCATTTGATGATGATAATGATGAGGACAAAAGTGGTGGAAGTGGAGTCGATTTTAATAAGGCAGTGGGCGATTACACGACACCAAAATGGCTCGCAGATTTCTGGGAAGATGTGAAAGACATTGCAAAACGTATTTGGCAACCGATTTTAGAGGCTTGGAAAGTGAAAGGGGCAGAAGTTATTCGCTCTTTCAAGTATATGTTAGGTGAGTTGT
>NZ_FUXI01000022.1 GCF_900167335.1 Pilibacter termitis
GTGTTGATTTTCCAGAAAAAATACTTTCTACCAAGTAGACAAACAAGGTGTGATAAGGAATTCCTTTTTCCTTCTTCATATTAGACAAACGAGCAATCTTTTCAAATTCAAATCGCTGAAAACTTTTGGCAATTGAATGTTGAATAAATGACTTTTCTTGGTTGTTTCGTGTTATAATATTCATGGCATGAACACTCCTTGATCGTTATGGTTTGGTACTTTAATTATATCAAGTTTTGAGTGTTTCATGCTTTTTTTATTCCCCTTGAATGTTGGTGAGGTAAGGGGAAACGTGGGGTTTTGGTGTTTCAAGTTTTAGTTTATTACATTTTGAAAAGCCTCAACTACATTGCCGATTAACATTCCTATATCTGCGTTCGCATTTCCAAGCCCTGCCATCAAGTTGCCAATTGATGATTGTAACCCTTGAATAGAACCTCCAATCGTTTCTGTCGCCTCTTTGGCAGTCGTTCCTGTAATGCCCATTTGTGTTTGAATGGCATGGATTGCCTCAGTGACATCAGCGAAATTAGATAGGTCGTATTTCTTGCCTGTGATTTTCTCGGCATCAGCGAGTAATCGTTCCATTTCCGTTTTTGTTCCACCGTAGCCTAACTTCAAATTGTCTAGCATTCCATAATTTTGTTTGGCAAACCCTTGATAAGCGTTCTGAATAGAAGTAATATCTGTTCCCATTTTATTGGCATTGTCACTCATGTCTGTAATGGCTTGATCCGCCACACCAGCAGCTTTTTTCGTATCTCCGTCAAGAGAGGCGATTAAACTTGCAGAGAAACCTGTGACGGTTTCCATGTATTCATTTGCGGACATTCCTGCGGTTTTAAACGCATTATCGGCTGACTTTTGAACGGTTTTTGAGGCATCACCAAAAAGAGTATCGACTCCTCCAACTAACTGTTCATAGTCAGAGTAAGCAGAAACCACTTCTTTGCCAAGTTTGACTGCAACAGCTCCTGCCGCTACGGCAAATGCACCCATTGTGACACCCACACCTTTTAAGACACCGCCTAACTTATCAAATTTTGAACCAGATTTTTCTGCCTCATCTGCGGTATCTTTCAGCTCGTTGCCTAATTTATCCGTTTGCTTGGTAGCATCTTCTTCCTCAGTCCCCATTGACTCAATCGCTTTTTCGTTACTAGCTACTTCTCGCTCCATACTGTTGAGCTGAGCTTTGGCATTGTTGAGCTGAATCGCCCAGTTCTGGGTTCGCTTGTCATTTTCGCCAAAACTGTCACTTGCGTTTTTCAAGGCATTTTGAAGTGTCGCAATCTTTTCTTTTTGTGTGTCTATGGACTTGTTTAAAACTTCATTACGTGAAGAAAGTGCGTGAATACTCTTATCGTTCTTATCGAATTCAGAAGATACGAGTTTCATCTCACTACCTAGGACTTTGAAACTCTGATTGATGTCACGAAGGCTGTTCTTAAACTCACGTTCTCCTTCAATACCGATTTTTAGACCGAAATTGTCTGACATGACCTCACCTCACTTTCTGTTTTAGGGTATGAAAAAAGCACTTAGCTTAATTGCTAAATGCTCTAATTCCTTATTCTTCTGTCGCTTGAAAATCTTTCAGTAATCTTGCTTCAATATCTTCTACGCTTGGTAGTTTATCCACATACTCATCTGGCAATACTTCAGTAATGGAATACTCTGCTAACCCGATGGGTGAATGAATGTTTTTCAACGCATACTCTGCCATGAGTTTATCTTTATTTTTACAAAGTAGAATACCAATCGTAGGATTGTCTCCTTCTCGTCTCATTTCTCCATCTACTGCATTTACATAAAAATTTAATTTCCCTGCAAATTCTGGTTTAAAATCAACTGCTTTTAGTTCAACGACTACATAACAGCGAAGTTCGAGATGGTAAAACAACAAGTCCAGATAAAAATCATTTTCTCCAACGTGAATCGGATATTGTTGCCCTACAAATGAAAAGCCACTGCCAAGCTCCAATAAGAATTGTGTTACATTTTGAACCAATTCGTTTTCGATCACTCTCTCTAAAGCACCTTTTCTTACTGCTACAAAATCAAATACATAAGGGTCTTTTATGATATCTTGTGCTAAAGTATTTTGTGGATTTTCCAAGGTTACATCAAAATTTGTAATCTTGGGAGCTTGTGTTTGACGATGGTAGACATCTGTTTCAATTTGATGTTGCAATACTCTAAATGACCAATTTTCTTTTTTAATTTGTTCTATATACCATTTGCGTTCCTCTACACTCTCAATTTTTAGCAATTCTAAATTGTGTGACCAACTAATTTGTGCAGACACTGTTTGCACAAATTCTAAATCTGGATAGACACTTGCAAATTTTGCCATGTTTTTCAGATTCCTCACAGAAAAACCAACAATTTTAGGAAACTCTCTTTTTATATCAAATGCAAGTGTATCAATAAATTTATTCCCCCAAGATTTCTTTTCATTGATTACTTTCCCAATGTTCCAATAAAGCAAGATCAGCTCTGAATTGGCATTTTTTGCAACGCGATATTGAGTTTCATGCACCTTGGTTTTAATCGTAGCAAGCAGTTCAATATATTCCTTATTATCTACCAGCATATCTTTTTCGCTCATTTTCTTCCAACCTCTAATTTTGTCTATTTTTTTCTATAAGTATACCATAATTTAGACTCCACTTGTCAGTACTTCATCAATAAACAGCTCCACTTTAGGCTTAGCCACACCTGTGTATTGCTTATGACACTCCCACAAATCAAGAAAAAGTCCAAGCGGACAGAACCAAAAATCATCTGGTGTCATCCCCATTTGAACCGTTCCATAATAATACAGGCGAGTAAATGTTTCTTCATCACTTACTCGCCGTCCTTGTTTTTTCCTGAATCCTCACTTTCAATCACTCGGTTTGTGCCTTTAAACATAGCCTCTGTGATCGCTTCTTTGTAATTCGCCAAATCAAGTGGTGAAGTTAAAAGTTCCACATACTCAGTCGTGAGTTCTTCTCGTTTCTCCTTGTGTTTCAGATTATGAATCTTGATAGATTGATTGGCGAGTAAGGTAATCAACCAAACAATCTCATCTAGTGCCAACTCAAAGTTCTCTGATTTTAGAAGTTTATCACCCAAATGATCGAGTCCATCATAATGAGCAGCGATTTCTTTAGTCGCTTTGGTGGTCAAAATTAAATCAAATTCTTCCTCCCCTAATTGAATCGTACTTGTTCGTTCCTCAATCATTGCTTAGTCCTCCTCGAAATTTGGTTCGTAAACATTGGAATACCACCCAGAAATCATTGCCTGAGAAACATCTAAATCTCCCTCATCTACCTCTGCTTTCCATGGGTGTTTGCCTTGACCGTCTAATTTCTTTCTTCGCATCACTGTTCCCTCAATCGTTGGGGTTGAAAACGTAATGCTGTCGCCTTTGGTCGCTAGACTGCTACTTGGCACGGCAAATTTCACACGGTAGAGCCACACATATTTGTATTGTCCTTTTGATTTTTTGGCACGAAAGCCAATCGCAACAGGTGTACCTCCGTCTTCACTTGACGAAACCAAGACACCGTTTGAGTCAACGACTGCTCCTGTTAATACTGCTGCCACACTGCGACCGATATTGTCCACTCCAAGGGATAACGTTCCATTCTTAAATTCTTTGACCACTTCACTCGCACCGTCATCTGCGTAAAGTGTTGCCTCGGCTAATTCGACTGACAATTCTGCCGAGATTGCTTTGGCAAGTAACACAGGTGTGCCGTATATTTCGTCACCTGTTGCCAGTGACTCTGTAATTGATGCATAGTAAAGTTTGTCCAATCCTACTGTTGCCATATTGTTTCCTCCATTTCATAATGCTTTGCGACATCTATTGCCACATGAAAATAGTTTGTTTCTTTCTCAAAACCAACAAAGAATCTTTCCGTAATCGTGAAATTTGCTCCAAGTAAGGCTTGAGTGATCGGTTTCTTTATTGCTAAATAGTTCCCTTTGGTGAACAATGAAATGCGAACCTCATTGACATCAATCGTAGGCAAGTTGTCACCAAAGATTTCAAATTGGTCTGAAAGTGGTGTCAGCACGGAATAAGTATTCGGAGCTGAGTCACTAAACTCTCCTGTTTCAACTGGGATGTTGAGGTTAACAAGTAAGCTGTTTAGTTCTTCTAAAATCAAATGTTCTCCACCTCACTTTCTAGTTTCGCTTTCATGGTTTCAATACAGTTTTTTCTTGATTGTGCCTTGGCAGGTTTTAAAAAAGGTTTCGGTGCTTGACTGTGACGTCCGTACTCGAGAATATTGGCTATCTTGGCATTTGATTCCCCGTCACTTCTTGGTTCATCAAAACCGACTTTGATATTCCAATTGCCGTCTTTATCTTGACGTGCCTGTGATATACCGAGTGCTTTCTCAAGTTCTCCTGTCGACCGACTTTCAAACTTGGTATTTACTCCAACAACAGCTGAAAGATTGGTTCTCACTTTGTTTTCAACCACTTCTGCACCACTTTCTAATACTCTCGGTATGATTTCGTCCGTTTTGCTCGCTAGTTTAGACACCTTCATCAAGAAGTCCTCTGGCATTTTCATCATTGCTTTAGCCATTTGTACTCCCCTCTACTTTCGTGGTCAGCACCTCAAGATACATTCCTCGATTTCTGACGTTTTCAACAGAGAGAATTTGATACCTGTCGTTGTCTGAGAGAATTACCATTTCCGTTGTGACTGGAAAACTTGGAATCACTCGAAAACGAAATAAGCAAGTTGCTGAACTAAAGGTTGCTAGATTGACCCACTTCTCTGTGGCATTCTTTTCTTCCTTGTAAGCTCGAGTGCTTGCTAGGACTTCATCTTGTTTCGTCACAAATCCTGCACTGTCTTTATGATTACTCGTTTTTACAATTTGAATCCGCTGCTTCATTTTCCCAAAACTCATACTTGCCACCGCCTATCTAGTCGGAGTAATAAATTCACCGTGTACCAAACTTGACTACTCGCATTGACATTATCCGAAAAGAATCCAGCCGTTGCCCCGTCACGACTTTCATAGAAGTGACTCGCAAGCATGATAATCGCTTGTTCAGTCGTGGCTGGAATTTCATTTTCCAAATAATAATCTTCCGTTAAATGTTGGTAGCTTTCAGCGTAAGAAAGAGCCGTTAGAATCAATCGTTCTAACAGCTCATCATCTTCATCATGATCGAGTATGAGATTAGCTTTGACTTTTTCAAGTAATTCGGTCATAACAACCTCCTTTGATAAAAAAGCACCTCGTCAATAATAACTAAATGCTCAAAAAATCTATCGCTTTTTTATATTTTTCTATACGTTTATAATCTGTTTCCGTTATTTTTTTCAATCTTGATAGGTCAGAATTATGTCTTAAATCAGCCAACTTGACTATTCGGCTTATTGAATTGCTTTTTACATCTTCCAAATATTCAAAGTACGGTTGCCCTTTTTTCTTTGTTAATAGCTCAACTGCTTTGACAACATTTTCTGGAATCCCTTTATTCAGCAACTCTTCCGCAGTGATTGCTGTATCTTCTAGAACATCATGAAGATAAGCAGTTGCTTTTTCTTCATCAGTTGAGACAAAACTTGCAACTGTTTTAGGATGTTCAATATAATCAACACCCGCTTTGTCCTCCTGTCCTTGATGTGCTTCAGTAGCAATCTGCAAAGCTAATTCAGAAATTATTAACTCCATTATGACACCACCCCTCATTGATTTCCATACTATTATTCTACCACAAATAGCTTTTTATGAACCACTTCCTGATGCTTTCATTTTCAAAATTTGAACAGCTTCAGGCAAGATTAATTTGCCGTCTACCCGTTCTTTCGCCAAAAATGCCACCATACCGTTTCCTGCAAACAATTCTCGCAACTGGTCAAAACTACGCACCCCACGGTCGCCAATGTTGTAGTAAGAGAAATCTCCAAAAGCAATGACAGGTGTTCCTGCAGAAACAGTCGGTACAAATGGCGAGGTATACACAGGATAACCAAACAAGCGATCAGGCTCTCCAGCTTGTACGGCAGGTTGCCATAGGTATGCCCCGTTCCCGTCCTTTAATTTACGAAGTAAGGCAATCGTTTGGTCATTCATGATGAATACTGCATTTTTACGATAAGGTCGTTTCAAAGCATACACCAAGTTAATGATTTCATCCGCCGTAATCGAACTTTGCGTATTGGTCGTTACTGCCACTTGGCCACCACCTGTTGGAGCAAAAATACCAAGTGGCTTTCCTACACCGTCTCCATTTAGGAAGGCATTTTCTTCTGCATTCGCAAGAGCTTTGGCAAACTGGTCTAAGATATAATTTTCCAGATTAAAGGCATTATCATAAAGCAACTCATCAGTAATTTTAATCGCCACATGAAGTTTGTGGGCATCAAGTAAAATTTGTTCGAAAGTGGCTTCCCCAAAAGATAAATTCCCTCCTTCTTCAATCCAAGAGGCGGCTGGTGTAGTCGCTGCAATATTGATTTTGTGTTCACCAGAAGTTGTAATCTTCGTTCCGAGTTGACGCAGGATATTTTCTTCGGTTAATCCTTGAATCAAACGACTATCATATTCTTCTGGAACGAGATAACCACCCGCTGTATCGACTCCTTCTTGAAGGACATTTGAAATCTGTTTGAAATTCGAGCGAAGTGCTGTTAAAACTGCATTCTTGTATTCGTTAGAGGCACGTCCTGTTTTCATTTCTTCTTGTTTGTTTTCTGTCATAGGTGCTGACGTTAACGGATTCGAAGTTGGTTTACTCATTTCTTGTTCCATAGACTCCATGCTACGCATTCGTTCAATCTCTTTCGTAAAATTCGTCACTTTTCGCTCCATTTTTTCATAGGTTTTCGCATCCTCTTCAGACATCAAACCGTCTTTATCTTGTTTCGCTTCCACAAATGCTTTTGCACCTTCCCAAGCCATTTTGCGTTTTTCCATTAATTCTTGAATTTTGTTCATGTCTTAGTTCCTCCAATTTTTTATTAGTTCTAGCCGACTCATGAATGTTTCAGCTTTTATAGTGTTGTTTGATACTTCTTTTGCAGGTTCAATCTTACATTTTTCCGCAATCTTCTCCATGAGGTTATTGGTAATCGCAACTTCTGAATAGGCACAATTGTTGACTGGAATATCTGTGTCTATTCCTCCTATAATCTCATCCGCAAATCCCAACTCAACTGCTTTGTGTGCATCCATCCACGTTTCTGCATCCATCATGTGAGCCAATTGAACTCTGGAACAATTCGCTCTCGTTTCATATGCATTGATGATGCTTTCCTTGACTTCATCAAGCATGGCGATTGCCTTTTGCATATCCACCTTTTCGCCAAAGGCAACCGTTGAGGGATTGTGACTCATCATCATGGCAACAGGAGACATCAATATTTTCGTGCCAGCCATTGCGATAACAGAGGCCGCCGATGCTGCAATCCCATCAATCTTGACCGTCACCTCCCCTTTGTACTCCCTCAACATATTGTAAATACTCGCTGCCGCAACACAATCCCCACCTCCAGAATTAATCCAAACGGTAATATTCCCACTCCCTGAATGAAGTTCTTCTTTAAATTGTTTGGGTGTCACGTCATCGTCAAACCATGATTGCTCAGCGATTTGCCCATTGAGATAGAGAGTTCGCTCTAGGACTTCCTCGTTCAAGTCTTGATTCAGAACCCTCCGATTCTTCCACTTCCAAAATTTCGTCATTTTCTTCCTCACTTTCTTTCGTATTCGCAAAAGCTCCTGCATCTTTTAATGGGAGCATATTGCCATTGATTAAATAGAGATTTCCACCCTCTTCATCAGAGATACGGTCAAGATTTTCTAACTCTCTGATGTCGTTTGCACTCATCCAGCCATTCTGTCTTCCTGTAGCATAACCATTCATACGACTTTGGTAATCTCCCCTAAGCAAACCGTCTACATTGAACTTGATAAAGTATTCTTTCTTTTCATCAGGAGTAAGCAGTGCTTTTGTCATGGCTTGTTCCCAACGTGTCACCCAAGGGTCAAGTGTGTACTTTACAAACTCAAGGGACTGTTGTTCAATATTCGAAAAGCTCGACTTCTCCAAGTCACCAACCATGTGTGGTGGAACTCGGAAAATTCGAGCGATTTCATTGATTTGAAATTTCCGTGTTTCTAAAAACTGTGCTTGCTCAGGGGAAATGGAAATCGGTGTATACTTCATTCCCTCTTCTAAAACTGCTACCTTGGCTGCATTGGAACTTCCTCCAAAGGTTGCATTCCAAGATTCTCTGATTCTAATGGGGTCTTTCAAAGTGCCTGGATGTTCTAAAACACCACCTGGGTTTGCACCATTCGCAAAGAACTTTGAACCATATTCTTCTGTCGCAATCGCAAGTCCAATTGCATTTTTCGCCATAGCAATCGGAGAATATCCGACTAATCCGTCAAAGCCAAGTCCTAGGATATGCAAAACCTCAGTTTTGGGAAGTTTGACTTGTTTGCCATTCTCAACGGTATACAAGTAATAAATCTCTTTTTGTTCATCACGATGTACTTGTATTCGCTCTGGTTGTAATGGATAAAGTGCCACGACTTCCCCTTTTCCGTTTCGGATAATCTGTGCATAAGCATTTCCCCATAAAAGCAAATGAGTCATAAGCGTTTCTCTGAATACAAATGAGGTCATCTCACTATTCGGTTCATCATGAAGTAAAAAATAAAGCGGATGTTCCAGAGCTTTCTCTTTCCCACCGCCTTTTTGGTATTGATAAAAATGTAAGGGCAAGCCTGCGACCGCTTCAGCTAAAATGCGAACACAGGAATAAACAGCCGTCATCTGCATAGAACTTTGTTCTGTGACGACTTTCCCAGCCGTTGTTTGACCGAATAGAAATCTGGTCGGTGATGTGAGTGATTGGTTTGTTGGTTTCTCTCTTGATCGGAAGAACGATTTTAAAATACTCATGTTCCACTCTCCAACTCTTCTATTCTTGTTTGTAATTGTGCGATTGTTGTGGTTAAATCATTTAATCGATTGTCTACATAAAACTTTGGCACCAATTGATGACTTTTCGTGAGATTCGTCTCTTCCAAAGTTGCCGTTATTTCTGGTATCTCCATAAACGTTTTGATTCCTGCAATTTCTTGATTCTTATACGTCAACAAACCTGAAAATTCTTTTGTTGCCTCTGGAAGTTTCAAAAAAAGACATCTTGGAAAGTAACCCCCACTATACGTTCGTGCTATGTCGCCTGCACTATTGATTCGAGGAATGACAAGGACAACTTCGTCCGTTCGATATAAATCTGTCCCTGTTTTGTTGTTGCAGTAAATATAAGCTCTCTCTGTTTGGCTTGTGACATAATTTCTTGTCGCATTATACACAGGTTCTTTCTCAGATTCCGAGCCTGTGTTCTTACTTCCTAGAAAGGTTGTCCCAGAATTATTCAAAGTCGCCATGCCTGATGTCCACCCTTTTCCAGTAGGTGCTTTCTGGTACTCATTGAAATCAGGTAGTGGTGGCACCTCCTCTTTCCTCAGCATATTTTGTTCCAAGTCCAAAATGAAATCTGCGACTGCTTTGAAGTTGTTCAATTCTTCTGGTGCGTTCGCTACCAATTGGGCAAATACAGTATCCAACATCTCTCTTGTCGCAAAGCTTGAGAAATCCATGTTTTCTAAAGCAGTCGTTACTGCCAACAACTGTTCTATGTCCTGTTTGATTGCTTGAACATCCCCCTCTTTTTCTATCAATCGAGCGGAGAATGTAAACAGTTCTGTTTCGAGATAATCTTTTAACGCCACAAATTCTTTGCCAAATTGCCCATATAGAACTTCTTCTAGTTTTGGCAACGTGTCATCTCCTAATGACTTCGCCATTTTGAAAACAAATTGCCCTACGTCCACTTGCCCATGGGCATCTTGTAAAATCGGACTCACGGAAATTTTCCCAACATACCCGCTCCACTCAGGAGGGAGTTCAACAGTTAAATACTCTTTTTCATTGATTGTTTCCACATTCAAGTCCAAAACCGTCATAGGAATCTCACCCACTTGAAACACAAAGATAACTTTTTTATCCGTTAGCGTGGTGTAGTCCATTTCCTCTCCGTTGTTCGTTAAATCGAATACCAACTTTGGCGAATGAATGTCCTTTGAGAAAAAAACAGCATTCAATTCTTTGACTCGTTTTTGTTGAGAAGAAATATCCGCCTCAATCAATGTGTCTTTATTTACATTCGTCATTCTTTCACTCCTCTCTTAAAAACTCAACAAGCCTCTATCATCATACACACTCGCACCCGTATCATTCCCACAGCGGATAGCACGGTCGAGTGCCATAATGGTCGCAATTGCCCCATCAATCTTCTCGGTTGATTTTTCTTTATCGGCTTTGATGTTTCCTGCAGGATCCGTTCGGATGAAAATATTATCCATGTTCCAACGAAGAACTGGATGAGCCCCATGAGCAATTTTCTGCTCAAGGGTTAATTTCATCAACTCTTTTGTTGGCGGACTCATGTCCTTGAACCCTTGTCCGAATGGCACGACAGTAAATCCCATACCTTCGAGGTTCTGCACCATTTGAACAGCACCCCAACGGTCAAAGGCAATTTCTCTGATGTTGTACTTTTTCCCTAGTTCCTCGATAAAGGTTTCAATGAATCCGTAGTGGACGACATTCCCCTCGGTGGTTTTCAGCCAACCTTGTTTTTCCCACAAATCGTAGGGAACGTGGTCACGTTTCACCCTTAAGTCAAGCGTGTCCTCTGGTATCCAGAAATAAGGTAGGACGACAAACTTATCGTCCTCATCAAGTGGTGGAAAGACCAAAACAAAAGACGTAATGTCGGTTGTGCTTGAAAGGTCAAGACCACCATAACAGACTCGACCTTTAAGAGATTTCTCGTCCACTTTGAACCCACACACGTCCCACTTATCCATGGGCATCCACCGAATAGCTTGTTTGACCCATTGGTTCAAGCGAAGCTGTCGGAATGAATTTTCCTCCGCAGGATTTTGTTTTGCGGACTCACAAGCTGTTTTGACCTTATCAATTCCAACGGTAATCCCAAGGGAGGGATTGGCTTTCTTCCAAACTTTCGGATCCGTCCAATCGTCCGACTCATTTGCCCCATAGATTACAGGATAAAAAGTCGGGTCATGCTTACGACCGTCAATAATATCAAGTGCTTTTTGATGTGTTTCATAACAAATAGAATTGGTATCTGTCCCCGCAGTTGTAATCAAGAAATACAGTGGTTGAGTTCTCGCGTCACCTGAACCTTTTGTCATCACATCAAATAATTTTCGGTTAGGCTGAGTATGTAACTCATCAAAGACAACTCCGTGAATATTAAACCCGTGCTTACTGTATGCCTCAGCTGACAAGACCTGATAAAAGCTATTGGTTGGTTTAAATACAATTCGTTTCTGTGAGGCAAGGATTTTTACTCGCTTATTGAGTGCTGGACACATTCGCACCATGTCAGATGCCACTTCAAATACGATCGAGGCTTGTTGCCTGTCAGCTGCACAGCCATAAACCTCAGCACGTTCTTCTCCATCACCACAAGTCAAAAGTAAAGCAACCGCAGCCGCAAGTTCTGATTTGCCCATTTTCTTTGGGATTTCAATGTAAGCCGTATTGAACTGCCGATAACCATTGGATTTCACTATGCCAAATAAATCTCGAATGATTTGTTCTTGCCAATCAAGAAGTTCAAATGGTTTGCCAGCCCACGTGCCTTTGGTATGGCTCAGACATTCGATAAAGTTCACGGCATAATCTGCCAAATCTTTATTGTACTTTGACGTCTTAGCTTTGAACTTAATCGGTTTATATTTCTTCAAAGGCAACCGCACCACTCCTTTCTCTCTGTACTAAAAAAGACCGCCTAAGCAGTCATTCAAAACGTTTATTCCTCACCTGTCATGATAAAGCGAATATATTCTTTCTTGTGTTCCTCGATAAAAATCACGAGGTCAAAGAAGTTTTGTTCGTGGGCTAATCGTTGTACCGCTAAGGTATCTAGCATATTTGTTAATCCTAAATCTCGAATCGCTAGAATTTGTTCCTTAATTCTTGGAGTCATTTTGCCCGTCCTTTCTGCCTTGTTCGTAAGCAGCGATTAATGCTTCCTCAAGACTCCACACAGCAATGTCAAGGAAGTCCTCACGATCACTGTTGTGTGCTTTCAAGTCGCCACGTTCAGACAAACCATAGATGTGTTTCTTGGCAATATTGTAAATCTTGCGTTTGCTCACTGTCATTGTCAGAACTCCTTTCTCACTCGAATCCTATCCCAGTTATTTTCGCTTGGGTAAAAGTCCACCCAGACCAAGTCATGGTTCAAGACCATGTCCGAAATGTACTGCCAGGCATCATTGTAGGTTTCAAACTTTTCAACGTTCCCATTTTGGAAAACCAATTTAAAAGTTTTCTTAGGCTTGATGATTCGTACCATGTCCTCTCCGTACAACACGTTCAGACTTGATCCGTTATCCCATTGAACAAGTAGCGAACCAATGTCGTCTATGCCTATCACTGTGCCTTGTGTGCCCTTTGGTGGGGCGTAAGGGTCGCTCATGGAAATGAGTTCCACCCTTGTGCCTTCTGGGTAATTTTCTTTCAAGCGTTCAATTGTTTCACGATTGGGTATCATTTTGATGTCCTCCTTTGCTTCTTTGTTCATTACATATATCACTCTAAAGGACTTTTATATCAAGTGATTAGCCAATTTTTAATGGTTTTAGTTGATACAATCTTCGCTCGAAAACACATCTTCATACTTTAACGTTTGACCATCACGGATAACTCGAACAGATTCGGCTGAGCCAACTTGCTCAATGTAGCGATTCACAATCACGTCCACAAACTTCTCATCAAGTTCAATCGTGTGGCAAATACGATTCGTCTGCTCACAGGCAATCAAGGTCGAACCACTGCCTCCGAATGGATCAAGCACGATACAGTTGCTCATACTTGAATTGGTGATCGGGTACGCAAGCAACGAAATAGGTTTCATTGTTGGGTGATCGCCATTTTTCTTAGGCTTATCAAACTCCCAAATGGTTGATTCTTTTCGACCTGTGTACCACTGGTGCTTGCCTTTCTTCTTCCAGCCATAGAGGACTGGTTCATGTTGCCACTGATAAGGTGAGCGACCAAGGACGAGACTTTGTTTTTTCCAAATACAAGTACCTGAAAGATAGAATCCTGCACCCACAAATGCTTTACGGAAATTCAATCCCTCAGTATCCGCATGGAATACATAGATGCTGGCATCATCTGACATGGCTTTCTCCATACAAGAAAAAGCATTAAATAGAAAACTATAAAATGCCTCATTGTTCATGTTATCACTTTTTATTTTACCAACAGATCCTTCGTAATTTACATTATACGGAGGGTCTGTCACGGTAAGATTGGCAAGTTTTCCGTCCATCAGAACGTCATAGGTTTCTTGTTTGGTGCTATCCCCACAGACCAAACGGTGATTACCTAATAACCACAAATCTCCCGTTTTCGAGAATGTGGGTTTATTGAGTTCTGTATCCACATCAAAATCATCTTCTTGAACTTCTGCATCACCGTTTAATAACTGGTCAAGTTCCGCTGTATCAAATCCAAGCAAGTCTAAATCGAAGTTAGCACCTTGTAAGTCAGATAACTCGATTGAGAGCATTTCATCGTCCCACCCTGCGTTCATGGCGAGTTTGTTATCAGCAATGGTATACGCTCGTTTCTGTGCTTCCGTTAGATGCTCCACAAAGATACATGGAACTTCAACGATTCCTTCTTCCTTTGCCGCAGCAATTCTGCCATGTCCAGCAATTACATTGAAATCTTTATCAATCAAGCAGGGATTGATAAAGCCAAATTCACGTAACGAAGAACGCAGTTGAAGGATTTGCTCTTTGCTATGAGTTCGAGAATTCCTCGCATAAGGAATCAGTTTTTCAATAGCTACTTTTTCAAAACGTTCAATTGTCGTTGGCATCAGAACAACCCCCATTCAGCTAATTTTTCAAAACCGCCAAGTTGATTCACGTAATCACGAGCAATCTCTACAATTTCCGAGTAAGGTTTGCCGTCAATCTCTAAATCGCCAATGGCACAAGACAACTCGACAGTTTCTCTTGTTTTTTGAGCTTTTAGAAACGCATAGATGTTGACTGCTACATCAGCTTTCGATAAATCTTTGCCGTGCAAACCACCACCTGTAATGGAGTCTGCCATATCTGAACCAAGTTTTCGATTGGTTGCACCCGTATCAACCTCTGTGCCACCTGTCCAATCTCCTAGCGGATTGATTTGAGCAGTAGGATAGAATTTTTTCAAGTCATTTGTTTTCGCATGACTTTGACAAATAATCAATTTCTCTCCATTAAGAATGTACTTCCCGTCAAATGGATAGATTTTGTAAAGTTCTCGTGCAATTCTTGACAGTTCCTTTTGTTCATCTGTGAGTGGTATTCCTTTAAAAATGCCATTATCTCCACAGCGAAATTGTCTTGCTTGATTGTGAGCGAGTTCTTTATCTTGTGGCACGATAACAATATCTTTTTTTATTTCCCCTGCAATTCGATTGATTGCATTTTTGATGTCATTGCAATTTAAAACAGCTGAAGTTTCAATAATCACATGACACTTGCCATGCCCGATTAAAACCTCAACTGCTATTTTGGGATTCTTTTCTTCTTGGTAAGCCAAGTCCACGATTGCTCCAGCAATGCGGTCAGCTTGCTTGTCTGGGTGCATCGGATTAACCTTCTCTATCATAATTTCTAATTTCCTTTCCTCGAACGGAGCAACCGCTCCATTGCATCATCATTTGGACTGCCTTCAAAATCTGTCGTGCAGTTTTGTTTCACAATATCGAAAATCTCATACCAGAGAAGATTCGCTTGCTTTTGAAAATTTTGGCTCATGGTCACAAACGGACTCGTCACGACTCCTCCTGTTGTCGGGTGTTTCCCGAGCAGACCATATTGACTGACGGCTTGTTCACACTGAATGTACCGAGCAAAGGCTTGAGCATAACTTTCAAGAACCCGAGGACTGACAAGTTTCTCGCAACCTCGTTCTTTGAGCCATAGCCAAGTCTCACGAAACAGTTCATCCGCTCCCAAGGTTGTTCCGTCCTTTGGTTTGGCAGAAAGGTATTCACTTGGGTCAGGCATATCCATTCCCTCAAGGTCAGTCCCTTCACCAATATCCCCACCGACCAATAAAGTCTCAGGTTCAAATTCATGGATTTCGATTCGTTTGCCAGATTTCCCAGTTGCTAATTTATCTGCTAGAGGCATTGCTTTAGAACCTGCCTTCGCACGTCTACCGCCTCTGTTTGTACCATCTCTTGCGATTATTCTCGCCTCCTTTTTTCCGAGGGGGTTAATAGGGTGTTTGAATTGAACTTTTTGTGCGTGAAAGCCTAGCGCGCTGTTCATTTCGAGTGAGCCTAGAGATAATGACCGCCCCTCCCCTTGTTATTTTTTACATGATTGTTTTATCTTTTGTGTTCATTCGTGTCATGTGGATTCGTGAATGGCAGGACTTACACACACTCATCAAATTTGAAAAGTCATGCGTGCCACCTTCACTTAGTTCTTTGATGTGATGGACAATCTCGGTTGGTGTGTTCCGCCCTTCTGCCTGACACATCTCACACAAAGGATGAGCCGCCACGTATCTTGCCCTTATTTTTTTCCAAGCTCTGCCGTAACGTTTGTTGGTCTCCGGATCACGTTCATACTTCTCGTAACGTTTCCTTGCAAGTGTTCTATGCTCTTCGCAATAGGTATCATGCGTAAGGCGCGGACAACCAGAGTACTTACAGGGTTTAGCTGGTGAACGGGGCATAGCTCTCACTTCCTTTCTGTGCAAAGCAAAAGCCCTCAAGGATTGCTCCTCAAAGGCTTATGTTTTTATTCGGATACTTCGATTGCTGATATTGCGTGAGTATCTTTTTTCATTTTTTGCTATCTTAATAATACCATACTTTTTTAGTCTTATTTCGTCTCATTTAGTCGCAAACCGTGTCATCTTTTTAAATTAGAATTGGTTCTTCTGGTAAATGAACTAAAGACAAGGCTTTTGAATGCCATCTTAAAATGGTACTTCTATCTGCATGAAGAACTCTTGCAATCTCCTCCCAAGTCCAACCATGAACATAACGATAAGACAACACCAAATTGTGGTCTACATTTTCTAGCTCGTCAATCATGATAGACATTTGCTCTTTCAAATCAACAAACTTATCCACTTGCTGATTTATCTTTTCTTCTTGTCGCCAAACTTTTTCAAGCACTCTCACAAAATGCGGTTCTCTTTGCTTTGTGCCACTTAAAATACGTTCCTCGTAAGAAACAGTTTGCGTACATTTAGCTAAGGCTTTCAATTCCTCCAATTTTAACAATTCTTGATCAATTCTTTTATCTAAGCGATAGGCTTGTTTCAAATATTCCTTTGGTGTCATCTAACCTCCTCCAATCTAGCTTTGACCGCCTCTATTAAACAATCTTGCGTTTTCTCTTTTACTTTCAATGCTTTTAACACATCTTCATCCATTGTGTCTTTTGCGACAATATGATGAATCACGACCGTTTCATTCTGTCCTTGCCTGTAAAGTCGTGCATTGGTTTGTTGGTACAATTCCAGACTCCATGTTAAGCCAAACCAAATGAGTGTTGAACCACCTGCTTGTAAATTCAGTCCATGTCCTGCACTCGCTGGATGAATGACGGCAATCTCAGTCTTTCCTTGATTCCATTCTTCAATGTCATCATTTGTCTTGATTTGCCGTACCTTGAAACGCTCTTGCATTCGTTTCAAATCATGTTGAAACCAATAGGCAATCAAGACAGGTTTGCCATTCGCACTTTCAATCAGTTCTTCCAAAGCCTCAAGTTTCTGGTCGTGAATTTTGACAAACTCTTTTGACTCGTCATAGACAGCTCCATTTGCCATTTGTAACAATTTGTTGGAAAGACTTGCGGCATTCACGGCATCAATTTCTTTTCCCTCCAAAGACAAAATCATTTCTTGTTTTAAGGTATCATAGTGCTTGCGTTCTTCCTCGGACAACTTCACTTCTACATCATTCATCACAAGCTCTGGCATTTTCAAATATTCACTGGATTTCATCGAAATCGTAATGTCTGAAATTTTGTCATAGATAGCTTGTTCAGCACCTTCTTTTAGCTTGTAGGTAAAAATCATGTGTTGATTGCGTTTATCAGGCAAGAAGTATTTTTCTCGGTAATGGCTGATATATCGACCTAATCGCTCACCCATATCCAACAAACGAAATTGGGCGAATAAATCCATTAAGCCATTGCTACTAGGTGTTCCAGTAAGTCCAACGATTCTTGAAACAAGTGGTCGAACTTTCATCAATGCTTTAAAACGTTTCGACTGAAAACTTTTAAAACTGGATAACTCATCAATCACAATCATGTCAAAATCAAAGGGAATACCACTCTTATTAACCAACCAATCTACGTTCTCACGATTGATGAGATAAAGATGTGCGGGTTGCTTGAGTGCCTCTTTTCGTTGTTTGGGCGTGCCACGGATTTTGGAAATCGTCAAATCGTTTAGGTGTTCCCATTTTTTCACTTCTTCTGGCCATGTATGAAACGCCACTCTGAGAGGCGCAATGATTAAGACTTTCTTGACTTCAAAGTCATCAAACATCAAGTCGTGAATGGCTGTGAGCGTTGTGACCGTCTTGCCCAATCCCATGTCCAACAGAAGCGCTGAGGTTTTGTGTGCCTTGATATGTTGTATCGCATATTTTTGATACTCATGCGGATTGAATTTCATTCAAAATTCCTCCAATCTGCTCTATTTCGTCCAAAACAAAGCACCAAAATCCTAAATTTGTCAGTTGTTTCATCCGATACACTTGCAAAGGACGTGGTTTCTTTTTCTGTGCTTTCACTTCCACAAACCCAATCTTGCCATTGGGTAAAAGTACCACTCTGTCTGGAATACCTGCCATACTCGGAGAGGTCAACTTTAAACAAATTCCTCCAATTGCTTTTGTTGCTTGAACAAGCTGTTGTTCCACTTGCTTTTCTCTCATAGCCATACCGTCAAATATTGGAAGTACGCATCACGCAAGACTTCCAGATGTCCGTCATTGGGATAGTGTTTCATCAAATAGTTGATTTGTTGGGCATACCCTTTTCTCCAAGGGTACTTTCCCTCGTTTGAGGCGAACTCGTAGAACACGTCAAATCTACTGTCCCTTGTGCCATTCCCGATTTCTAGCCATTGTTTAAATTTCATTTTGGTTTCCTCCGTTTTTTCAAAAGGTGCTGAACGGTGTTAAGTCTTTCTATAACTTATATATAGGTTAATAATTATTACTCTATAGAAAAGTTCTATATAAGCTCAACACCTATCATCACCCACTCTATTTTTTCTAGTTATCAAATTCCGAACAAAGCCTTAATCCATAAACGATTGCACCTTTTTTCGTTCGCTTACGAGTCATACCTGCTCCGTCTAAGCCAATATTGAAGTCAGCCTTACTGCGTGTGTATTCGCCCGAACGCATACAAAACGCACGATAAGCCGCATACAGCTCTCCTGATTTTTCTGTAAAGGTCTTATCCACTTCGCAACACTCACTCAAAAAATGTCCGACCCAATCGTTGCTTTCCTTATATTCAGCCATTGCATCTAATACCTTTTTTGGTAAATCAATGTGGTAATTTTTCGCAATCACTTCTTTTGCTCCGTCCAATATCCAAGTTAAAACAGATCCACCTGCTTGTTCAAACAAGTAATCGGCATAGTTCTTAATCTCACTCTTACCCTCAATTTTCGCCAAGAACGGAATCACAATCAGTCTTCGCCACGTCCCCTCATCAATCGCCCCGACCTTTGGCAAATGATTGGTGTAGAGAACCAAGGTATGTGTCGGCACGTACTTGAACGGATCTTTGTATTTCTTCTCAGCTGAAATTTCATCGGTCGAACACAATTGTTTAATATTGGATGTGTTCAGTCGCATTCCCTCTTCCAACTCTGCTGCGATTAACAATCGTTTCCCTTTTGCCTCGGCAAGCTCTGGTTTCACGTTTCTTCGCACTTGACTGGTCAGGATATCTGCAGAAATACTCCCACTGTAATTGCCTAGCACTCGACTAATCACATTCCAAAAAGTCGATTTGCCATTTCGACCCTCACCATACGAGATGATGAGTGCCTCAACATAGACTTTTCCGATAGCGACCAATCCCACAATTTTCTGCACGTAAGCAATCAATTCTTCATCACCACAAAAAATGGTATTGAGTGTGTCCTGCCAAAGTGCTTGATTGTTAACACTAGGGTCAACCTCCGTTTGCTTGGTAATGTAATCAAGCGAATCATGTGCTTGCTTTTTCCCTATTCTTAGGTCAATCGTGTGACTGGGGGTATTGAGTAAAAACTCGTTCTTATCCAGAATACGCTGTTCAATCTCTAACATGGGTTTGGACTCATTCAAGGCATTCACGATATAGCGAGAATCTCTCCGCTTGATTGCATATTTCTTGTACTGTTGTGCCTCCTCGTACTTCTCAAAGGAGCATTGTTGGACTTTGTTAAACAAGCCTTGTGCCTTTTTCACAACGACACTGACAAGTAAGTCAAATGCCCCATTTTGTAACATCTCTTTCTTCGCTTTTTCAATTTCGTTTTCAGCCTCCTCGAGTTGCCTGAACGTCAATTCTTGTTCAATGCCTTGTGCCTTGGGTTCAGATTCTTCCCAAAAACTGCCGTTGTACACGAGAAACTTGGTGGAAGGAGAATATCTCAATTTATGTGCATACTCCCTCGCAAGCACAGTGGCTTGACCGACATCCGAATAATCAGTCGGTTTCAACAAACACTCGACATTGTACTGCTCTGGTGGAATGTAATCTGGCGAGGTGGCGATTTTCTTCCCAAACGATACAGCCGATTTCCAAATCAAAGCCAGTTCCTCTTCAGGTAGCGTAGGTACGCACTTTTCTGCTGCTAATTTTAGAAATTGAGCTTTGTTCGATTCTGTGTTGCCATATCTTTTGATGAGTTTCCCTGCCAATTGACTCATGGCATTGTTACGATTCCCCTCTGTGATTTGATGACTGCCTTTGTCCCATTCGGCAAATAAATCTTGGTGGAGAAAATCTACAATCGTCAAATTACCCTCGTACATCTCTACTTGTGTATTATCTGTTCCGAAAATCAACCTCGCGCTATCTAGTGCATTCTCATCAAAGTAAGGAAAACTTGCTTGAATTTCCTTTTTCAAGTTTCCATACGTTTTACTATCTGAAATCGGCTCAATCGGAAAATACACATGAAATCGTGGACGAGCGGATTGTTTGCCTTTTTGCTTGTTGTGATTACGAGAGTAACTCACCCAAAAACAAACCTCTGGAAAAGCAAGTGCCACTTCAAGCGGAGTGACCCAGTCGCTTGTTTTCTCCGAGTGTGTATTGTCACAATCCAACACCACCACATCTGACTGGAGAAAATTGTCTGACTTACGATAGTGATTTCGATATTCGGCACTCACATGGTCAAAAGCAATCGCAGATTCTAAGGTTTGTGTGTCGCAAACCCTTGCTTTTACTGTAAATCGTGTCGTGCTTGCTTGTCCTTTAGAATTAGAACGATACAATGTGAAAGGTTTCATGCGACACCTCGTTCAATGAGCGGCAGAATCCCCTCTTCTTTAAGCAAGTTATAGATAAACAATCGTCCTTTTTGTGTCCAGTAGGTGTGTGGACGTGTGTGCGTTGCACCGTCACTTCCAGCATAAGTTTGAACTTTTGTGCTGGTATAACCTTGTTCGGCATGATCTTGATAAAGGAGCCAAATTTTCCCTTGTTTGTACTGAACTTTCTTTTGTTTCAAGAATTTGTTCATTCTGGTCGCACTCCACCCATAATCTTTGGAAATAGTAGAGATTGCGACTAAATCTTTACAATTTAGTACCACGTCATAATAAGTTGCTTTCGGTTGTAGTTCGGAGATTTGTTGGGTTTGAAGAGCAACTTGTTCAGACAGTAATTGAACTTTGCGTTTTTGAATTTGTAATGCTCTCTCCACCACCATTTCTGGATTGTTCCATTGCCTTTCCACTTCTAGAAAATACTGTCGAGCTTGTTTTCCTTTGTCGTTGCGTTGAATCATGGAGATTTCCTTCGCCATTTCAATTTTCAACGCATGGTCAATAACAGCTTTAAAACCGCCATTTGGCATTTGGACATTTTTGTCCAAACATGAATAATCAACATTTTCAATAAAACCATATTCGGTCATCCGTCCGAACCACTTCGCATAAGGTGTTTCAATTTCGAGAAACGAATGTAGTTCTCGTCCACTAACCAACTGTTCATCTTTTTCATTGGTTGTTACTTTAATTAGTTCGTTCATTTTCTTTACCTCAATCTTTCTTATAAAAATTACATTCATAACCTTCTGCTCTCATGGGCAGTCCTTTTGCCCAATCTGGCATTTGGCACATGATGTTGTTAATCGTTTCAACTTGTATATCTTTTGGCACTTCCAGAATGACTTCATCATGAACGCTCGCCACAATGTTATATTCTCGAAGAACTTGCATGGCATAGGCAAGAATATCCCTTGCGACTGCTTGCGTAATATTCTCCACAAACTTCGGTCCATAAGAATTGATTCTCTCCCACTTTCTAGCAAGTCCGATTCCCTCATATGTGACACACTCGCCACCGAACTTGTTCTCACCAATCCTTGGTTTGACGTACGCAAGTTTTCTACCTGACGGCAAAGTAATAAAGAGAATACCACTTTGATAGTGAAAAGATAAATTACGTAAACGGACACTGGAGCGTGTTTTGACTACTTGTTTCACTGCACGGTCTACAGCCCACCAAAACTGAACAATATGGGGATTGGCATTTCGCCATGCATCCACCGTTGGTTTCAATTCTTCCTCTTTCATGCCAAGACTGGTTGCACCAAAGGCATTTAATGCTCCAACTGCCCCACCATACCCACAAGCAAGAGTTGCAATCTTCGATTTTTGGCGTAACTCGGAATGCTTATCGACTGTTCCTTCTTTTGCGCCAAACATACGTTCTGCATTTTTGATATACAAATCTTCCCTATTCGCATAAGCATTGACGACCCATGTTTCACCTGATAACCACGCAAGTACAATTGCCTCAATGGAGCTAAAATCGGAAACGATAAATTTGTAATTTTCTTTAGGAACAAACGCTGTACGAATGAGCTGTGCCAAAACTTCTGGAACGTTATCATACAAGAGATGAATTGCCTCAACGTTTCCTTGTTTGACGAGCGTTCGCACTTCAGCCAAATCAGAAATGGTATTTCGGTATAAATTTTGGAGCTGAATCAATCGTCCACTCCAGCGACCAGTTCGGTTTGCACCGTAAAACATAAACATTCCTCTCGCTCTATGATCACTTCCTGCCACCGAAAGCATAGTTTGATACTTCTTCACAGATGACTTTGCGAGTTGTTGCCGAAGGAGCAAGACTTGTTTGAGTTTCTCGTCTATCTTAGAGTCGAGGAGTTCGGTTACTGTCTCTTTTCCAAGACTTTCCACCTCTAAACCTTGTCCTTTCAACCACTCACGCATTTGTAGGACACTGTTTGGATTTTCTAAGCCCGTGAGATTTTTCAACTCGTCCAAAATCGCTTGTTTACTGGTTTTATCAAGCTCTACTGCTTGTTTTACAAATTCTAAGTCAATCAAAATCCCTCGATCATTGATTTCTTGGTCAAGATGATACTCTGCCCAAAGTTCCTCTGTAACTGGAAATTTTGATAGTTGTTTTTGAATCTCAAGTTCCACTTCCACATCTCGCTTGTTGTAGGATTTGAATGTTTCCCACTTTGCTTTATCGTGATTCGGTAAGTTACGTATACGTCCCCCATTTACTTTGGTGGGTATACACGGAACGCAAAAATAGCGAATGAGATTTTTACCCTCGGATAATTTCTGTTTGTCTAAGCCAAGGACAGCACCTACTCCCTCAAGAGAAAGTGGCAAGCCCAATGTCGCAGACGAAACCATGGTGCAACGCCATGACTTCGGATTGAGGTATTGTCCAGTCGGCATACCTAGAAATTTTGATAAACAAATGCGTTCAAAATTAGCATTAAAGGCATATTTTAGAACGGTGTCATCTGACAGAGCTGAATACACTTCTTCTGGAATTTCTTCTCCGTTTGCTACATCAATGACTTGTACTTCTCCACCGTCTATTGAATAAGCGAAAAGTAAAATCTCAAATTCATCACATTCTGCATAACGGTAAGTGCCACATTTGCTTAAGTTGACACTCGAATACGATTCAATATCTAAGGATAATGTTTTCAAATTCCCCCTCCTCGCAAGTAGTAGAGCGAAATACTCTACTACTCACTTTTCTATTTTCTACGCTAAAAACTCGTCATCTTGCACAGTCGAAAAATCATTCTCTGCCGATACTCGACTTCCGAGTGGTTCTCCATCTTTTATCTTCTGCAAGTTATTCAACCCACAAGCAATTCCTTTATTTCCTTGAGCGTTATAGGCGTAAAATGAAATACTTGCACGACCATAAACTCCGCTGTAAACTTCACTTGGATCAAGAATTGGTTGGAGATTGCTATCGACAATCCCTGGTTTTGTGGTCGCATTGGCATTAAGGAAATAACTATTCGCATATGCTTCATCATCTGGACGTTCCACATCTCCGTCACGAAGTGGTGTTTTGAGTGTCGCAAGTTTCGGCACAGATTTTCCATTACCACGAAGTTTCGCCTCACCCAAAACATAAGCCACTTGTGTTGCTTTTTCGATTGCCTCAATCGTTGTGGTATCCGACTTTGGAATAATGAGTGACACCGAGAATTTCGGTGTGCCACCATTGATAGATTTTGCCTCTAGCACATTGACGTAAGACCAACGTGTGTTTGTTCCTGTGATCACTTTTGTTTGATTTTCTGTAATTGACATTTATTTGTCCTCCGTATGTTTAAATTCTTCTCGAGCAGTCGTTATTTTGACTGCTGTTCGTTTGTCTGTTTTGGGAACTAGCGTGAGTTTCCCTTTGGGTTTGATAATGAAATCGCCAAGCAACTCCTCAAAGTTTTTCTTTGTGAGCAATTTGGTCATTGCCGTAACACCGAGTAACTTTTGTTCATAAGGATTAAATCCTGCATTCTCAACCGCCTTTGCGACTTCTTCCTCGTTAGCGTATTTCCGTACAGCACGACCCTCGACTAATTTCCAATCATTCCATGTCTTGCCTGCAAGTGCTTGCTTAAGAGCATACTCCTTGATGTCCGTTGCCCAATTGACCAAATCATCTACTTTAGATAGAATGTTTTCTATTTCATCATATGTTAGTAAATTGGCTTGTTGGAACTCATACTTGGCAAGTGCCATATTCTGTTCAGCTCGTGCTTTACAGACTTGTTTGGCAGGGCAAAAGTTACACCATTTGCCACATTGAAAAGCACCATCGCCTTGGTAAGCTAAGTCTGCTTTAGGTCGCAAAACCTCCTCTGCCCATTGGTAAAGTGCTTCTTTCGTGAGTTCGTAGGTAGAAATATTTTCTCGTCTGGGTTGAAAAATCGTCATCTTGACTTTTTGAATGTCGTAAATTCCGTCAAACAAGTTCAATGCTCCTAAGGCATAGCACATCATTTGTGGATTTTCATGAGCTTCAACCAACACACCCAAACCGTACTTCAGATCAATCACCGTTAATGTTTCATCATCGATAATCAAGCAATCTCCAGTGCCAAATCCCTCTGGCACGTAATTAGAAAAATCCAGTTTTTGTTCAACAATGACAATTGGGTCTTTCGTGACTTCTTTTGCTTTAGCGAGTTCTTCCATAACAAACGTGACATACGCAGTCGTGCATTCTTCCATTTCTTCATCGTAAAATTCAAAAGTAGAAATAGGATTTTCTGCTTCATTGCCCAGTGCTCGCTGAAGTTTGTACTCACACAAGGCATGAACTTCTGTTCCTTGTTTGGCATATTCGCTTGTTGTATTCTCAAACTGCTCTCCCAATCGTGCAGAAGGTGTGCAGTGAATCCACCGATTGCTTGAGGAGGCAGAAAGCAAGGCGTGATTAGTCATGAGATAATTCCTCCGCTAAGAGCATGATTTCTTCGTAATCCTGTGGGTTCACATCACTCAATTTTTCAGCATCAAATCGTTGGATAATGGATTTGATTTGTGCTGTGAACCCCTCTTGACTTTTGCGAGCAAGGACACCTCGGACTTCTTCTAAAGTGACAGATTGTTTGGTTGTTTTTTCCTCTTTGACTTTAGGTTTTTCCGATTGCATCGCCAAACATAGTTCTTGCAAACTAGCGCCTAACGCTTGCACGTCTTGTGCGACTTGTAATAATAATTTTGTCCGTGACATTTTCAATCTCCTTTCTTCACTTCGTGAACTTCCACGTTTTCCACCGACTGACCTGGTGCTAAAACCAAGACTTCCAACTTCTCGCCGATAAACCATTTCAGTAGTTTCTTCGGCAGCTTAAGCGTTGCACCTTTAAGCACTTGTTCTTTGTCACCTTTGTTATCGGTAACATTGATTAACACTCTGTGTTTTAACTTCATGTTGATTGCCTCCTTTCGCTTGTATTTGTTCAGGATTAACTCCCTTACACATTACAGGCGAACTAAAACGGAGAAAGTAAACCCCTCCCCGTAATTTTTTAGAATAATTTTTTGAGTCGAGCATAAATTTTATTTAATCGATTTTGAACAGCCTGCTTTGTTATTCCAAGTTCTGCTGCAATATCAGTTTGTGATACTTTTTCATAGAAAATTTTTTGAATTAGCCAACGCTGATTATCTGTTAACTTAGTGAGTACTTCTTCCAAACGTTCTATCCTTGGGTCAAATGAATTTTTAGATTCTTCTTCCAAATAAGCTTGGTAATAAAAGTTATTTTTATCATCGGCATGACTCTCAGCTTCAAAAGCATTAATAGAGAACGTTTGTACCATCGGAAACTCTCTCTTAACTGCGTCTTGCACGACATCCTTTGTTGGTTCAATCCCGTGATGGTCATGTTTGAACTGTTCAATATACCTAGGAATCCACGCACGGATTCTTGCTTTTTCTTTGTTGGTACGAATACCGTGATAAGCCTTCATCGTGTAATAAACATCTTGGTCATCTATTTGATGTAACTCATAAATATCAAGTTCAGATACACCGTGCTCTCCTGGTTTCAACTCATCAACTACTTCCCCATTGGCATCAATGTACTTGTAGGTGCCACGTTTCTCTTTTGGCGTTTTTTTCACTTTAGTCATCGCTGACCCTCCGTTTTTTCTGTTCACACAGAACAGAGAGACTTTGATTTGAAGCCAATCTACCGATATTTAGAGCACTTAAAAAAAGCCACACTGAAATAGACGGTAAGAGCCACAAAATTTGAAAATGAGCGTAATTAGGCATAGTCGTGCCTTTTGCTTATTTCAAATTCAGCTAGTCTTTCCGTTCTTTCAGCCGGCTTATGAGAACGATGTTTTTTATGAAAGTTAATTTAGGACAATTTGGATGCCTAGATAGGTTAGACAATGTCTATGTACCAAAGTTTCAAAGTCTGATATAATAGTTATTATGAGTTAGTGGGAATAAGACTAATTTGCCATTCCACTTAACCATTCTCAGGGAACAAAAAATGCCTGTAGAATAACTTTCTACAGACAATCATGAAGTTTCCGATTATTTATTAAATAGTTTCTAAGGTTACTAAGGTTATTAATTTTGAGGATTTTGCAAGGAGGCTAACCATTAATGACTAACAACATTCCAAAATTGTGTGGCGGAACATTTCTGACTTTGCTCCTACAAGCAGTCAAACCACACAATAGATCACACGTCACAATCAAGGGTGAAAAGGTACGTTTATCAAACACCAACGTCTTACGAGCACTAATACAAGTTTTCGACCCGACAAGCTACTTACCTGACGACAAATCGTTCAATACCATGACATCAAAGTATAAGAATTGTAATAAGATTGGCGATGCAAATTTTCGATATGACGACAGCACTGTCATATCCGCATTCAATCAGGAGGTACTTGAAAACTATAATTCTCCACTCGTGCGTATGACTGAATTTGCAGAAACGTACCTCAATATTGAAACTCCAGCCAAATATGCATGGTTGGTTCGTGCCATCCTTGAATTACTATCTGAAGATACCACTATCACAGATGATGCTTTCTTCTATATCGGAGATAATAGGAGTGCTTCAACTAAAAAACAACTGATTTCAACCTCTGATATTTCACTTGAACCATTTTTGCTTGGAGTTTGGCACTTTATCATCATGAATCGTCCCGATAACATAGTCGGAAAATCAACCGTTGCTAGGTGGCATGCCGCACCTAGCAACCCTAATGCTCAAAGAGATTTTACGAGCGAAATTGGAAAAGGATACCGTTGTGACTTAAATGTATCAAGATTAACAGAGATTCCCGATTTGGAAGATAATATTGAGCAACCTGAAGTTGAAATTATTGAGCCTGAAATCATCAATAGGAAACATGAGTCTAAGGATGGAGCTAATCCCTCTAACAATCAAAGTCAAAATCAACCCGTTAATATATTCAATCAATTTGGTAATGGCAACACCCAAATTGGTAGTGTTGGAACATTCATTAATAAGTAGGTGATAAAGCGATATGAACGATAATCAATTACAAATCCAAGGACAAGGTGAAGCACTCTTTCCGACACAAAATTCTTTTACCCAAACAGGTGACAAGAACCTTCAAGTGGTTCATGCTGATATAGTCGAAAATCATAAACATGAGACAATGGTCATCAATACGGGAACTGCAAAAGAAGCCCAAGCGATGACAAATGTAGCAACATCTGGTATGAACCACGATTTCTACAATTTAATCGTCTGGGGTAGCGATGAAATCAGTGATAACTATGTCACAATTGACAAATCTCGTGCCCTGACTGAATACATGACAGAATCTGTCTTTGCAGCCTTTACGCCACTAACAGCTAATAAACTGAGCGAGGTTTTCCGTATGCCAACCATCATCACAAGTGAAAACCACTATTACGGCTATACCGATGATGACCATATGGCTAAGTATGGTTTGATTACTGATATTCGAGAGGTTTCGAGTGGTTTCAGGATTTACTTCAATAAGCTGAATGAAATACCCCAACAACGTCTAAACGAGTTATCCGAAGAATTAGACCTGTGGTCCACAACACACTTCACAGAATTCAATCGTTCGCATTGGTCGATTAAAAATATCGATCTTGTGACAGAATTAAAGAAAGCTGGCATACCAGTGCTATCAATGTGATTGGAGGAATTACAATGGATGAAAACAATCAAGAAAATATGGCCGTTGAGAAATGGGTGAACCTTGAGGATATTGCTGAATACCTAAGTGTCAGCAAAGATACAATTCGAATCTGGCTACGTCATGGGAAACTCCCTATTCATCGAGCTGGCAAACGGTACAAATTCAAAATTTCAGAAGTAGATGAGTGGTTACGTGAAGGCAAAATGACCAATTGATTGGAGGGATATGCGTGCAGAAAATACCAGCACCTATTGCGGAAATTACTTTAAACGAGGCGACATTTCACAATGAGTTTTTTCAACCAACACTGATAAACTACCTATATGGTAAAAACGGTGTTGGTAAATCGACTATTGGTAGGGTTATCAAAAGTGATTCAGGTCTTATCTGGAATTCAAACCATACGATGACTGATTTTTCCATACTTGTTTACAACGAGGATTTCATCAAACGTAACTTTTCGAGCTATGATAATCTGGCTGGAGTTTTTACAATTGGTGAAGACGATATCAGTGTTCGTGAAGAAATTGAGGCAAAGTCTGCTGAACGACAATTGCTTCTTAACCAGCACAAATCAATCAAGGAAAGTATCCAGAAGAAAACTGATGAGCGTAACTCTATTGAACAAGCCTTTAAGAGAGCCGTCTTTGAGTCTTCAGCTGACTTCAGGAACTACTTTATAGATGCGATGCAAGGAAAGCGTGGTAAGCCAGACGTGTTTGTCCCTGAATTGCTAAAACAAACTAATGCCGTGAAACACGACCTCAACGAATTGAAGATGTTGTATGATACGGCTTTCGATAAATCGTCAGTCGCCTACCCTGAACTAAGGAAAGTGGACAAAAGCTTACTAAGCACTTCACCATTACTTGAAAAATCAATCGTCAGTAGTAGCAACTCTACTTTCGCTGAATTTGTTAAAAGATACCAAACGAGCGATTGGGTTCGACATGGTCATGACCACTTCAAAAACACTGACGGTCACTGCCCATATTGCCAACAAGTGTTGCCGAATAATTTTGAGGAACAAATCTCATCTATTTTTGACGACCAGTACCAATCAGACTTAAATGCTGTTAAGTCGTTCAAACAGAGTTATAAACACAATCTCTCATCACTAATTGACACCTTGAATACTAATACCTCAACGATGTATTCAAAGCTGAACCTGACGGAGTATCTCGATAAACTTGAACTCCTTAAATCGGTGGCTAATGAAAACCTCAAGACAATTGAGGACAAGCTCAACGAACCAAGTTCAATCGTCAAATTACGTGATACCGACTCAATCATTGATGAAATCAATGGTTTGATTGCCGATTTCAACCAACAAATCAAAACCAACAATGATATTGTCGCTGGAAAAAATGACAAGAAAAAAGAGTGCATCAAACAACTCTGGGAGTTAATTTATGACACACTCAAACCGCAGGTTGATGCTTATCATACTAACGTAGCTACTTTCGATGATGAGATAGCTACCCTCAACCAGCAGTTATCTGATATTGTTACTCAGGGGAAAGACGTTTCCGCAAAACTTGCGGAACTCAATAAACAAAGCATCAACACAACCGATGCGATTGACAGCATGAATATCCTGCTCAGTGATTCAGGCTTTCAAGGTTTTTCCATTCGTTCCAAGGATGGTGAAAATAATGTCTATGAGGTTATTCGGCAAGATGGTCGAGTTGCAGAAAACCTAAGCGAAGGTGAGCGAAACTTCATTGCCTTTCTCTATTTCTATCATCTGGTTCACGGGAGCCCAACTGACGATGGGACGAACAGGGACAAAATAGTCGTCATCGATGACCCAGTGTCAAGTATGGATAGTGGTGCGTTATTCATTGTAAGTGCTCTTGTTCGTGGCATGGTTGGTATTTGCCGTAACAATGCGAGCTTAAACAAACAAAATAACATCTCTCAAGAGAATTACATTAAGCAAATTTTCGTTCTAACCCACAACACTTACTTTCACAACGAAGTCACTAGCAATATGGATAGATACTGGGATTCTGTATCATTCTTCCTCATCAGTAAATTAGACAATCATTCTCACGTCAAACTGTGTTACCGAGAAGAAAACGATTTGCAGGGAAATCCGAAACATTACAATGTTGACCCAGTTCAAAACGGTTATCACGCATTATGGACTGAATTAAAGGATTTGAGCAGATTACAAAATGTTTCACCAGTTTCTGTTACTCACGTGATTCACCAGATATTGGATCACTACTTCATTCAAATGTGCTGTTACGATGGGAATTCCATTCGAGATAGAATTTTAGTAGATAACAAGCAGAAATTCCAGAAACTGGATGACGAAGGCAACGAAATTATCGATGAACGCTACTATCTGATACAATCAATGCTGTCCTATCTTGCTACCACGAAGAATACTATCTCGGATGCTCATTTCATAGATGAAGCAATGGATCCACAAACTTGTTTACGAGTGTTCAAAGAAATCTTTGAAATCATGGAACAAAATCAGCACTACACTATGATGATGGGCGGAACTTTATAGATATATTCTCCGCCCATTTGATTTTACCGTTTGTCAAAAAAATAATAAGGGAGGTTTCACAATGGTAACAATAAGCAAAGATAATCAATTAAAAAACGAATCAGGCAAAGCGTCTAACGAACTAATCGGTAGTATGCTCACTGATTTACAAAACCAATTTCCAAATGATATTTTAATCCAAGAAAAATATGCTATCGGTTATCCTGGTCAAAAAGAGCAATTTAAAATGGACTACCAAATATCATTCCCAAATCTAAGCTACGAACGTTGGTTGATAAAATCAACAAATTCAATTAGAGAACGAATCTATGGTGTCGAATTTTTTGCTCAGAACATAAGGAACATTGATAAAAAAGCAAGTAATATTTTTGTTGTTGTCCCTAACTCTATTTCGAATGGTGAAAAAAGAAATGTTACGAACTATGATTCTAAAACCAAAGCAAATGATTATACTTCTTTTTTGGATGGGGTTATATTTGTAAGCACATTAAGGGAAAAAATCTTAGCTCACATTTCAAAAAATACCTCTCAAGGAATAAAATCGAACATATTAGGTAAAGATGCTGAAGTTGAAATTGTTAAGTTGTTGAATAATGTGAATAACCGTAAGCTTTGGAATGATTATTCAAACTACCAAAAAACGATAAAATCTTCAACCTTTGATATTTACAAAGAAATTCTGTCAACAGCCGGATTAACATTTGGCAAACATCTAATTTCAAATGTTGTTGCAACAGACAGTATCCCAAAACTAAACATAGATGGTCAGAAAAAAGGATATCCAAAAACAGATGTATCTTTTAAAGTAACATCAGACAAAGGCGAAAGCTCACATACCATTAGTGTCAAAAACACAGAAGCAAAAATGGTAACTGTTCACGAGGGACGCGTTTCAGATCTAATAACAGCACTACAGATAAAAGTAGATTCCGAACTTGCTACTGCATTACGCCAATTTGAAATAGGAGGTAGTAAAAAATATCTTGAAGATAAGTATCCTGAGTTATTATCTGTAATGAATAACCAACTAAGAAAATATAACAATACTCTGACTAAATTTTTCTTTTTTGGCGACAATAGCCCCTTAGTCTATGATCCAATTCAAATTGCTGATATGATTCTTTATACAAAGAATTTTTCTATATGGACAAAACAGGATTATGTAGAGTATTACAATAACTCATATTCAAATTGTGGGCAATTTGGGACTCCTTTTTCATGGACATATCCAAGCAAAAAAAGAGGAAAGAAAATTCAAGTAAAAGGATTTACTAATAATTAAAAAATTCCCGATGTCCAAATCTGTCAGGACATCGGGAATTTTTTCTATACGTAGGTCAAATCAGTAATTGGTTTCATTTTATTTTCAGCTTTTATTAAAGTCTCTTTCATTGTATCCGCTACTGCTCTCATCATAGGCACAGCAACAGAATTACCAAATTGACGATACATTTGAGTTCTAGAAACCGGGACAACAAAATCATCAGGAAAACCCATCAATCGTTTTGCTTCAAGCTCGCTAAACAATCGGACTCCTGTATCCCCATCCTTCACAAAAGTTCCTGTCAAGCGTTGTATTTTATGATAACTTGCAACTAAAGTGTTAACTTGAATATCACTATCAAAATCGACTAACTGCGGCTTTCCATCATCCTTCTTGAATAGGTAACTATTCTGAAGATGCTTTGAAATTGTATAGCCTTTAGGATTTTTTTCTAAAATACTAGAAATCGGAACTTTCACGTTTGAATTGCCATTCGGAAACTCAAAATCCGTAATACATAAATCTGGTCTAAAACCTACAATCACTACTCGTTCTCTCCTTTGCGGAAGACCAAAATTTTGAGCATCAAGAACTTTATGAAAAGTATTATAACCAAGTTCTCCACTCAATTTTTCCATAATGACATTAAATGTATTACCGTTATCATTTGTTAGTAGCCCCTTTACGTTTTCAAGTAAAAACATTTTGGGTTGCTTCTCCTTCAGTATCCTCAAAACATCAAAGAATAACGTTCCTTGAGTTTCGTGAGAAAACCCTTCTCGTTTCCCAATATTACTAAATGGTTGGCATGGAAACCCTGCTAATAAGACATCATGATTAGGTATATCTTTTGAATTGATTTTAGTTATATCCCCATATGGAATTTCTCCATAGTTTGCTTCATAAGTTTTTGCTGCATACTTATCCCATTCTGAACTGAATACACAGGTTGTATTTGAGTCCTCAAAACCCTTTCTAATTCCACCAATACCGGCAAAAAGATCAATAAAGGTTAGCTGATTATTTTTTTGTGTTGTACACTCAACAATTTGATCATTCATATAAATTGATTTACTTTTATCAATTTTAGACATTTGCATACCCTCACGTAATTTATATAGACCAATCTGTATTAATTCAACACATTTTTGACTAAAATTATTACAATCATTAACTTCAGTTGACATTATTTCTTGATAAATATCATCAGTTAAATAAATATTTCTAGGATGTTTTTTTTGTGAGTCAGGCACGTTCTTTCTACCTGCACCTTTTCGATTTCCTCCACGCATATCATCACCTCTTCCAAACAACATACGGAAATTTTACCATATTTTTTTTGATTTTTCAATTTTATAAATCAAAAACAGCGGATAAAATCTTCACCTACTAATCTATCATTTCAAAACACATACTATAATTATGATGAATAGAGAAAAAGCGAGGTGGCTGAAAAACTACATATTTTTAAAAAATAATATATTTTAACCTTCATGATTAAGTGATTTTTGAATTTGATTTTCTCTAAAAAGGCACTTTTCAACAATCTCAAAAAAAGATTTTGAAAGTAGGTTTGTTGCCTTTCAGGCTATTATTTTGCATTAACCATGTCTTGATTGTTAACTTTTTCAAATTCAAATTGATTTTTGAAACTATAAACCAATCGCAACACTTTGATATGATGATGAAACAATAGTAATCAATTTTGAAAACTGATATAATTATTTTAGTCACTAATCAATAAGGGATGGAAAAATCTGAGCTAGGTAAGCATGCCAATATCAGCCCAGCCTCGATTGCAAAACTTGGCAAAGGAAAAAACATCACGGCTGATGTTTTACTCAGAATCTGCGATACACTTGATTGTGACGTCGAGGATATAATGGAAACGGTGGAAATACCATAAAATCAATATTCAAACTCCTGAGACAAGAACAGCATTCCTCAATGACGATGTAGAAAAAAACTAAAGGAGAGAAATATTTTGACACCATTAATGAGTTTTTGGCCAAGTATATTTGATAAAATAGTTGATCAGATAAAACTGATTGAATATCGGAGAACATTTCCTAAAGAATGCAGTTATGCTTATATGTATGTCAGCAAACCCGTAAAAGCTGTTTCAGCAATCATTTACTTCGGACAAAAACATGCTCTTACAGACTGGAAACTAGAATATTCAAACAACGTTTCAGTATCCGAAAGAATCGATCACTATTTATCAGATTATAGATATGGAATGGAAATAATTGGAGTTCAAAAAATCAAGCCAATTAGTCTCGAAGATCTCAGAGCTAACGTTAATCGCTTTGTTGCGCCACAATCATATCTACTATTGGAAAACAATCAAGAATTACGTAACTATTTAGAAAAGCATACTGTGAAAGTTGGCGAATTAATTCGAAATGATTTAACTACCGCTTTTCCTGAACACATTTGCAAACAATATTAATAACTCAAGGAGGTAATATGCTTACAATTGAACAAATAATTGAAATAAGAAAATCAAAACTACATGATAGAGGTTACGAAATCGTTTTTCCCGAAGATAAGATTATTTGGCTAACCAAAAGACGTACCATTGCTGGGCTATTAATATTAATCAAATACCATACTGCCTCAGAGGCTGATTTGGTAGGTGCGAATAATCGTCTTCAAACTATAAAAAAGATCTTGAATGGAAAAATAGATTCAAGCTGGATCCAAGACAGATACGGTGATGCAAATAAACCATTCAGCGAACTTTGGACTGAAGAAGGATTCTCAGTCGTTCATGCAGAAGGATTACAAGGAAATCGACAATACGTCTTAGATCCTGAAGACCATGAAAAACTTTTTAACATTAATGCAAAATCATCAAGACTTCAATTAAGTGTACAAGACAAAAACAATATTCTTCGCCTTCAGGGTGGAAAGTGCAATTTTTGTGGTTCTTATTTGTTTACTAAAAATTCAATTAATAAATACACCTTTTCTAAAGACCGAGTTACCTTAGAATTTGATCATCGTATTCCAATTGATAGAGGTGGGGAAAATATATTTGAAAATTATCAGGCACTTTGCCATTACTGCAATAAAAGCAAACGACAAATGTGTTTTGTTTGTACGGAAACCTGCTCAGACTCTTGCGCTTTAGTTAACCCTTCGAATTCACATATTGTACTAGCTACTGGTGAAGACATTTCAGATCGATTAACCAATTAAATAAAAAAGTAGCCGTATTAATCAAGGTACGGCTACTTTAATATCATCACATACCGATTTTATCACCGGGGGACAGACAGCGTTAGCTAATTGTTTTATGCTGTCCGTTCTTGATACAGGGAAATCAAAATCATCTGGAAATCCCATAATTCTTCGCATTTCAATTAAATTAAAGTGCCTTCTTTCTTTCGACAAAACAGGAATCATTGCACCTCCACCACTGTTGCTAACAGCAAAAGTAGGAAATGGTTCATCAAGCGAATATGCTCTAATTCCACTCGATCGGATTTGAAAAACGCAATCATTTAAGTCGCAATTGTTTGCGATTCTCTCTAATTTTTTTCTTGTTTTTGGAAGAGGAAACGTAATGTCATTTTCTGATTTTTTATTTGTGTATAAATCAACATACTCTTGCCACTTCGCAGTAATTGGTATTGAGTAATCACCAAGTTTTAAATAGTTCCGAAGGGGCGTTTTAGCAGTCTTTTTTTCAGTAAATTTAAAATCTATTTCCGCTTTATTATCGTTTCTGAAACAAACAATATAGACACGTGGCCGACTTTGTGGAACCCCAAAATAAGTACTATCCAATATCTGTGAGAAGAACGAGTATCCAGCATCTTCTATTGACTTTTGGATTACTCTATATGTCCTACCTTTATCATGTCTTACTAAATTTGGAACATTTTCAAAAAATAATATTTTAGGTTTCTTCACTTTGACAATTTCCATTAGTTTAAAAAAAACAGTTCCTCTATCGTCTTCAAATCCTAAATTTTTTCCTGCTTGAGAAAACGGCTGACACGGAAAACCCGCACACATCATATCAAAATCCGGAATTTTATGCGGTTCGATTGAGAACACATCTCTTGAATTGAATTTACGCCCAAAATTTGACTCGAATGTCTTCTCGCATGAGTCATTCAACTCATTGGAATAAACTAATTCCGCATCCAATTTTGATTTCTCGATTCCTATAGAAAAACCTCCAATCCCAGTGCAAAATTCAGCATATTTAATCATTTTTTCTGTCTCCCATTATATTTTCAACACATAAAAGTTCGGCTACTCCGCACTCAAATAATAAACAAAGTTTTTCAATCGTATCATAGTCTATCCTAGTCGCCTTTTCATTGTATAAATTTGAGATCGTTGTCCTAGAAAGTTTAGTCTGCTCATGAACATCCTGAATACTTAATCTACGCTCACCCATCAAAGTAGATAATTTACATTTCATACTTCATCCTCCTTGAGATAACCAATATATTGTTTATTATAACTAATATATTGGTTATAATCAAGGGAGATTCTAAACTGCGTAATCTTTTACTCTTCTTCTAATTTTCAAGTATTTCCTCAATCATCGGTTCTAACCCTTGAGCCAAAAGCTTTTCAATCATTCTTTGAGCGCTAAACCGATTTACATCTTTCGCAACATATCTCAAAATTTTAGCAGCTATTTCATTTATGGTAAACGAGAACGGCGGTTGTTCTACTAAAACGTCATCAGCAAAACTTGCAAACGGATCAAACGCAGCAAATTCGCCTCCGGCGGCTTCATCATAACCACTCTCAATAGATTGGATCACATGTTGTGCGTGTTTCTCATCAATTTTCATAAATTTCAGAAGTGCCTCTGAAAAACCTTCACCTCGGCTATTTTTCAAACTTTCGCACATTTTATCTTTTGGCATTTCATAAATATAACTCTCGATATCATCGTCAAATTGTCTATCTAAAATTTTCTTCGCAACTAATTGTAGTCGTTCTTTATCTGAGTGGTATTTGATGCTTCTTTCTAAGTGAGCCTTCATCTGTTCAGCATCATCATAACGATAAATTGAGTTTTCATTTGTTGCTTTCTCGGCAATACTCCTAAATTGATGTGCCACATTCAGAGGACTTCCATTCATAATGAAATTTATAATACGCCCTAAAGAATAGATGTCACTACGTTTATCACCGTCTTTCAAGAGCATGAACTGTTCAGGAGCACAATACCAATATTGACCCACAGCTGCTGTTGTCATAGTCTGATGCGAGGAAAAAATATTCAAATCTTTTCCCAAACCAAAATCAGCTATTTTTACCACCCCTCGAACAACAAATATGTTTGTAGGGCTCAAATCACGGTGCACAATATTTCGAGAATGTACTTCTGACATCACATCCATAATTTGAGAGATAAGCGTTACTTTTGAACTCTCATTCAGATTATTTTCTTTAACGAATTCAGCCAACGTTGTCTCAGCCCGTTCCATTCGGTAACTATATGTATCTTCGTCAAAATCAATAACCTTTATTATCATCGAAATATCTTGAAGTGATTCAGTGATTTTGTACTCGCGTTTAAATCGGCTCTTAATACCTGTATTGACTAAAAAATCATCCTTTAACTTTTTTATGATATATCCCGTTGATAGTTGAAGGTATACATTCGCAAAACCTCCAGCCCCAATAAATTTCAAATCTTCATCAATTCTCGCTAAATGATATTGCCCATTTTTACTTGAAAGCATGAAGCTATATGGACGTAATAGATGATTGAATCCCTGAAAGATTTCTTGGGCCCTAGCGACAGCTTCTACTTCTGAGATTTTTAATTCACTTAGGATATATTCTTTACTTAAAATGATATTGAAGAACTTATCAATTTGATGATTGTTCAGTAGGTCGACTAAATGATCATAGACGTACCTCCACCGACTAGGGAAGCCTTGTGCATAGGTGTCACCTACACCAAAGTATTGATTGAAAAAGGTAACTAGTTCAGAGCCAGATTTATATTTAAACCATGGTTCTGAGTCGCCTATAAACACATTTGAAGCCTCTTTCAAAGCGTTGCTATCTAACATAAGCATCCCCTCCTCACTCATCGCTTAGCCGAATAGGCATAAACCGATTTGTTTCTATCGTAAATGGGCGAGCTACAACCATAAAATCCCAAGGCATCAACTTTAACATATTATCAATATGGTTAAGCGAAATAAGTTCAACAACGGTACTGTTGACGAATATTACATACTTCAACTCATCCTGATAATTTGCAATAAACGATAGCATCTCCCTATCTCGGCTCAGCCTATAATCCTGGTGATGTTGCGCATCCCTAATAGGCATTTGAAAACCAGATTTAACATCTCGATAAATGTCTTCCATCATTTCCAATGCAAAGTCAGAGTATTGAATGAAGAAAATACCAGTTTTACAATCAACTCTATATTTTCTCAAACTACTTATGTGGCTTTCCCAATTTTTTAGAAATGATTTTTTGAAATCAGAATATGAGTGTGAAGGGTACTTGAAATCTAGGCTTGCGCTATCCGTAATTTCGCCACTTACTATTTTTGATTTGATATCAGTAACTTTTGCGTTATACCCACTTTTCAATTTTAGGTACTCAGCTCCTTTTCGCGTCTCCTTCGATGATGTCACCTGAAAGTGCTCAATAAATCCACCTTTAAAGACAAAATCCGGAAACTTACTTGATTCACTATTTGGCACAGCCAAATCAAGTATGGACTCCATCTTTTGAATATCTTCAATTGAGAAACCATATTTGTCTGCACTACAAAAATGTTGTCGCACCATGTTGATTATTTTGAGTTCTTTATCTCCGTGTGACATTGGCCCACCTCCCATTCTTTTTAATTTGAAGTATTACGATTATTCACTCGCATCAAGCCCTTAATCCCTTAATTATAACACCGTCAGAGATATATTTCATTATCCTTTTGAATGATTACACCCCATCACATCCCCTGAAAATCGGTCGGTCTCCCCTAGACAGAAAAGAGCTAAATAAAAAGGCGTCCCAATTATGAAAACGAGTGAAAAGCCCTAGTAGCAAGCCATTTAAAGTCTGTTTATTTGTATCAATCACTACCCGTAATTGTATTTATCGGAACATCAATTTTAGCCCTCGCAATCATCGTATCCCCAATTAACGCATAGCATTCGACATAGTGATTCCTGTTGAAAGATGTGTGCTCATTTTTCCTCATACTCCCAACTACAATTTGTCCACGTTCATTATTGCGTCTCCGAGCCTCATACCCCGTATTTCGTACCTTCCAGTACCACGTCACATTTGATAGCAACGAACGTGGTATGTCATGCGATGATATATCAAACTGTAGTTGTTTGTTTGCTTTCAAAGCCCAATGCCTTGCCAAGAATTCGGTCAGCAATTTTGGCCTAAATCCTGGCTGAGTTATCATACACTCCAATTTTAAGTTGTAGCGAATATCTACGTTGAACTTGTTTTCTGCAAACTCTTCGTAAGGAGCAGCATACTGTGCTTTCGCAGTTTCTTTAGCAAATCCACGACCAAACAGTTCTCTATAGGCATCAGTCAACTCATCTTCAGAATCTAAGTCCTTCAGCTTATTAAAAGCTTTTTTTGCCTTTTTGATAAACTTACCATTATCATCATTGGAAATTTGTTGATTGCTTCCTAGCGCATACCAGTAGCTCCTATCCGCATCTTCTTCTGAAAGGAATTCAAACAAAGCGTTCCATAATCAGAGAACGCCACCGTCTTTCTGGAGTCATCTGCATCAATAAATTTCTTGACCAAAGTATCAATGAGTAGTCCCTTGAACTTAAAGCCGATATTATTTTTCCACTTTCTTAGTAACTGACAAAAATAAACGTAATGATAATTGGTTTCATCTGATATTTCTTTACCGGCTTCTTGCTCTGGAATAGGTTTCGTTATTTTCCAAGAGCCTCCTCCGTTTGAATCTGGGTATTTATAATTCCTATCACTCTCTTCAAATCCAGGCACCAACTCAACAACACCATCGCCAAAGGAAACAACAACTACCTGTCCATCTCCTTTTATATCCGTTCTAGAGTATAGTCCTTGAAGTTCTCTCTTGATTTCCTGCAAAAGAGCCGACTGACCATTGGTTTCATAGTCATCAAACTTTTTGTAAATATCTTGTGGTAATGAAAAAATACAGTCCCAATCGCTGACGCCATGAATGGCAGTATCTCTGCCAACACTACCGACAACAATCATATGATCCCGGTTTGATGTTGAATCATAATATTTTTTATTCAGTCGCTTAGTTATCGCCTCTAAGCGTGTAATCCATTTTTCTGCTTCTTCAGACGTGATTTGAATGTCACTGCAGTAATCTTTGAATTCTTTTGATAAGCCCAATTATTTATTTTCCTCCTTCAATTCCATCAATTTTTCGGGAATGAAGTACTGGTAATCTTCTGAGTAATCGTTATCCTTGCATTCCTTGATAAGTTCGGACGACTTATTTACAACGTGTTTAGGAACATTAAGTAAGTCATCATTATATTGCATTCGTAGCTCAATCAGATCGTCATACTTCGAGTTGATATTTTCAATTTCATCGGTTTGAAACTGCACAGCGGATAATAACATTCTTGCTTGTTCACGCAGTTTCCAAAAATTATTGGCATCCTGTTTTTCTTTGATTGCTATCTTTCCCAAATCCATGGCCTTATCAAATCCGTTTACTGCTAATGTTATGAAAGAAACTACCGCCACAGCGAGGTTAAATCCAAAACTGCCTTTTCCCAGAACAATCGCAATTAATCCAGAAGCTGTAATCGCTGACGATACTACCTGAACCACTTTCAAAACATTGGACCAAAAAAACAGTCTATCTGATTGAACAATATGTATTTTATGAGTCCATCCTACATTCACGATAAAGTCCTTCAAGTCACCATGAAGTTTTTCTCTTAAATCCAAAACAATCGCCTCCTTCACTCTTGTATATACCGAATATCTTTTAATTATAACACGAAAATCCAGCTGTGTCAGGCTTTCCTACAAGTGTACTTAGAGTAAAAAATCCATCGTGTTGGATAATCCGTGGTTGCACATCAATCTTGATAAATTCCTTATGCCTTTCCATGTTCTGTCTCCAATCGACCGATAAGAGGTTCATAATAATTCAGCAACCTTACAATCGCCGAGGTGCGTTCATGAGTAGTTATGACTTTTGCATGATGCAAATAATCGGCCATCATCTTTGATAGTCAATAGTCCATTTCTGATTTTTTGATTTCTTCAACTTCACTCAACTATTCCAGATTCATTTGACTGCGATTGCCAGTCAGACCATTTGTTCGACAAAATGACTTTATCGAATCAACCGACACTCCTTGCTGTTTTGCGATGCGTTTATAGCCGATCCCCTTGTTACGTAAATCGAAAATTTGGGCTTTTTGTTTTTCCGTTCATGATGACATCCTCACTTTCTTTTAGGTAGTACATTCATCACTCTAAATAACCTTAAAGTCAAGTTTTCTCTGTAGGGGTGCTCCCCCATTAAACCATTACAAATTGCCGATTTTCTTTCTCAATGGGGGCCGACCCCCTAAATGAATTTCCGACCCCCTTGAATTATTCAACCCTTGTATCTTTTCATAAATTTCCCCGTAAAATAAAAAATCACCCTTAAGCGGCAAGCTCAAGAGTTCCCATGTGGTGCGATTTATAAGCACTTTGTTGTTGTATCCATTCCTTATCAATCATTTCAATAACTTAAGGGCACCTCTAAAAACTCCGGTTAAGCCAAAATTAGCAATTTTGGATAAGCGTGAGTTTTTAGAGGTACCCAAATGATTCATCAAATGGGATACGGGTATCTCTAAGTCTTGAGTATCCTTTCCTTCCTCCAAAAATTTTACAATCACAAGAAAAAAATTTAAAGTTTTTTCCGAAAAACAGAAAAGCCTACAACCACAACATATCGTGCCTATGTAGAATTTTTTTCCTAACAAAACACAATATATTGTGTTGCATTTCCTTTCGTTTTGATTTAAAATAACTTTTGCAGACCTCTCTTTTTTTGGGAGTGATGAAATATGGATAAAAAAGTTTTATATAGATAGAGGGTAATTTCAATGATGACTTTTACAACCGAGAAAAACCGCACAAATGTGGTCAATGCACTGGAGAATATCAAGGTAATCAAGCGTGATGATCGCTTGGTGGAGTTTGATGACCAAAAGATTTTTGATGCTTTGCTAAAAGCAGAGAGCAATTTGCATGGCGAGTTGACACCTATTAGCTATGCAAAAATTCAGTCCATCGTGGAACGTGTAGATGCTGAAATTGCCAATCGTTTTAGCGAAAATATTAAAATCTACGAAATCCAAAATATCGTCGAACATATCCTGCTTGAACATAATGAATATGAACTAGCTGAGGATTATATCAACTACCGCACAAAACGTGACTTTGAGCGTGCGAAGGCGACTGATATTAATTTCACAATCAACAAATTGATTAACAAAGATCAAACGGTGGTCAATGAAAATGCGAATAAAGATAGTGACGTTTTTAACACGCAACGTGATTTGACCGCAGGGATTGTCGGAAAATCTATCGGGCTTAAAATGCTCCCTGCACACGTGGCAAATGCCCACCAAAAAGGAGAAATTCATTACCACGACTTAGATTATCATCCATACACACCAATGACCAACTGTTGCTTGATTGATTTCAAAGGAATGTTGAACAACGGGTTTAAAATTGGGAATGCAGAAGTGGAAGAACCTAAGTCTATTCAAACGGCGACTGCTCAAATTGCCCAAATCATCGCCAACGTGGCAAGTAGCCAATACGGCGGGTGTTCTGCGGATCGAGTGGACGAATTGCTTGCACCATTTGCAGAAAAAAATTATGAAAAACATATGAAAGATGCTTACGAGTGGGTGGCAGAAGATAAACGCGAAGAATACGCAAGAGCGAAAACGCAAAAAGACATTTATGATGCCATGCAATCTCTTGAGTATGAAATCAATACACTTTTCACAAGCAATGGTCAAACCCCGTTTACCTCACTTGGTTTTGGGCTTGGTGAAAGTTGGTTTGAGCGTGAAATTCAACGAGCGATTTTGAACATTCGTATCAAAGGACTTGGAAGTGAAAAACGTACGGCGATTTTCCCTAAATTGATTTTCACATTAAAACGTGGATTAAACTTAAATCCAGAAGACGCAAATTACGACATTAAACAACTTGCACTAGAATGTGCCTCAAAACGTATGTACCCAGATATTTTAAGCTATGACAAAATTGTCGAGTTGACAGGTAGCTTTAAAGTCCCAATGGGTTGCCGTTCTTTCTTGCAAGGTTGGTGGGACGAAGAAGGCAACGAGGTAAATTCTGGACGAATGAATCTCGGCGTTGTAACACTCAATCTTCCACGCATTGCCCTAGAGTCAAATGGTGATAAAGAAAAATTCTGGAATACTTTAAACGAACGATTGCAAACGTTGAAAGATGCTCTCGTCTTTCGCATTGAACGCTGTAAAGAGGCAACTCCTGCAAATGCCCCAATCCTTTATATGAATGGAGCATTTGGTAAACGATTGAACCGCAACGAATCGGTCAATGAGCTGTTCAAAGAAAAACGTGCAACAGTTTCAATGGGGTATATCGGTCTTTACGAAGTGGCTGCTCTCTTTTACGGGGCAAATTGGGAAAATACCCCTGAGGCAAAAGATTTCACGCTTGAAATTATGAGTTTGATGAAAAATTGTGCTGACAGGTGGGGAGACGAGTGCGGGTACCATTTCTCCGTTTACTCTACACCAAGCGAAAGTTTGACCGACCGTTTCTGTCGTTTAGACAAACAAAAATTTGGTAGCGTTGAAAATATTACCGATAAAGATTATTACACAAATAGTTTCCATTACGATGTACGGAAAAATCCTACACCTTTTGAGAAATTAGAGTTTGAAAAAGATTATCCTAAATATTGCTCTGGCGGGTTCATTCATTATTGTGAATATCCTGTTTTACAACAAAATACGAAAGCTCTTGAGGCTGTCTGGGATTTCGCTTATGACCGAGTAGGATATTTAGGAACAAACACACCAATTGACCACTGCTACGAATGTGATTTCGAGGGTGACTTCCTCCCTACCGAACGTGGATTCAAATGCCCAAATTGCGGCAACCAAGACCCTAAAACAGCAGATGTTGTCAAACGCACGTGCGGTTACCTCGGCAACCCACAAGCTCGACCAATGGTAAAAGGACGTCATAAAGAAATTTCATCTCGTGTGAAACATATGTAGCAAACTTTATACCTTGTAAGAAATATTTTCTTGCAAGGTTTTATATTGGGCACCTCTAAAAACTCGCACTTATCCTAAATTGCTAGTTTTCCGATTTTCTTCGTCAATCTCCTCAACCTTGTCTAGCTAGGAGGGGCAGGAGTTTGGTCGTTGTTCGCAATGCTACTTGAAACTTCGTTTCAAGCAAGTAAATAGCATGACTCACTACGACAAACTCCTGAACACCCCTCTTAGCTTTTCTTATTGTCTAGCTGCGAGGGGCTGAAGTCTGGCAACTGCTCACAATGTCGCTAGAAACTTACGTTTCTAGTAAATGAACGACATGGTTCGCTGTTGCAGACTTCAAAACGCCCCTCTTCGCTTTTCTTGTCACCACATAGCTTTCGTCGATTTCCTCGATAATCGAAAAACTAGCTAATTTAGTCTTAAGCGGAGTTTTTAGAGGTGCCCTATTGCAAAAAAACCACATAAAATCTGTTAAATTTCATGTGGTTTTATTTGGTTCTCTACTTAATTCCCCGTAACACTCGCACCAATAAATGCCTTAAACAAGCCTTCTGGACGATTTGGGCGACTTGATAATTCAGGGTGGTATTGACACGCTACAAAGAATTTATGTTCGGTCAATTCAATGATTTCCACCAAACGATTGTCTGGAGAAACTCCTGAGAACGTAAGCCCTAATTCCTCAAATTGTTCACGGTATTTATTATTAAATTCATAACGATGACGGTGACGTTTTTGTACTACTTCTTCGTCATTGTACGCCGTTTTTGTTTTCGTTCCGTTTTTCAATTTTGCTGGATATAATCCTAGACGAAGTGTACCACCTAAGTTTTCAATTTCTTCTTGATCTGGCATTAAATCAATGATTTTATGCGGTGTCGATTGGTCTAGTTCGTTAGAGTGAGCATCTTTTAGACCTGCCACATTGCGTGCAAATTCCACACAAGCTAATTGCATACCAAGACAAATACCTAAAAATGGTACATTTTCTTCACGAACATAGCGAATCGCCTCGATTTTCCCTTCTGTTCCACGCTCACCGAAACCACCCGGCACAATGACTCCATTCATTCCTTTGAGTTTTTCTGCCACATTTTCACGTGTAACATCATTTGAGTTGACCCAGTGTAAGTCAATCTCGCTATCCCACGCATAACCAGCGTGCTTGAGTGCCTCTACAACTGAAAGATAAGCATCTGGCAATTCTACATATTTTCCAACAAGAGCGATTTTCACTTTTTTCGATAAATTCATCACCTTGTCAACCATTGCACTCCACTCTGTCATATCGGCTTTTGGTGCCTCAATTTTCAAATGGTCGCAAACTAATTGATCCATATCTTGAGCTTGCAAGTTCAGCGGAATTTGGTAGAGATGTTCTACATCAAGCGACTCAATGACCGCCTCAGGTGCCACATCACAAAATTGTGCCAATTTGTTTTTAATCCCTTGATTGACAGGTTGCTCTGTACGAACAACCAACATATTTGGCTGAATCCCCAAACCACGCAATTCTTTTACAGAATGCTGTGTAGGCTTTGTTTTCATTTCCCCTGCTGCCTTGAGGTAAGGAATAAGTGTCGTGTGAATATACATCACATTGTCGCCACCCATGTCACTTTTCATCTGACGAAGTGCCTCGATAAATGGCAAGGACTCAATATCTCCCACCGTTCCACCAACTTCAGTAATAATGACATCACTATCAGTGGTTGTTGCTGCACGTGTGATTTTCTCTTTCAACGCATTGGTAATGTGCGGAATCACTTGCACCGTCGCACCAAGATATTCGCCTTTTCTCTCTTTACGCAAAACTTCCGAATAAATTTTCCCTGTGGTCACATTTGAATACTTGTTTAAATTAATGTCAATAAAACGCTCATAATGCCCAAGGTCTAGGTCTGTTTCTGCACCATCATCTGTTACAAATACTTCTCCATGCTGATAAGGACTCATTGTTCCCGGGTCAACATTGATATACGGGTCAAATTTTTGAATCGTCACCTTTAGTCCACGATTTTTGAGCAAGCGTCCTAAACTTGCCGCAACAATCCCTTTCCCAATAGATGATACTACGCCACCTGTAACAAAAATATACTTGGTCATTGTTGTGCCTCCATGCTTTCTTTTTTGTTTGCTTTTTCTAGGGAATAAATACTGACTTCATTCTAAAAAACGTTGTGCTACTACATTTTAGAGACGCATCAGTATAAAAAAGAAAAAACTCCCAACTGGTGTTGGGAGCTGTAACTTCAAACCGACTTCCTAATGAAGTGCCCGAAGAATATAATACTGATTTTAGAAGGAAATGTCAAGTGTGACGAAATTATTTTTCCTCTTCATCCTCTTCCACAAAATCATCTTCGTCATCATCATCTACGTCAACTTCAACGTCATCTTCCACTTCTTCGTCATCTAAGATGATTTCTTTTAGGTCGCTGTCGTAAGCAACTACTTCATCAGCCTCATCGTCATCATCATCGTCAAGCGTAAGGTCGTCCTCTTCATCAACGTCATAATCGTCCTCTGGGTCGTCATCATTGTAGTCGATAATGTCATCATCGTCACTTGTCGCAAACGCATTGATACGTTTTTTCTTCTTGCGTGGACGGTTTTCTTCTTCTTCGTCCTCGTCAACGTGAGAAATTTCTTCGTCTACTTCGTCAATCGCATACCAGCTACGAAGTCCCCAACGATTTTCACCAAGTGAAATAAAACTTCCGTCAATATTTAAATCTGTATAAAATTGACTTAAACCATCACGAATTTCAGCATCACTTTTCCCTAGGTAATTTTGAATTGCATTTACCAAGTCAGAGAAGTCAATCACATCACCTTTGTTTTCCAAAATTGCATGTGCAACTTCAATCATGGACAATTCATCACGATTTTGTCCTTCAAATTCCTTTAATTCTATTGTCAATTTGGGTACACTCCTCAAAAAGAATTTCACTCGTCAATAAGCAAGTGAATTTCTACTCATTTTAGACATCACAAAATTGTCCTTACTCTACAAAATACCATTATAAGAGTTTTTTCGCTTGCAGTCAACGAGTACACTTTACATTTTTTTCGCTTTCGTACGTCCGTCCCAGCCGTCGTAACCCGTTTTTAAAATGTAAATATCGGTAAATCCTTGTTTTTTCAAAATAACTGCTGCTCGCCCTGCTTGTTGACGTCTTGCATCATAAAGCAAAATTGGCATATCTTTTCGCAAAGCTCCTGATGTTTGTTTAAGGGTCATCGTCGGAAAACTTCTTGCCCCCATAATATGATTGGCATCAAAAGTTGCCTTATCACGCACGTCAATAATTTGAGCATTACGCATTTTTTCCTTAAACTCCGCATTATCAATCAATTTCGCTGCTTTTTTAACAGAAAAATAACTCCAAACTGCTTGAATGACTAATGCTAATAATATTACTACTAAAACAATGTTTACTACTGCCATGTTCAATACTTCCTTATTTCCTTTTTTAGTTGTTTGAGACTTGCAGGAGTTTGGCAACTGCTCAATGTTGCACTCAAAACTCTGTTTTGAGTAAATAAATGCAACGTTTCGCTGTCGCAAACTCCTTAACGCAAGTCTACGCTTTTTGGTTAATAAATTTTGTTGCTAGGCTGGCGGCTCCGATGATTCCTGCGTCGTTTCCTAGTACAGCAAGTTTGATTGCGGTTGTTTGTTGGACAGTTGGGAACGTGTATTCTAAGAAATAATTCGCTACACGACTTCTCAAAAATTCGCCTGCCGCACTTACTCCGCCTCCGATAACAATCGAAGAAGGGTTAAGCGTGTTACCAATATTGCCGCAAGCAAGACCAAGGTACATACATACTTTGTCAACAACCATTAAAGCAAATTTATCTTCTTCTTTTTCAGCTGCGACAAAAATATCTTTACTAGTTATCGCTACTCCGTCATTCATTGCTGCTGCAAGTGGAGAAGTACCAACGTATTCTTCTGCCAATTGACGTGCCACACGCACCACACCTGTGGCACTTGCAACCGTTTCAAGACAACCTTTTTTCCCACACGTACAATCAAAACCATTCGGATCGATAGTTACATGACCAATTTCACCAGCTGCTCCAGCATTTCCATGAAGAAGAAGTCCTTCCATGACAATACCGCCACCAACACCTGTACCAAGGGTCATAAAAACAACGTTCGGGTCATTTTCTCCCGCACCTTTCCAACGTTCTCCAAGAGCTGCTACGTTGGCATCATTGTCAATCGCAAACGGAATACCTGTTCCTTCTTCAATCAGTTTCTTCACTTCTTGAAGTGTTGTCCAGTTCAAATTGTAAGCTCCGATAACCGTTCCTTTTTCAATGTCAACCGTCCCGGGACTCCCCATGCCAATTCCTACAAAATCATCTTTTGTTAATCCATATAAATCCAATCGGTGATTAATACTCTTTACAATATCAGGTACAATATGTACACCGTCATCATGACTATTCGTATCAATCGCCCATTTTTGTTGCACTTCGCCGTCAAGCGTCAAAATACCAAATTTTACCGTTGTACCACCCAAGTCAATTCCAATTAATTTCTTTGCCATTAAACAAACCTCGTTTCGTCTTTTCTTGAGAGTTCTATTCGATGCTCTCGTCTTAAAATTAATCGTGCCGTTTTGTACTCATCATCGTCTATCAAATGTGCTTTGTGAAGATTTTTGATTTCAATTTCCATTAGCTCAATATCATACAAACGTTTGCCAAGATAGATATAAATCCCAAACCGTTTCAAAATTTGTTGCACATCATAAAGCGTTTCCAAGCTAAGCACCCTCTTAATCTTCTATTCTTATGATAAAATAACATAAAAACGCTTTTCTTTCAAGGTTAAATCAAACCTTTTGCAAAAGTTTACGAAGAAAAATAAATGGTCTATTTTAAGGAGGAAGAAAATGAAGAATAAAAAAAATTTACGCAAAATCCTTTTACAACAGATGAAAGATTTCGCCAGCTCTCCAGAAAAAGAAGTGGAAACAAACATTCTTTTAGAGAAACTTTTTCAAACTTCTGCATGGAAAAATGCCCGTTCTATTGGTATTACCATTTCCATGCCATTTGAATTGCCAACAGAGAAAATCATCACTCAGGCATGGCAAGAGGGGAAAATCGTAGCGATTCCAAAGACAAGAGAAAATGGGGAAATGGATTTTTTTGTCCACACAAGCAAAACCACTCTTGAAAAAACAACTTTTGGAGTGCTTGAACCTGTTGGTGCTGAAATGAGCAAAAAAAAGGAAATTGATCTTATGATCGTACCACATCTTGCCATTACAAAAACAGGTGTTCGGCTTGGTTTTGGAGGCGGGTTTTACGACCGCTATCTTGCAGATTTCAAAAACGACACCCTCGCTCTTGCTTATTCATTCCAAGTCATGCAAGAATTACCACAAGAGCCATTTGATATTGTGATTAAAACGATACTCTCTATTGACAAGTAGTTCAAGCTACCTCATACTAATACTATATGGAGGTGTGAAAAATGTATTTTAAAAAATTAGTTGGAGAAAATTGTTTTCTATCACCAATTGATGTAAATGATGCAGAATTGTTTACATCATGGCTTAATGATTTAGAAATTGTTGAAAATTTAGGGTTCCCAAACCTCATGATTACTGTTGAAAGCGAACGAACAATGCTTGAGGAACTTGCCAAAGAACATAATTACGCCATTATTGACCAGAAAACCAATCAATGTATTGGAAATTGTGGTTTCAAGTACGTTGATCTGCTCAACAAAACAGCAGAGGTGGGCATTTTCATTGGAAACCGTGATTTTTGGAATCGTGGATATGGACAAGAGGCACTAAAGTTGCTGATTGATTATGGTTTTCAATCTTTGAATTTACATTCTGTCTATTTAAAAGTATTTTCTTACAATACACGTGCCATTCGTTGTTATGAAAAAATAGGTTTTAAAGAAATCGGCAGACGGCGAGAGAGTCTTTTGCGTGGGGAAGTTTGGCATGATATTATTTTAATGGATATTTTGGTAGGGGAAGTTTCTTAAAAATAAAAAAAACTAGAGTGGAAGAATTATTCCTACTCTAGTTTTTTTGACTCTTTATAAAATAGATGCTTTCCACACGATTTGGCAAAGAGCCAAATAGCAAGACTGCATGAAATCAACATTTTAGAAAATGAAATTTCATGCAATCTTGCTATTTTTATCTTGTTTCACTCAAGCTAGAAGTTTGAGCCTAACCTTTTCAATTATTATTTCTCTTTCACAGTAGAAGTAACCACTTCAATCGCTTTTTTCATTGCAATATCATGTTTCAACATATCTGTTGTCAAGAATTTTTCTACTTGCTCAACTGGCATATTGTATTGCTCTGCCAAGTCTTTGATTTCGTTTTGAATGTCTTCATCCGTTGCTTCAAAGTTTTCAGCTTTTGCAATAGCTTCGATGACAAGGTTTGTTTTCACACGGTCAACTGCTGTTTCTTCGTATTGTTTGTGCAAATCTTCTTCTGTTGTACCTGTTAATTGATAGTACAATTCAGGGTTGATTCCTTGTTGTTGCATTTGGCTCAAGAATTGGTTCATTTGATTGTGAACTTCATCATGAATCATCACTTCTGGAATGTCTGCAATCGTTGCATTTTCAACCGCTTGGCGAATCGCTAATTCATCACGTGCATCTTCTGCCGCTTGTTTTTTGCTTTCTTCCAATTCTTTGCGAATTTTCGCTTTCAACTCGTCAAGTGTTTCCACTTCTTCGTCTACATCTTTAGCAAATTCATCATCAAGTGCTGGCAATTCTTTTGCTTTTACTTCATGAATCGTTGTTTTGAATACCGCATCTTTTCCTGCAAGGTCTTCTGCTTGGTATTTTTCTGGGAAAGTAACTTTTACTTCCACTTCTTCACCTGCTTTATGACCGACAAGTTGTTCTTCAAATCCCGGGATAAATTGTCCGCTACCAAGTTCAAGTGGGTGGTTTTCACCTTTTCCACCTTCAAATGCAACACCGTCAACAAATCCTTCAAAGTCAATTACTGCTGTATCTCCATTTTCAGCTGGCGTATCTTCTTTCAATACAAGTTCTGCAAGAGCAGTTTGCTCACGTTCAAGACGAGCTGCTACATCTTCATCTGTTACTTCAGTATCTTGTTTTTCTACTGTCAAATCTTTGTAGTCGCCAAGTGTTACTTCTGGTTTCAAAGCTGTTGTCACAGTTAATTCCCAGTCAGAACCTTTTTCCGCTTTCCAATCTGTAATAGACGGTTGACCTACTACTGCATCAAGCAATTCAACTTCTTTCAAAGCCGCTTCATAAGCAGTTGGAAACGCATGGTTCAACGCATCTTCATACAAAGATTCTTCACCAAACATTTTGTTGAAAACAGTACGACTTACTTTTCCTTTACGGAAGCCCGGTACATTCACCTTTGTTTTTACTCGGTTAAATGCTTTATCCAAAGCTGGTTTCAATTCTTCTTGTGTAATAGAGAATGTCAATGTGCCTTCTGCACCATTTTTCTCAAATTTTGCCATTTTAACTTTCGCTCCTTGTAGGTATCACTTGATACCTTTTCTAAAATTACATACTTATTCATTTTAACTCACCAGCTTATTTCTGTCTAGGAAAACTTACTTATTTCTTGTTTTTCATCATAATTCGTTGCAATTCTTCTGCAACCTCATTGCGACTTAAAAAATGTGCCACACCTTTTTCTCCCGCAAGCAAAGAATGAACCGTTTGCTCCATGCGAAAACCACGTGCTGACATTGAAAGAAAAAGTGATTCGTTTTCACTAAGTGTCTCTGTTTCCACCACATCAAGCACTAATTCACCGTCTTGTTGCAGAAAATCAACCCACGTTTTTTCTACTTCGTTGCTCAAAAGCAAAATATGTCGCACGCCAATATCACGCATCCACCCACGGAATAGCTCGACAAATCGCTTAGAACATTTCCTGCTAAAAATCGCATTATCACGAATAATCAAATTCGGCTGTTCACTTGCAATCGCACTAATCCACGAACGTAAATAACTAGCCTGCTCTTCAAATACATCACGCTTAGTCATTTTCACCCCTCACTTTCACATTTTCCCGCAAATTTCCATGATAAACAACTGAAAAAGCACTTTCGTATCAAGTGGGGAACTTTTCATTTTATGGTCAAGTACGACACTTTTTTCAAAAATTTCCATTAAAAGCCGTTTATCCATTCTTCTTACACGTCCCATTGCTAATTTGACACGATAAGGATTGGCACCTGTTGCACTTGCAATTGCTCCTTGTTGAAATCCCTCAGATAGTAAAATTTTCACCTGCAAAAAAAGACGGACTTGTGAAATAAAGAGAGCATTTAGGGCGATTAGACTTTCGCCTTGTAAAATTAAATCTTCCAATACTAGCAAAGCTCTGTCTGCATTCCCTTCAAAAATGAGTCCTGTCAACTCAAAAATATCTTGGTCAAGCGTTTTGGCGACAAGTTGCGTGATTTCTTCTTTCGTAGCCACACCTTTATCGCCAACAAATACCTGCACTTTTCTCGCCTCATTCATCGCCATAGTCAACGAAAAATGTGTCCGTACAAGCAATTCTTCCAGAGCGTGTTTGTCAATAGAAATCCCCTCGTTTTTGAAAAAATCCAATAGATAACGACGAACTTCTTCCTCTTTTAATGGCGACAACTCTAAAACCGTTGCTTCTTTTTTCAGTGCTTTGACAACTTTTCGTTTCCCGTCCAAATTTTCACGGACACAAAAGACTAAAACAGTGCTTTCTGACGGGGACTTCAAATACTCTAGCAATTCCTCTACATTATGTTCCACACCTTTTGCCACTTTTTTTGCCGTTAAAAACAAAGAATCTTCAGCGAAAATCAACTTTTTCTCGGCAAAAAACGGCAATTCCAATGCGTCATTTACCACTTCTGAAAGCGAGGTGGTATTCATATCATAAAAAGAAAAGCTCATGTCATCTCGCCCTTCTGGAAAAAGTGTTGCCTCCAACGCTTGTTTGACTTGGTCAAAGAGATACTCTTCTGTCCCAAACAAAAGATAGACAGGAGCAATCTCGCCTTTTTTTATTTTCATCAATTCATTTTGAATCGTCATTTTTCTCTCACGTTCTCTCTTACAGACTTTATATTTCCTAGTGTAGCGGAAAAAGGGTCAACTGTAAAATAAATCATGCCGTTTTCATCTGTTCTTTTGATGAAAATATTTCGTTTTCCTAGTTTTTCGAGCGTTTCTTGGTTCGGGTGACGAAATGAATTGTTGACACCACAACTAATCAGTGCAATTTTCGGGGAAATTTTATCCAGAAATTCCTCTGTACTGCTTGTTTTACTGCCGTGATGTCCCACTTTCAAAACATCTGCTGTAATGTTCGCCTGCTCCAACAGCAACAATTGCTCTTCCTCACTTTCAGCATCACCTGTAAACAAAAAACTCCTGCCACCAATCGTTTGTCTCAAAATGAGAGAATCATTATTTCCTCCGTCATTGACTTCCTCTTTTGGAAATAAAACTTCCATTTCGCCAATTTTTTCTGGTGCAAGCACCGGATGAATCCTCGTACCCGTTTGTTCAAGAGAGAGCAAAATCTTGCGAAATCCTGCTTGTTTTTCCGCACCTTTTGGGTAGTAAAGTGTTTTGATTGGAACAGCTTGGTTAACAGTCAATACATCACCGTAATGATCCTCGTGTGCATGGCTTATAAAAACTTCTAATGCCTGCACACCTCTTGATTTGAGAAAAGGAATCAACGTTTTTTCCGCATTGTTACTTGTTTTTCTCTCTTTCCATTTTTCATTGCTCACAATTTCTCTTTTTCCACCAACATCAATCAATGTCGCTGTCGTTGAAACACTCGGTTGAATGAAAAAACTATCTCCTTGCCCAATGTCAACCATTGCCACCATAGTAGTCAAATGATGAGTTTGAAAAAAGAAAACACCACTTATCATGACGAAATAAAGGAAAAAATAACGCCAACGTCCTGTTTCAATGATCCAAATCAGAAAAATCGTCAACGCAAGCAAGGCGAAAAATAGTACAATATTCGGTTTACCTATTATCAGCTTTAACTCTGTAAAGGGAGCAAGAAAATCAAATGAAACATTCAGCCATTTTAACTCAAAAACGAAACTTGTAAAAAATAACACGACAATCATTGGTAAAAAGAAACATTCAAACACTTTTGTCAAAAAAAACGAAAGAACAATCGAAGAAACATTCCATTCATAAAAATTCCAACTAAGCAACGGAAGAATACCGAATGATAGAGAAATCGTGAAAATAACCTCCTTTTTTAACCCTCGAAACCGCTCCAGAGCAGGTGTAAGAAAAGCAATCAAGAAAGCTAAACCAAAAGTTAACTGCCCTGATGCAGTAAAAAATAAATAGGGGTTAAAAATCACGCTGATTCCCACGGTCAAACCGAACGCATTTTGCGGACTTAGACCGAATAAATCACCACTATTCCTTTGTAAAACTGCTCGCCACACGCTTGTCGCAAACCCTGTCATGCCTAAGTAAAAAATACTGAAAACGACCTGAAGAAAAAGTACCACTTCTTTTGTTAGTCCTATTCTTAGTAAAATTCTACGAAAATAGTGAAGAAACAAGCTAATATGCAGTCCTGAAATCGCAAATAAATGGAGCAAGCCAAGAGATTGGAAAAGCTCTCGATTTTCATCAAAATCCTTAGAAAAATGTGCGAAAAGTAAGCCTGTGACAAGTTCTTTCATCTGTTTTGAAAAACGTTTTTCACTATGCACAATCGCATTTCTGCGTAATACGTTTAGAGAAAGCTCTCTTTTTTGTGTTATTTTTTTGATTTTTGTTATTGTTAATACTCCTAGAAAACCGTTCTGTTTTAAGTATTTTCGATAATCAAATCCGTCTAAATTTCGTTGACTTTCCCCTAAAGAAAGTTCTCCGTCAACTTTTAACACAATGCCACTTCCTGCACCACTCCACCACTCTTTCTCTTTTTCTGACGTTATTTTTACACCACACTTTACGTTCCCTTGAGACATACCTCCTGTAAAAGTTAGCCAGTCTCCGTCAAGTTTTATCGTATCTACTTTCACTGAAAGCTCTTGGTTGACAACGGTTGGATGTGTGAAAATAAACGTCTCTCTACGCTCATTTTTCCAAAAAAGCAACATACAACTTAGCAGTACAAAAAACGCACAAAAAACCGAAAGTTGAATAACTCTTACGGATTTTGCACGTATCAGACGAATGACTAGACAAAGAAAGAAAATGACACTCCATACACTCGGCGATAGCACGAGAATACTCACGCCAAACGCTAAGAGTCCCAAATAGATAAGCGGAATTTTATCCTTGCTCACTATTTTTCATTATCTCCTTGTAATCAAATGGTAAATCAGCGAAATATTTTTCCTCGAGTGTTACTTTTTTCACTTCAACTCCGACTTGCTGAATGAGGTGTTCAGCATACGGGTCATTTTTATAATCGTTTAAATAATTGATTTTCTTAATTCCAGCCTGTAAAATCTGTTTCGTACAGGAAAGGCATGGAAAATGGGTCACATAAATCTCGGCTCCCTCGGTATTCACACCAAATTTTGCACATTGCAAAATTGCGTTCATCTCGGCATGAATGGTGCGAACGCAATGCCCGTCCACCATGTAACAGCCCTCATCAATGCAATGCACTTCTCCTGATACCGAACCGTTGTAACCTCCAGCGATCACACGCTTATCACGCACGATCGTAGCTCCTACTGCCAGCCTATCACACGTACTTCTAAGTGCGAGCAAAACGCTTTGCCCCATAAAATATTGATCCCACGGTATTCTCTCACGCATATTTTCACCTTTTTCAATTATAGTTTTCGCTGATTTTAAAATTAACACATCATTCATCTGTATTCAAGAGTTATTTCACACAAATTTGATCTTTTATTTTTTCAACTGTTTTCGCACCTATCCCTTTCACCCTTGCCAAATCTTCCACGCTTGCAAAACTACCATTTGCTTTGCGGTCTTCGAGAATGGTTTCTGCTTTTTTGGCACCAATTCCTGTAATTTTCTGAAGTTCACTTACGTCAGCTGTATTGATATTAATTTTCTTCTCTCCCTCGCTTTCTTTCGCCGTAACATTTTGCGTTTGAAGAGTTTCTTCCACTTTTTCATCAATCAATGGCACATAAATCACCATTTGATCTTCGAGTTTTTGCGACAAATTTACTCGGTTTTTATCTGCATTTTCCGCAAATCCTCCTGCTTGGTCTAAAACATCTTGCACACGCATTTCTTCAGTGATTTCATACATTCCAGCTTTTTTCACCGCCCCTTTTACATCCACGTACATTTTTGTTACTTTCTCCGTTTTCTTCTCCTCACTTGTATTGGTAGATGACGTTGTGGAAAACGAAATTTCTTTTTCTGTCGGTTGCGGACGAAAAAAGAAAAAACAACCGAGTGCAATAACTGCAACGACTCCACCAACAGCAAGCCAAATTTTATGCGTTTCTAGCCATTCTTTGATTTCTTTGTTCATAACTTCACCTCATAGCCTTTCTTGTTTTTAGAAGGCTTTATTTTTAAGATACGCAGAAAATTTGATTTTTGTTTGAAAAAGTATAAAAAAAAGGCTCTTTGTCAAATCGTGTGGAAAGCATCTATTTTACAAAGCGTACCTAAGAGAGTTGGACATCTTGTCCAGCTCCTCTTTTGCGTCTACCAGAAATAGTTTTCTTGTAGCATTCTGCTCTGTCGAACCTAGCCAGTAGCACAATTATAGGTCGTTCAACATGCAAAACCTTGTTCACTTGACTATTCTCTTGTTTTATCTTTCACTGTTACACTTTAAATACTGAAATATCTATTCTAAACCACCTTACAAATCCCTGTAAGAAGACCACACTGAATATAGCTCCTCGTACGGAAATTCTCAAATCTTCTAAAACCATAAGCCAATCGTTTGATGACTTTTAATTTATTGTTCAA
>NZ_FUXI01000014.1 GCF_900167335.1 Pilibacter termitis
TCATTTACTAGAAACGTAAGTTTCTAGCGACATTGTGAGCAGTTGCCAGACTTCAGCCCCTCGCAGCTAGACAAAGAAAAGCGGTGAGGGGCGGTCTGGAGTTTGTCGCAGTGAACCATGCCATTTACTCGCCTGAAGCACAGCTTCAGGTGGCATTGCGAACAGCGACCAAACTCCTGCCCCTCGTAGCTGGATCAAGAAAAGCGGAGAAGTGCGGGTTGAAGTCTGTGGCAGTGAGCCGTGCCGTTCATTTACTCGAAACGAAGTTTCGAGCGGCACTGCGAACAGCCACCAGACTTCAGCACTTCGTAGCTAGACAAAGAAAAGCGGAGAAGTGCAAGTTGAAATCTGTACAAAGAAACTCCCATAAATCTAATAAACTATGGTGAAAAAATGCACAAAAAACTACTTGAATTAAAGATAAAGACTTGGGATATAATTATTTTGACTTGCTTGTTACTAGCAAGTTTTACTCCTTGGGTCATTACAAGTATTCAACATCAAAACAATTCAAAGGTTACTTATGTCGCAGAATTGCGTGCGAATAATAAAAAGATACGCACCTTTGATTTGTCAAAAAATACAACTTTTGAATATAAAGACAAAGACGGAGATTATAATAAAATTGTCGTCAAAGACGGAAAAATTCGCATTGTGGAGGCAAATTGTGCTGACCAAATATGCGTTCGCCGTGGCTGGATTTCACAAGGCGGACAAACCATTGTCTGCTTGCCACATAAACTTGTAATCGAAGTGATCGCAAGCGACGGAAATCAAGAAGGGAGCGTGATTTACTAATGAAATCAACGAAAAAAATGACCTATATCGCCCTTCTCACCGCTCTTGCTGTTGTGATTGGACTGGCGGAAAATGTATTTCCACCACCATTTCCTTTCGCACCGGGGGCAAAATTGGGGCTTGCCAATTTGATTACAGTTTTGGCTCTTTTTACAATGAAAAAAAGAGAAGTAGCTTTCTTTCTCACGTTACGACTTCTTTTACAAATGCTACTTGGTGGCACTGCCTCGACATTCTTGTATAGCCTAAGTGGTGCGATTCTCAGCTGTCTTGCGATGTATCTCGTCAAAATGCTCGGTGCAAGGAAAGTGAGCATTATCGGCATTTCTAGCGTTGGTGGCTTTTTTCACAATGTCGGACAACTTGCAGTAGCTTGCATGATTGCTGGCACACCTGCTATCATGAACTACTTGCCAGTGCTGAGTATTTTCGGTATTTTGGCAGGATTTTTCATCGGCATTGCTGGAAATTATCTCCTTGCGAATATTCAAACTTTACGAAATGCACATTTAGTTATGCAGGAAAATGGTAAAAGTACATGGTTAGAGCAAATTTCTCATAGGAACGGAGAGTAACATGATAGATTATTGGGCAAATATTCCCTCGCTACAAACGGAGTTGGCGGAAGTAAGAGATTTGATGAAACATTCTATTTCTTTGAAAAACAAAGAGGTGGAAAACGCAATTTTGGAAATGTTGGAGCATGGCGGAAAAATGCTACGTCCTGCGTATCAGCTGTTATTTTCCAACTTTGGCAAAGAAAAAAATCGAGAAAAACGTTTGAGCTTAGCAGCAAGTATTGAACTGCTACATACGGCGACATTAATTCACGATGACGTGGTGGATAAAGCAACTATTCGTCGTGGGCAAAAAAGTATCGCTCACCAATTTGGCAGTGATGTTGCGGTGTATGCAGGTGATTATCTTTTCGTGACGGTATTTAAAATTTTAGCAAAACACTCGGCTAGTCTGGAAAACATTGAACAGCACGCAGGAAGTTTGGAAAAAATCCTCACTGGCGAGCTTGGGCAAATGAACAATCGTTACAACTTGAATATGACTGTTGACGAATATATTGAAAATATTTCTGGAAAAACAGCTGAATTATTTGCTCTAAGTGCTTTTGTTGGAGCAAGCGAGAGCAAAGCAAGCCTTACTATCAGTCGCCTTGCTTATGAAATTGGCAAAAATTGTGGCATTGCTTTTCAAATTTTGGACGATTTGCTCGATTACACACAAAACAGCGACACCCTTGGCAAACCTGTTCTCGAGGATATGAAACAAGGCGTTTATTCCTTGCCGTTACTCCTTGCATTAGAAGAAAAACGTGCGGATTTAACGTCGTTTTTACAGAAAAAGCATGAGATGACTTCTTTTGATATAGAAAAAATCGAACAAATTATCCACGACACAAACGCTATCGAACGTGCGGAACAATTGGCAAATCACTACACTGAGAAATCTTTAAAAAAAATCAAACGCTTGCCCTTAGAAGAGACAAATTCACGTGAAATTTTGTATGAATTGACCAAGAGTTTGGTGGAACGAAAACGTTAAGGGAACTATAAAAATCGCAAGAAATGTTCTATGTTTCTTGCGATTTGTTTTTAGAAGTCCTCTTTAGAAATTTAATTTTTCTTCACTCAAAAAATCTGCCGCTGCCCCGATTAAATTGGCATCATTTTGAAATTGACAGACTGCAATTTTCGGCATAATTGTTCCAATTTCAACCTTGTCGTAAACATTTTTTAATGCCTCTTGCAGTTTTGGAATTAGAAAATCCGCTTGGGAAATGCCCCCTCCAAGCAAGACAATCTCAGGGTCAAGAGCATATTGTAGATTAAAAATTGCACGAGCAAGGTTATCAAATATCGCATCAACAATTCTTTTAGCATTCTCATCATTTTCTGCTAATGAGAACAATTCCTTACCACTCACACTCGCTTGCTGTGCTTCATTATATCTTCTTGCTGCTTGAACAGGGCTAGCATTTTCTGATAACGTATGTTCATTCATGAGCATATAACCAAACTCACCACCCATAAGATGAGCACCATGTCGAATTTTTTTATTGAGAACAACAGAGCCACCGATACCACTTCCAATGACGAAAAAGAGCAAATCATCATATTCTTTCCCTGCACCAAAAGCCACTTCGGCAAGAGCTGCACAATTAGCATCATTTTCCATTGAAACTGGTAACTCAAATTTTGCCTCAAGTTCAGCTTGTATTGGGAAATTGTGGATATAAGGGATAGCCGAAGCACCATAAATCACACCATCTTTCTTGCTCACAGCACCGGGACTACTAATTGCCACACCTGTTATTTTCACCTTTTGTGAAACTTCGTCTTTTATGCGAATTAAAACTTTGTAAAACTCCTCTAACGTCGTTGGAGTATCTTTCGATCCTTTTTGTGATAATTTCCCATTATCAAAACTTGCGTATTTGATCGTTGTACCGCCAATGTCAATTGTCAAAAGTGCCATTTTATTCTTTCTCCATTTCTACTTCCGTCAACTCAACGCTTGATGTCACCGCCAATTCCTTAAAGAAATAAGCTGACTTCTTCAAACTTTTTACTTGAGTATGAATATCCACTGAAATCAACCCATAGCGATTGCGATAAGAATTTCGCCAACTAAAGCAGTCAATCGGAGTCCAAAGGTGATAGCCAAAACAATTACTCCCCTCTGCAATTCCTTTGTGAACGTAGTAAAGATGTTCTTTTATAAACTGAATCCGATAATCATCATTAATTCGGTTCGTCTCCGAATCAAAATAACGTTCTTCACGGCTTACACCCATTCCATTTTCCGATACAAACCAAGGAATATTTCCGTAATTTTCTTGAATATTTTTTGCAATATCATAAATCGCTCGTGGATAGATTTCCCAGCCTTTATCAACATTCATACGCACTCCACGTTTTTCATATTCTTCAAAATATTTATTTGGCAACCAGTCAACCGCTAGAGAATCTGAAGAATATTTCGGTGCAATGGCACGGTTTGGGTGGTAGAAATTCACACCTAAATAATCAATTGTATTTTGACGAATCAAATTAAGCTCCTCTGGTGTAGAATCCCAAATCACTCCATCTTTTGTCAAAATTTCAACAAGTTCCAACGGAAATTCGCCTTTAACGGACGCCTCCATGAACAAACTATTTTGCCATAAATCTGCAAAATGTGCTGCCGCCTTATCTTCTTTTGAATCACTCGCTGGATAATTGGGAGTCAAATTAAGAATAACACCTATTTTCCCATTTGGATTTTTATTGTGCTTACGAAAAGCTGCAATTGCTTTTGCAGACGCTAATTGTAAATTATATGCTACTTGTACGGCTTTTTTACCGTCAACAAGATCTGGATAGTGGAATTGATAGAGATACCCTCCTTCAACAACGACCATCGGCTCGTTATGTGTAAACCAATCTGTCACTCGGTCGCTAAAAAGTTCAAAACATTTTTCAGCAAATTGAACATAAAGTTCCACAACACGTTTAGATTCCCATCCTCCATATTTGTGCAACAGTTCAACAGGCACATCAAAATGGTGCAAGTTCATAATCGGACGAATCCCTTGTTGAATAAATTCATCTATCACATCATTGTAAAACCTAACAGCATCTGGGTTGAGCGTTCCTGTTTCCAAATCGTCAATTAAACGTGTCCATTGAATTGACGTCCTAACAGAGTTTAACCCTGCTGATTTCATCAATGCAATGTCATTTTTATAATCGTTGTAGAAATTGGAAGCCGTATCCGGTCCAATCCCGTGCCAATAATTTTGTGGATTCTTTTCAAAATCATAGTCAAAAATATTTGCGTGAGGTTTATAGAATCTTCCCTCTGTTTGAGGGCCTGATGTAGCCGCACCCCACCAAAAATTTTCTGGAAACTTTAAAATTGTCATCTATATAATCCTTCCTCTATTCTTTTTATTTGTGGATAGCTCTAAAAATTCTGTGCCACGTACATTTTTAGAGCTATTCCTTATTTTCTACTACAATAGTATTTCATCAATCTCCGCTAGTTCTTCCTCTGAAAAAATAAGATTTTCTAGTGCTTTCACATTATCTTCCAATTGTGACAAACGACTAGCACCAACAAGAACGGACGTAATCACACCGTCACGCAATATCCAAGAAATCGCCATTTCCGCCATCGTTTGACCGCGACGTTTTGCGATTTCATTTAATTTACGAACTTTTTCAATATGTTGTTGAACGCTATCTTCCGTCAAAAATCGACTATTCGAATAGGCACGTGAATCTTTAGGAATCTCTTTCAAATAGCGGTCTGTCAAAATCCCTTGTTCCAATGGTGAAAAAGCAATACCACCAAGTCCTAGTTTTGCCAATGTAGGTTTCAATTCCGCCTCAATACTGCGATCTAGCATATTATATCTGGGCTGATGAATAACAAATGGTGTTTTCAAATCATCTAGTAATCTCGCCATTTCTTCTGTATCTTCTGCCGAATAATTTGAAACACCAACATAAAGTGCTTTGCCATCATGGTAGATTTTACTAAGAGCATAAGCCGTTTCCTCAAGTGGTGTTTCAACATCTCGACGATGTGAATAAAAAATATCAACATACTCAAGTCCAAGACGTTTCAACGATTGATTACAGCTTGCAACTAAGTATTTTAGACTTCCTCCATCGCCATATGGTCCTTGCCACATATCATAACCAGCTTTTGTCGAGATAATAAGTTCATCACGATATGGAGCCAAATCCTCTGCAAATATCCTCCCAAAATTTTCTTCCGCAGCTCCGTAAGAAGGACCGTAATTATTCGCTAAATCAAAATGAGTTATCCCCATGTCAAAAGCACCACGAACAATTTCTTGTTGTAATTCTAGCGGTGTCCCACTCCCGAAATTATGCCAAAAACCAAGTGAAATAGCTGGCAATCTCAATCCCGATTTTTGAATTTTATTGTAAATCATTTTTTCATAACGTTTCTCATTTGGCACATATTTTGTACGCATTGTTTTTCCCCTTTCGTATTAAAGATACTTCTAAAAACATTTTTTGTTCAATTTTTATTCCCAAAAAAGTCTGTCACTTGTCAAGAAAAACTAGTCGTCTTTTTTAATAGAATCATTTTCATCAACAACAATTGATAAACCCTTGGAAAAATAAAAACAAAGGCAATCAAATTTAATTTTAAAAGACACAAGCCTAGAGCGAAAAAACAAATCTTGATTGGGAATTTTTTCCACATATTAAGAAAAGCTTGAGCGTAAATTTCTTGGTATCCTTTTTTCTCTTCTCCGACAAGATTTACTACTTCATATAAATAAATTGTTGACAAACTTGTTAAAACTAACAACGATAGAAAAAGAATTGCCATAAACTCCCGCCCTTCTCCAATCAAAAGAAAGCTAGTAATCGTCAAAATGACCATACTACTCCAGCAAAGCGAAACCACACGTTGTTTTTCTAACGCTAATTTTTCCGATTTGTGCATCGCAAAAATACCTGCAAGCACACCGTAGACAATTCCATTCTTGAGTAATATCCACCAAAAACGAGTAGAACTCATTACAATCATGTAAAATTTGTCAACCAATCCTGAAATTTTATGTTTATTTTTCATCGCTATTTAACCGACCCTGCAACACCATTGTAGATGTACTTTTGAAGTGATAAGAAAACTACAAGAATTGGGATAACCACTATCACAACACCTGCCAAAATAACAGGCCAATTGCTACCGTAAGGACCTTTGAAAGCAAATAAAGCCGTTGAAATAACTTTCAATTTAGGATCTGGCATGTAAAGATACGGATTGTAAAAGTCATTGTATAGACCTACACCACTAATAATAAGCATTGTCACAATCGGTGCTTTAAGATTTGGTAAAATAATCTTGTAGAATATTTGGAAATAGCTTGCACCATCAAGAAACGCCGACTCATCAAGAGAAACTGGAATTTCATCCAAATATTGCATGAATATATAAAGCGAAATAACGTCTGATCCTAGATTTAATAAAATAACTGACCAAATTGTATTCATCAATCCTAATGAATTGATAATTTTAAACGTTGCAACTTGGCTAGTAATCGCTGGAATTAGCATAGCTGCTGTAAAAGCAAATAAAATCAATTTTTTCCCACGGAATTCAAAGCGATTCATCACATACGCAAAAGCTGACCCGATAAGCATTTTCCCGCACATTGAAATGACAAAGATGAGCAAAGTATTTTTAAACCCTGTCAACATTTGCCCTTGAACAAATGCCATTTTGTAGTTACTAAAATCTAATTTTTTGGGTAAGGAAAGGACACTTGTCGTAAGAAATTCATTATTTGACTTTAGACTACCAATAAAAACAACTAAAAGAGGCATTAAGGCAGTAAGTGCTCCTAGAATTAAAACAATGTATTTGACAATTGTGCCAAATGTCAATCTTTCTTTTCTCATGCTTTTTTGCCCCTTTCAGTAATCAATCTTTGAACAAGCGTTACAACTACCACGATAACCAATAAGATAATCGCCATAGCACTAGCAAGTCCAAGTTTATTATATCTAAAGGCTGTATTAATCGTTTGAATAACAAATGTCATTGTTCCATTTGAACCACCTGTCATGATAAACGGAATATCAAATACAGACAACGAACCTGCTACTGATAAAATAATATTCAAGAAAATAATCGGTTTAATCGCAGGAATAATAATGTATTTGAAAATATTCCATGAGTTTGCGCCATCAATTTCTGCCGCCTCATATACCTCTGGATTAACGGATTGAATCGCACCTAGGAAAATCAAAAAATTAAATCCGATATATCTCCAAGTAGAAGTAAATGCTAGTGAGATATTATTAATACTTCGATTTCCTAGCCAAAGTTGCTTGAATCCACCTAGACCAATCATGTTCAGAACAGAATCTAACGTCCCATTTTCCTTAAAGAAATACAGGAAAATAAATCCAATCGCCACCCCATTAAGCAAGTACGGAAAGAAAAGGATTCCTTTCCAAAAATTAGCGAATTTCACTTTAAATGAAAGCAATGTCGCAAAAAGAAGTGCTAGACCAAGTTGAACAAATCCTGATAGAAAATAATACAAACTCGTTTTAAATACGATAAAGTAGTTCGGATCTGTAAGGACTTTTTTGTAATTTTCAATTCCAACATTATTATGTGTAGGCGAAAAGCCATCCCAGTCTGTAAATGAATATTGAATCATTTTAACGAGCGGGTAATAGGTAAAGGTTAAAAGCAAAGCAACAGGAATAACCGTAAACAAAAAGATTAGAATTCTTTTCTCTGTTTTTGCTTGAAATTTAAACATAAGCAATCCCTTTCTAGTATTGAACAGGTACAAATGAAGCCAGTATATACCAGCCTCATTTGCTCCCTGTCACTCTTTATTTAGCGTTTTCTTCTACTGCTTTTGCCCATTTTGTATTGAGATCTTTCATGATGTCAGCAAAACTTTCTTTCGTATTCCCAATCCCCGCATCAACAATACGACGTTTTTGGTCTTCAGTTGTACCAACACCTACTTCTGAGGCGTTGTTTACGTCTGTAAAGAGGGACTCTTTCCCTGCTGGTGCTGGTTTTTCTTCCATTAAGACAACCCCTGCATCAGCAAGACCTTGAAGGGCAACTGGTAAATCTGCACCTTTCACTGCTGAAAGACCACCATTGACTTCTGCATAATCTGATTTATCAACCATCCAATCTATAAACTGACGTGCTGCTTTTTTCTTCGCATCAGATGAATTTTTATTGATACCGTAGTTGTAATCGCCACCAATTGCTAAATAGGTTTTTCCATCTACTTGATTTGGAAATGCTTGGAATGTTACATCGCTATCATTGTCTTTATTATCATCTGCATCTTTAAGTTGTGGAATCGCCCATGAACCAAGCAATAAGCAACCAATTTTCCCATTAGCAAAATCAATTTTAGATTGTTCCCAATCCGTTGTTGTAGGATCATTTTCAATTAAACCTTTGTTTGCCAATTGGTACAAGGTGTCATAAATTGTCCACATGGTACTTCCTTCTGTAAATGCTTTCGTGTCATTTGCCATATCAAATGTGATACTTGGATTCCCTGAAACACCTGCACGAATGAAATCCCAGTTAGAAAGCACCCAACCTGCTGCATAGTTTGTATAGAAAGGTGTCACACCATCTAATTTTTTCTCCGCTTCCATTAATTTGATAAAGTCCGCCGTTGTTGTAGGAAATTCCTTATAACCTGCGTCATTCATGACTTTCTTATTTACCAAAAATCCAGTTGCGTTTGCTTGAGACGGCAAGCCGTATTGAACACCTTCATATTGACGGTCAGCTAAAAGCACATACTTTTCTTCTAAATCTTTCGATTTGCCAAGTGGCTCAAAGAAATTGCCATAATCTTGTGGCTTAATATCAGCAGGAATCATCAAAACATCACCGTAGTCTTTAGAGTTCATACGAGTTTTCATTTGTCCGCCGTAATCTGTAATCGTTTGAATGTTGACTTTGATGTCAGGATATTCTTCATTAAATTTCTTAACGTACTTATCCCATGTACCGTCTGCTTGCCAATCAGTCTTGTGGTTTATAAAAGTAATGGAAGTTTTACCTTCTGCTTCCTCCTCTTTGTTACCACAACCTGTCATCAACAATGCTGAAGTTGCCACGACACCAAGTGTTCCAAATACAGTTTTCAGTTTCATAATATAGGTCTCCTTTTTCGTGCAGATAGTATGCACTTTATTTTTCGCAAGTTTGAACCCGCTTACAACTTAAAGTATATACTTTATCATTCTTCCTGTCAATGCTTTTTTAAAAAAGTTTCAAAATATTTTTTTGTAATAAAATTTATTCCACTTCTTTGTTTTTGATAGAATAAATAAAGGGCACCTCTAAAATTCAAAAAACTTATCCTGCCTAAAAAAAGATTAAACAAGACAAAAAAACGCATGAAATCAAAGACTGAAGTTCATACGTTTTTTATCTTGCTAAATATTGATCGATGTCGCAAACTTCAAAACACCTCTCTCGCTTTTCTTTGTCTAGCTGCGAGGGGCAGGAGTTTGGTCGCTGTTCACAATGCCACCTGAAGCTCTACTTCAGGCAAGTAAATGGCACGGCTCACTGCGACAAACTCCTAACCACCCCTCTCCGCTTTTCTTTGTCTAGCTACGAGGGGCTGAAGTCTGGCAACTACTCACAATGTCGCTCGAAACTTCGTTTCGAGTGAATAAACGACATGGTTCGCTGTTGCAAACTTCAAACCGCCCCTCTCCGCTTTTCTTTGTCTAGCTACGAGGGGCTGAAGTCTGGCAACTACTCACAATGTCGCTCGAAACTTCGTTTCGAGTGAATAAACGACATGGTTCGCTGTTGCAAACTTCAAACCGCCCCTCTCCGCTTTTCTTGTTCATTGTAAAGTTTGCATTTCGTAGAATTTTCCTTTTCGAGTCATTAATTCGTCAAAAGTACCGAGTTCGATACATTTCCCGTCTTGAATTACCGCTATTCTATCAGCATTTCTAATCGTCGAAAGTCTGTGAGCAACAATGAATGTCGTGCGATTTCTTTGCATTTCAACGAGCGATTCTTGAATTTTTCTCTCAGAAACAACATCAAGAGCTGAAGTCGCTTCATCCATTACAATAACCTTCGGGTCACGTATTAATGCTCTAGCAATTGAAATCCGTTGTTTTTGCCCGCCTGAGAGCATTCCTCCATTTTCTCCAATCTCTGTGTAAACACCTTTAGGAAATTTGTCAATTACGCTTTTTAGATTGGTCATCTTCAGCACTTTTTCAAGCTGTTCATCTGTCACATCGTCTGCTCCATACGTGATATTGTCACGAATCGTACCAGACAGCAAAATCGAATTTTGTGGTACAACAGCAATATGTTTTCTTACAGAATGGAGATTTAGAGTTGTCATATCTTTTCCATCAAGGAAAATCTTTCCTGAAGAAGGTGTTATAAAACCGATTGCTAAATTAAGAATAGTAGACTTACCAGACCCCGATTCTCCCACTAGAGCGATTGTCTCACCTGATTGGACAGTCAAATCAAGTCCTGCAATGATATTTTTCCCCGTCTCATAAGAAAAGTACACATTTTCAAACAAAAACTGACCTTGAATAGTAGAGACTTTTATTCGCCCGTGATGACTTTCCACTTTATCTGACACGAGAATTTCTCCAATCGAATTGACCGACTCCATTCCTTTGGCTACCATTGGAATAAGATTGATTAAATTAGCCGCAGATGCCACAACTGTCCCAAAATACGTTTGGTACATTACAACTTCTCCCGGCGTAACTTTCCCCTTTATTGCCAATATCGCAGTAAAGAGAAGACAAAAAATCTGAAACAACTGGAAAACTGACCATGATATAGAACCAAAAAAAGCCTGTATAACATCCAGTTTTATTCCTTTTTTAAAAACTTTATCAAATTGTAGTCGCAAACGTTGAATTTCTCGATTTTCTAATGCGTGAGCACGTGACATAGGAACAAAATTTATCATTTCCATCACCTTAGCTGATGTCTGTTCCATTTCATGACGAAACTCAGAATTGCTCGATTCGATTTGTTTAGAAAAAAGTTTAATTAAAAACGTTGCTATCGGAATTGTGGCGATAAAAAAGAGAAACACAACTCGACTGGTAGCAAGCGTAATCGCAAGTGCTACAATCATATTTACCGAAACGCTGAGCAAGCTAATGAAAATCTGCGAAGAGAGAGTTTGCACTGTTTCAACGTCTCGCATGATTTTTGATTGCAAAACACCCGATTTCAAATCCTTTTGATAGGAAATGGATAGCTGCTGTAATTTTCTAATCAAAGCACCTCGCAGATTTGCTTCCACATTGCGAATAGCCGTGCTATAAAATTTTGTGTGGAAATAGTTGGAGACGATGTTTTGTAGAATCAAAAAAATCATGAAACTGCCACAAAATATTACGTTTTTTAAGCTATCATTGTTGATTTTTGTGATATTATCAATCACAATCGACATAACCAAAGGTGAAATCCACGCTGGCGTATCTTTGACAATGTAAAGCAAAGCTGAAATGAATAGACGTTTATAATTCCCTTGATATAAGGCTAACAAGGTTTTGAGCGGATTTCCTTTATTTTTTTCGTAATTTTCTTGGATATTCCCTGTCATGTGAGCACTTCTTTCAAATTAATATAGTTTCAAGCGACAATCTCTGTGGCTTTAGGGAAATTTCTAGGTGAAATCTTTTTCCGCCCACTTTATAAAATATTCTTTAACGATTGATTCTGCTGGTTTGCCATAAATTGCATAGTCATTATCTGTCGCAGCTTTTTCTATCGGATAAATATCTGCTTTCCAATCCCAAATTCCAAACCCTCCAACCCAATCACGTTTTTTACAAGCGGCAAACATTGTTTTATAAAATGTCGCTTGTGTCTCAAGGTTGGTTTCACCGTCAAATTGCCAATCATTTGGTAAATATTGACTGCCAGTTCTACTGGCACAGCCTACTTCACAAAAGAAAAATGGTTTTTCAAATTTTTTCACCACTGCCTCTATTCTATTCAGCTCTTCTTCCCAAATCTTGACAGAATAATATCCTGAACTAGAAATCACGTCTAGTGCGTCCCACCAAGTCACCGCATCTTCTTGGAATTTGTCGCAATTATACGTTAACAAACCAGTATAACGCTTGCGAACCAAGGAAATTAAATCACGCCACTCTTTGTCACGGCGATCTGCATTCACCAATTCACAACCAATAACAAACATCTCGACATTTGTCTTTTCAGCAATATCCGCATAATGCAAAATATATTTATTATAGCTTTCAAACCATTCTGACCAAGCTGGTTCAACAGGTGCTGCATGATCAAAAAAGTTGATATGTGCTCTCCATGTTCCGTCACTTACATTGACCATAGGTTTTAAAATCACTTGCAAATCAAGGGATTGTGCATAGCGAATCATTTTGATGACTTCTTCATCTGCCAAATTCCAATCTTCTTGATAATGAATTTTCGTTGACCAAGGTGTATCTTGCTCTGCAACGACCGCTAAAATAACAGAATTGGCTTGCGTCCTTTGTTTTAGCAGTGCCAATGATTCGTAAGAGGACGCTCTATCCCACTCACCACGTTTGTTCATAAATCCAAAAGTAATACCATTAATAAATTTCATGATGTCTCCTTTTTCGATAATTTTTCCCAGCTCTTGTAATCGCTTTAAACTTTTTCCACCTGCACCCTTAAAAATTTTAGTTTCTTCTTGACACTCCCTCTCAAAAGTATATACTTAATCCAGAGGTTCTATTTTAATTTAAACTACAAAATTTGTCAAGAAAGAAAAAGAGAGGTGGTGTGGAGTTTGGAATAGTAATCTACGTTGTTCCGTTGCATTCAACGTTGTAAACAGTTGCCAAACTCCAACTCCTCGTAGCTAAACAAAAGAAAGAGAGAGTAAAAAATGATCGATTTAACAAAATTGGAAAATTATAAAGGAACTGGAAATAAGCCTGATGATTTTGAGCAATATTGGGATACAGCACTCGCTGAACTTGCCGAATTTCCGCTTAATTACGAATTGGAAGAAATTGAGTTTCACTCAAATGTGGCACGTGCTTATCATCTTTGGTTTACTTCACCTGACGGTGCACGTATTCACGCTCAACTTCTAACTCCAAAGGAAACAGCTGGAAAAAAATTCAAAGGGTTGCTCCAATTTCATGGGTATCATGGTGATAGCGGAGATTGGGTAGATAAAATAGGTGCCGTGGCAGAAGGGTTTGTCGTTGCTGCTCTTGATGCTCGTGGTCAAGGTGGGTTGTCTGAGGATAACACTAAGACAAGTGGTGGTGTTTTAAAAGGTCTGATCATTCGTGGCATGGAAGAAGGGTGCGATAACCTTTATTACAAACGTGTTTACCTTGATTGTGCACATATTGCCAAAATCTTGATGGCTTTTGATTTCGTTGACGAAACACGCATTTTCGCTCAAGGTGCCTCACAAGGTGGTGCATTGACAGTTGCCTGTGCGGCTCTTGTTCCTCAAATCAAAAAAATTATCGCAACCTATCCTTTTTTATGCGATTACCGCAAAGCGTTTAATCTAGGAGCTCAAACTTCTGCATTTGAGGAAATTCCTTACTGGTTTCAATTTCGAGACCCTTTGCATAAACGTGAAGAGGAAATCTTCAACACACTTTCCTATATTGATTTGCAGCATTTAGCTCCTCGAATCAAGGCGGAGGTCGTCTGGGTTATGGGAATGCAAGATACAATCGTGCCTCCTGAAACACAGCTTTCAGCTTACAACAACATTACCAGTAAAAAACGACTGATAGCGTTGCCTGAATACGGTCACGAATATCTTCCAAAAGTTTCTGATGAACTTCAAGGATTTTTTGACTAACCAATAAGGAAAACAACCGTTTGAGAGAGCCAAAAATCGCATGAAATCTGTTCTAATGAACGATTTCATGCGATTTTATTTTTAGTGACACCCTTTAGGAGTCTCTAAATCTTTCGATGTAGTACGATTTCAAAACCATATTTATCGTAGCGATGCACACTTGTCGAACTTTCAAACGCTGTACCATCTGCTAAATAACCAATTTGCCTCACCTCAACTACTGGATCATTTTCCTCAAGTTGCAATTTTTCAGCCTCATCTTTTGTCGCCTTACGAGCGGTAATCGTTCGTCGTGCTAAAGAAATTTTCAACCCAACTTTATGCTCAATATAGTGATAAATTGACTGCTGGACATCTTTTAGTTTCAAATCAGGAATAACAGTCACTGGCATATAGGTATATTCCAAAACCGTTGGAAAACCGTCAATCTGACGGACACGGACAATTTTATAAACTTTTCCTTTAGGATTCATATTCAGTCTATCCGCCACATTTTCAGGCACCGTTACCGTTTCAAAAACAAAAACTTGTGAAGTAACGTTTTGTTTGGGATTAAGAGCGGTTGTTCCTAAAAATTGGTTCGCTTCAGCTAAAATTTCTATCTCTGACGGCGAAATTTCTTGAACAAACGTCCCTTTACCTCTTTGCTTGATGATAAATCCATCGTCCACAAGCATATCAAACGCTTTTTTTACCGTCAATTTACTAGCTGAAAATTCTTTGCCTACTTCAGTTTCCTTAGGTAAGATTTCCCCACCTTTATAGAAACCTGTGACAATTTTGTTACGAAAATCATTGTATATTATCTGATACTTATTCATCTTCTCACCCTATCAAAAAAACTTTTATGTAACTCGTTTCAAAAAAATCTACAAATAATCTAGGGATTAAATGGTATAAAAAAAGAAGAGTTCCCTCTCATCTTGTTCCTCCTCATTTTTTACATATCAATCATGCACGATGAAACAAGAGTTTTTTATATCACTCTTGACACTAAGCTCTGCAAAACTCAATGCTTACTTAGATTTGTTTATGCTAATCATATCAGAGCGTTTTTAATAATGCAAGGGATTTTACAATAAAAGTTTTTTAGCTGAGCTATCTTGCTTTACAAGCTACCAGTTCTATGCTATATTGTTTTACAAGATAGTGAATAATTATCGAAAGGTGGTGTGATGATGAATGAAAAAATTTCTTCACAAATGTTAAAAGGAATTTTAGAGGGGTGTCTTTTGCAAATTATTTCTCAAGGAGAAGTGTATGGCTATGAAATGAATCTAAAACTCGCAAGCTATGGACTAGATGCTGTTTCTGAGGGGTCGATTTATCCTTTACTTTTGAAAATGCAAAAGAAAGAGCTGATTACAAGTACGCTAAAAAAATCGGATGAAGGGCCTATGAGAAAATATTACACATTAACTGAAAAAGGAAAAATAGAAAAAGAAAAATTTTTCTTGCAATGGCAAGAATTATCAAAAGCTGTGAATGAATTATGGAGGTGTGCGGAATGAATACAAAAGAATTAATTCAAAAAAATGATGAACTTCGGAAAAAACTAAATGAGCAAAACGCCAAATATTATGGAGATTTGTTACTCTATCTTCGTAGCAAATCTTATGTAAAAAAAGAGGAATTAGTAGAAGAAACCTTATTTGAAATCTTACAAGATATTTTGACCGCTCAAGAAAATGAACAATCTGCTGAAGAATATTTTGGCAAAAATCCTGAAAAAATCGCAAATGAAATCTTGGAAGAATTGCCAAATGAAAATTGGCTTAAAATCCTAAAAACTAGCGGAGCATACTATATCTTTTTCCTACTCACTGGCGGGATTTACTTCGGATTGTTTACTGAAAAAACATTGAATTTCGGGTTTCTTTTAGTTGGTTCAATAGCGATATGCCTGTTATTTACTTGGATACTTTATTTATTAGGAAAACTCGTTTATGCAAGAAAAAAACAAGTATTTTATTGGGTATTGTTAGCAGTATCATGTTTACCTATCATCACCCTATTCGTTATAGGTGGGAAATTCATTCATTTTTGGGAGGTGCCAGTAAGTGAAATCGTGTTATTTTATCTAAAAATCATTTGCTGGACTCTCGTTCTTTTGGTTACTGTTTATACTGCAGAAAAAGAAAGTCGTTTGGCACTCACTCTTGTAGCTGTTTATTGCTTTACGTTAGCAACAGCTTTTATTGAAAAAATTCACATACTCTCTCTTGTATCAGGTATTTCTATCGTTGGTAGCATTTTAGCTGCAGTAGGAATTGTACTTTTCGTGAAACTTTATGTGAAACCCAAAAAACAATAGACTTCTCTAAAAAAGCGTGCAATCACTCGCACGCTTTTTCTCTATTCCAATTCTTCTAGCTCCAAGCTCAAGCTCGCCCATTCTTCCATTAATTCATCTAATTTCTCTTGAGTTTCTTTCATGTTCTTATCGCTTTTTGTCAATTTTTCAAGATTGTTTTCATAACTTGCTTGCTCGAGTTCTTCTTGTATTTTCGATAGGCTATCTTCTTTCTCAGACATTTCTTGTTCAATTTGTTCAATTTTCCTTGTCAATGCACGTAGTTGCCTTTGACTCTCTTTTGATTGTTGATAATTTTGCTTGGCAATGCTTTGGTTGCCTTCTACTTGTGGCATTTCTCCATTTTCCATTTGCTCAAGAGCTAAAATTGCCTCTTCTTCTTCTTTTTTCTCCAAATAATAATCGTAATCACCAAGGTACACTTTCGTCCCTTTTTCAGAAAGCTCGATGATTTTTGTCGCTATGCGGTTGATAAAATAACGGTCGTGACTGACAAAAAGTAGCGTTCCTGCATAGTCAATCAACGCATTTTCCAGCACTTCCTTGTTGTCAATATCCAAATGGTTGGTTGGCTCATCTAGCACTAAGAAATTCTCGTGATTCATGGATAATTTTGCCAGTGCCACACGTGCTTTTTCACCACCAGAAAGAAGCGGAATGGTTTTCTCAACGTCCTCGCCACTAAACAAAAAGCCACCTAGCACATTGCGAATGTCCTTTTCAGGCGTTGTTGCGTGTTCATCCCAAAGCTCACGCAATACCGTTTTATTACTTGTCAAATTCGCTTGCTCTTGGTCGTAGTAACCAATTGAAACGCCCGCACCTAGACGAATTTCCCCTTTTATCAAAGGAAGTTTGTCAACAATCGACTTTAGAAGAGTAGATTTGCCAATTCCGTTGGGTCCGACAAGTGCAATTGCCTCCGTCCTGCGAATGTCAAGGTCAATCGGCTCGGATAAAATTTCTCCGTCATAGCCTACCGCACCATTTTCCAATTGCAACACCACATTGCCAGAAGGTTTTTCGATTTGAAAACCAAAATGAACACTTTTTTCGTCGCCAAGTGGTTTTTCCATGCGTTCCATTTTCTCCAATTGTTTGCGACGACTCTGAGCTCGTTTGGTCGTTGAGGCACGCACCAAATTTCTAGCAACAAAATCCTCTAGTTTTGCAATTTCACTTTGTTGCTTTTCATATTCTTTTAACTCACTTTGGAGCAATTCCTCTTTTAATTCTAGGTATTTTGAATAATTCCCTGTAAATTTCCTAAGTTTTCTACGTGAAAGCTCTAGTGTTTCCGTTGCCACCTTGTCCAAAAAATAGCGGTCATGGCTCACAATCAGCAATGCCCCACGATAGTTTTGTAAATATCCCTCTAGCCAGCTTAGCGTTTCAATATCCAAGTGGTTGGTCGGCTCGTCCAATATCAGCACTTCTGGCTTTTGTAAAAGCAATTTCGCCAGTGCCAAACGTGTCCGTTGCCCTCCAGAAAGCTCGGAAATTTTGCGGTCATAAAAGCTCTCGTCAAACTGAAAACCATGCAAAACGCTCCGTGTTTCACTTTCATAACCATAGCCATTTTGTTCTTTAAAATCATGTTGCAGGCGGTCATATTCGCTCAAAATACTTTCCATATTTTCTGCACCACTTGCAATTTCACCCTCGAGATAACGCATTCTCTGCTCCATTTCTTGCAAATGAGCAAACGCCTTGAGCATTTCTTGATAGACCACTTCCTCACTTTCAAGTCCGGTATTTTGTGCCAAGTAGCCAATCGAAATCCCACGTTTTTGCGTAATTTCCCCTTTATCTGCCATTTCCTTGCCACAAATAATTTTCAATAACGTACTTTTCCCCGCACCGTTTCGCCCAACAAGTGCCAACCGTGAAGTATCTTGAATTTCCAATTGAATATTTTCAAATAAAACCTCGCTACCAAAATAACGAGCGATATTGTTTGCTGATAATAGAATCATTGTTTTTTTTCGTCCTTTGTCTAATATTAAGCTCTCTATAATATAATACATAATTTTTAAGAAACAAAGTGTTTTTGTGGATTTCTTGATTTTTTTATTTGAAAAGTCATCTCAGCTTGCGTTTGTCTTTTTTCCAAAAAGCTAAATTTTTTCAAATTCAAAACGGAAAGTTTAAGCGATATACTTTTTCCATAGAGATAGCTAGAAGAAGGAGAGTTCAAAATGAAAACAACAAAAGATACAAAAAAGGTACTAAAAAGATAACAGTTAGAAACGCGTATTGTTGGATTGTTTATTGGGGCAAATATTGTAGCGACAGTTTTACTTTTGGTGTTTTCATTTCTAAAAGCCTCCTCATTCTAAGCACTCTATTGATACCCTACAAGAAAGCACATGGAACTTACCTCACTTCAGCCATGTGCTTTCTTTTATTTATGTTGATGCCTCAAAAATTTGTTCACCTTAATTTCATTAATCAAATCGTACAAAATCAAATAATCCTCGTTTGTTGGAGGGTTGAGCCAATTTACTAAAATCGTAGGTTTATCGGTTACCACCAAGTAATCGGTCAAACAAATATCTGCCTTTTCTATATCATCTGTAAAAATGAAGTTGTCGTATTTCTTTTGATTTAAAAAACTTTTCGTATGCGTCACACGTGTACTGTTTTGAAAATCAATCATAAAATAGACTTCAGGCAAAATATCCTTTGTTGGCAAGGTTTCTAAAAATACATAAAAATAATCTTGAAACAAAAAATTGCTGAGCTGAAGATAGTCACCCTCGGCTTGTGAAAAATTTTTCGCCATTTTGTCAACCACTTTTGCTGTAAATGCAATTACAACGGGGAAATTTAACATTCTCATATTTTCTGCAATATAGTAATGTGGCGAGTACAGATAAAGCAATCGCAAGTTGATAGCAAATAACCTACGTTTTAACCGTCTGCGAATACGTGAGGGAAGTCGTTTTTCAAAGAAATCTACATAGCACTCCTCCCATATTTCCACAATTTGCGAAAGTTGTTTCCGTCTTTCCCATGAAAAATTATGAAATTTGTTATCTTTCGGGTTAAATCCCATCATATAGAGGTAAAGCAAAACGGATTGTGCCTCAGATTTCATACAGTCTTCTGGCACTTCCACTTTTTTTCCTGTCTCGTCTGTAAACGTGGCACAATGTTTTTTTAAGTGCTGCAAAATAAGCCCGAAAAGCCGGTCGCTCTCCAATTTTTCCTCTTCCAACATTGCCAATTTATTTTTAGAATGAAGTAGAAAATGCCCGTGAGTCATGCGGTGTTGCGTGATATAGTACGCATAACAGAACGTAAGCGTTTGACTTTTCCGAAACGGCTCTTTCAAAAAAGGGGAGATTATAGCAATCAACTCCATTGCCTCGTCTTCAAGCTCTTGCTCATAAAGATAATTGACGTTGCTAAAATACTGGTGAAATAAATCGTAAAAAAACGTGCGAATCATTCGCTCGTCGCCAACAATGTGAAAATTTTTATCAATTTCAAAATCGTAGTCGCTAAACGCTTTGTCCAACTTCTTTTTCATGGAAAATGCCGTTTCGATATTGAGGTATTCTTCGTCTGAAAATTGCTGATAGCTTTTCAAATTCTCATCAAAACAGCGTTTTAACAGCACATAATTTTTCGCCTCCTCTAAGTAAAAATTCCGCAGTTCAAGCAGGTTGATTTTTTTACTTTGTGGAATGAAAATGCTCTTGCCGTCCAATGTAAAAGAAAGGGGGATTTCTTCTTTTAGCCCGAATGACTCAATGTCGTACAAAAGTGCCTCAATCGTTTTTTTGATGATATAGGCAGACGAAGAAAATTTCCGTTGCAGTGAGGATAGCGTAAAAATCGGCTGTCGTCGGCTTTCCATTAGCTCCAAAATCTTGATTTTCAGCACATCTTGCTTGTCAAATAGAAAATACATGACATTCACCTCCTCGTGTTTTTTCTCTACCTTTATTATAAACGCTTTCTTTTGCTTTTTAAAATGAAACCGAGCGATTTTTGTTTGATTTTCCATTTGTTAAAAAAAAACAAAAGCAAAAATTTGCTAGAGATTCTATACTGTTTAATGGAGATTATTTTTAGAGGAAATTTTTATCGTTTCCCACAAGAAAGGGCGGAAGAAAATGAGTTTTCGTTTGAAGAAGAAGAGTAGACATATTCGCAAAAAAGATTTCACATTCCTTACATTATTAAATGCTCGTTTTCTTTTGCTCGGGATTTTCCTTTTGGCAATTGGTTTTTGGATAGAATATTTGATTACTTTTGAGGGAGAGAATCAAATCACATTTGCAGAGGGACAAGCATTGGTTGCTTTGCAAAATGGGGAGGAGAACAAAAACTTGAATAGTCTTCAGCAACAAATTGTTACAAAAAACGGCGGAATAAAGAATGAAATTCTTAGAAGAGATACGATTTATTATTCTGACAAAGCCATTCCGTTTAAAGAGGCAAATAACGGGAATGGGCAAGAAATTATTGACAATGAGCCAGACACTGTCGCATCAACGTGGGGGAGAGCCAACCATTTTTCTGGCACGGATAATCAAAACACCTATTTTATCGGACATCACATGGGAGCGTTCGACCCATTTGTCGAGGCGAGATTGGACGATAAAATAACAGTAACAGATGACAAAGGAGTCGCCTACACCTATGTCATCGACAAAATTTCCATTGTCAACGAGCTTGGTATCGAAGAAAAAACAGGCGTTCGAATTTTTAGCGAGTATATACTAAAGGGGAACGAAGAACGCATAACATTACAAACGTGTCTGAGCGATACCAAAAGAAAAATCTGCTCAGCGAAACTTTGGAAATTCGGAGGAGAAAAACAAACAACTTCCGCCATTCATTTTGGGAGATGAATGGCGGAGGTTGTTTTTTTGGGTTGAAAAAGAAAGATTCACTTTATTTTCAGAATATTTCGTTTTTTATAAAATGCTATCACCTTTTTTGAGGGATAGCATTTTTTTGTCCCCTCTCGGGGTTTAAGGGTTCTGAACGGAAGGAAATGTCATTAACCGTTATAAACCAAAAGCGTTTCCGTCCCCTCTCGGGGGTTAAGGGTTCTGAACTGGAAAAGTACGAGATGTACGTTGAGGTCAACTTGTTTCCGTCCCCTCTCGGGGTTTAAGGGTTCTTAACCCAGTGAATTGGCTCGGTGGTGAATGATTATGAGTTGTTTCCGTCCCCTCTCGGGGTTTAAGGGTTCTTAACGGTGATGACGAAATGACTCAAGAAGTAATTTCAGACTGTTTCCGTCCCCTCTCGGGGTTTAAGGGTTCTTAACATATATATAGCAATGGTACATTATAATGATTAAGGTTTCCGTCCCCTCTCGGGGTTTAAGGGTTCTTAACTCAACGCAAGCATATTGACGTTGAAAAGAAAGCTAGTTTCCGTCCCCTCTCGGGGTTTAAGGGTTCTTAACATAAAGAAAAACGCAACTGTATATGAAGTGATAAAGTTTCCGTCCCCTCTCGGGGTTTAAGGGTTCTTAACTATGTAAAGAAGTAGCTGAAATAAAAGGCGTAAATGTTTCCGTCCCCTCTCGGGGTTTAAGGGTTCTTAACAAGGGTTGTCAAACGTCTGTAAAGTCATGCATACGTTTCCGTCCCCTCTCGGGGTTTAAGGGTTCTTAACGTAACCAACTACGCTTAACGAAACACCTACAGGGGTTTCCGTCCCCTCTCGGGGTTTAAGGGTTCTTAACGAAAGAGAAAACTCAAACGTTATTGCCAGTTACCGTTTCCGTCCCCTCTCGGGGTTTAAGGGTTCTTAACCCACATTTTGTGGGTGTGGAAAATGACACACAATATATTGTGTCCTCCACCAAACCTCTCTTTATTTTACCATAAAAAACGAGAGAAGTAACTTACTTTTTGCAAAAAAAATTAAAAAATCATCACCCCATCATTGACTTCTGGATTTTGTGTTTCGCCAAATCGTACAATGGATTTCGTTGTCAGACGAAATAAGACGATATTGTCTCCCTCATGTTTCATATAAAATTCCTGCATTTCTCTTTTTAACCGTTGAAACGTCTGCTCGTCACTTCGACCCTCAAAACAAGATTTTTGAACACGCACACCGTAACCCTCTAAAATTTTAGAAAGTTTTACTCGCCTTTTATTACTTACAATGTCGTAAATCAATAACCAATGTGTTGGCTTTTTATTGGCAAGGAAAATCTCGTTTTCATCTAAATTAAACAACCTCATCTTTGCCCTCCCCAATCGTATGAAACAACTCCACATCTTTTTCCTCAAACGATCGCTTTAACGCATTGACTTGCTGATCAACAGCATAGAAAAAATCATACCGTTTTTTATCTGAAAACAAATAAGGATGTGCCTCGTTCATTCTTTGCGAAAGTCTTTGCAAAAATACTGTTCTCAAGCGGTTTTCAAGATAAATCCCGCCATTTTCATTCACCGTATAATCCTCTTTCGTGATTACCTCCTCACGCAAAAGTCTCATGACCACATCATCTACGAGAATACTTCGCCACTCCTCCATTAAATCACTCGCCAAACTTGCATGAGCAGGCTTATCTTGATGTACTATGCCAAAACTCGGGAGCAAACCGTGACGACGAATCGCTCCAACGAGATATTTATACAAATTGGCATAGCCAAAAGAAATGAACGCATTGAATAAATCTTTAGGCGGACGTTTACTTCTCCCTTTGAAACGAAATTCATTTGGCACAAGAAACCCCAGATAATAAAAGTAGCTTTTCGCACATTTTCCCTCAAACCCAAGCACTTCAGAAATGGTTTTCGCCTCTTCAATTTGCACAAGCGACTGCTCGAACACTTGAAAATCTTCCTCATCTAAGAGACCGTCTTCATTGTAGGACAGCAACAACTCTTTAGAGTGACGAATTTTTGCAGAAATAATTTTCTTGCTCATCGCCAAACAGTAATAAAAATCATCTGTCGCTCTTGCTTGATGACGTTGTGCAACACTATTGTCCTTATAACTACTCTCTACATGAGCCAAATATCCTCCGCTTTTCGAAAAGAAATAAACCTCAATTCCCTCTTTGCTCAACGACTTCAACAACTGCGTTGAGAGTTGAACATTGCCAAAAACACTGATTGAGTCAATCATACCCATTGCCACTTCTTGGACTTCCTCGCCTAAAAGCGTTGTCAAAACGATACTTGTTTCTCTTTTTCTTAATTTGTATTGGTCGGTGATTAGTAGGATTTCTTTCATAGACTTTTACCCCCAATGAAAAATTTAAATGAATAAATCTTATAGTTTCACTATTAAAAAGAAGTGATTTCTGAAAAGTATATTCTCAAGAAATCACCTCAATAACACATTAATGATTATCTTCTAGCCTTTCTAACAATAATTTATTTTGATCATCGTAGTAATTTAAATATTTCTCATCTAGCTTGAAAACCACTAATAGTAATTCTCTACAAGCCTTTACCGCTCCATTTACATTCTTCAAATTCTTCTTATCAAAACCATCCAATCTGTGTGCAACATTATTACGAAGACCATTAATTTGTTGAATCTTGTTTAACTTCTTTCTATTCGAGTCTTCAGGATATAAAAATTTTAAAATATTCATGTATATTGGCAAACTCAATATTGTACTTTCCCGAAATTCTTCATACCCTTTTTCCCTCGACATTCTATCAAGATTTTCCTTAATTTTAGGAAAATCTTGAACGTTAAGATAAGGCTTATCTTCTTTCACTATAATCAAATTAGATTGTTCCTCATTAAAAAAACATTCTAAAACAAACTCCGCAAAACTCTTTACTCGAATTAACACTTCTGCAACTTCGCCACGCTTATGCTTCAAATCAATTAACAGATAAGCATTCAAAGATTTTTTTATCTCCTCTGGAAATTTCATCTTTTTAATTTTTTCCGGAATGGACTGCGTTTGAATATCGTTTTTTAGACATTCCAACTCTTTCAATAATATTTTTCTCGCTGGTATTCCTTTTTCTTTGTGTATTAACTGATAGGCAGCACAATAATCATACTCCTCAATAAATTGTCGTAACTTCCTCTTTAAAAGAGCTTGAGAAAAGTTCACTCCCTCATCTTCTACACAACGATTCTCAAAATCTCCTTGATTATCAAGATTCGTTTCAATTAAATCTTGAATATCCTCTTTATTATCATGTCCAACACCCTCATTTGAGTTTTTGACAGGAGTTGCCACTTGAATCGCTTGTGTGTTCATCTCCTCAATTCGATTGATTGCAAACATTGCACTAATCACTTGAGGCGTTGCACTTGAAAGGTTCAGCAAAATCTCAACATCTTCTGAAAACGTCTGTCTATATTTTGTAACTATACTCGAAATTTGTTCAAACATTTTATCAAATAGAAAAACTTCACTGTTTTTCAATACATGTTCTTCTTGCAATATTTCTGGTTGATAATGAGCAATCCCATTCAGAGCTTTTACAACATTCTCATGTTTCGCTAGTGAACGCTCACTATGAATAAGAATAATTTTCTCTGGACGATAAACTCTCGCAATATGAAGAATTCCACCATCATGCAAATTACGGATTGGATCTGTATCTCCTACACAAGTGATTAAGCATCTCATCGTTTCTCACACTCCTTTATAATAAAACAACACTTACCCATTTCATATTCCCTACCATTATATTGAACCAACTTCACATTCCTCGGACTTGCTCCGTGATGAAGTCTATCTTCTACAACGTAAGCTATATTGTCTTTTCCTTTATTTTTTCCAATCTTTATTACTTGTGGTACACTTTCCCCATCTAAATCTTTTCTTACAATTCTATTTTCATCACGATAAACCTTTGCTCGTCTAGCCGAAAATTGCCCATCTAAAATTCTTTCTACTTTATCAAAGCGATCTAATTCATCTAACAAGCTCATCCAAATAGTCTTGGTCAAGAAACCACTACCACCTCCAAGATAAATAGTATTCTTTTTTATATTATCCAAATTTTTAAGTTCAAATTTTCTAAGATATTCTTTCGTGTACTGATGATTTAAGCTCTTAACAAAAAGTTCAAATCGAGAACTTTCAAATGTCTCCTCTTCTCCACACCTCCGATAGTTCCTTTTCTTAAAAAATTCAGCTAGATTCAGTGCAACTTCCTGATCTTTATAAACGCTTGTATCTATCGTAATAGAGAACTCAACTTCCACCTCTGGTTTTATCGCTTGACGAAATGTTGAAATCTCATGCCCATTATCGCCCTCTCTAGTCCCTTTGCCTAATTTATCAAACTTTTGAACCATAATTAAACTTGATTTTTTCAGCGGTTTACTATCAGAAACAATGACTCCTTTCATGATATCGTACTTTGCATCAGGTTCGTTTTTCCCATCTAAAATCAGAGTTTGTAAAAATTGTCGTGTAAATTCTTTATCCGACTTTTCTTTTAAAGAAAGTTCCATCATTTTCCGAATTTCTTCAGGATTTTCTTTCCTTTTTTCAACTATCAAATACTGCAAAATAATATTTCGCAATGCTCCTTTCAGCGAGCTACCTGGGATATAAGGATTCCCGAAAGGGTCTTTGATTTGAGCGGCAACTACATTCATTCTTGGTAAAATTAATTTTCCTTGTTTATTCTTTTTAAGCGCCCAAGGATAACTACTCGAAATCTTAGAAATAGCTTTTATTTTCTCTTTCACTGTCGTTTTTGTTAACAAAAAGTCACTCAAGGTATCTCCATTTTGCAGAAATCGTTCAAATTCTCGTTCTAAGCCATTTTCACAAAACACCTTATACATTTCCCCTAAATCGGGAAAATAAATTTTTTGCCCATCGAAAAATACTTCTTTTTTCGAATAATTTTCTCCACTCCCAACATGCACAGGAGCAAGCGTCAAAAGCTTAAATGTATATTGTTTCAACGTCATCTCTCACTCACCTCCAAATTCAACCAAACAGGTTTTGCAAAATGATAAACTGCATGAGGAAAATCACTTGGGCGAACATCTAAAATTTTCCCAGCTACATCTTGCGAAAATACCGAACCACTTTTAAACGTAAACGCATCTTGTTTTCGATACGTTTCCTTAACCTCAGTGGAAAACGCAAAACCTGAGTGTTTCTCTAGCAAATATTTTGCTCCAGTAAGCAACTCATCTGTTAAATTTTCCGGATAAAAATTGCCTAATGCCACAAATTTTCCGCCTTTTTTAGAAGAAAGGATTGCCGAAAATTCTTCACTTACTTCCTCGCAAGAAAGTTCAAATGAGCCAAAACCACTTTTTCGTTTTCCACCAAGTCCACTATATTGTAGGCTTTTCATCAATTCTTGGAATAATTCATGTTTCGGTGCAAGGAAATATAGCTGAGTATCTCCAAAATAACTCACACCGACTTGATACGGGTCTACTCCTTTTTTCGTCTGTTCTACAACTTCAAAAAGTTCGCTTTGTTTCTCAACAAAATCCTCAAGCCTATCTGTCCCATTAAGATACTCATGAAATAAAGAAAAAGGAATATACTTTAATTTTTTCGCTGTCTTTGCATTTTTCCTTCTAGCCTCTAAATCTTTTTCCTCATCTTCAAAATCAGGAAAGCCAATCGGTTTTGGTAGAAAAGGCTCTCCCTTATATGGAAACGCATCACTCAGCACAAAATCTTCTCGGTCTGCAAGAGCTAAAAACTCCTCCAATTTCCCCATTTTCTTACTTTCTAAAATCAATGCAGAAAAAAGGCGATTGCTTGTGAAAGTCGTTTCGCTTTCGCTTAAAACTCCATTGCCAAAGTGAGCGTTGTGAAATTGCATCTTATAGATTTTAAGATTCATTTGCCTTACCTCGTTTTTCAAAAATAGAACAATCTATTTTTTCATCACCAAAAACTACCTTTGCCTGAAGGTCTTTAAATTTCACTTTTCCGTACCCTCTCGAACCACTTCCTCCTAAAGCGTCCATTTCAAGTAATTCCAAACCATCTAAAATCGTTTGGAAATCCTCTTCTATTTCTTTTTCATCAGAAATATTATAGGCATCATAAATTAATTCAAACCGAAATTCACTCTCACGAATTGCACGCTCGATTTGACGAGGTGTGGCTACTGCTGTAACTCTATTGATTGTGTTTTCAAATTTCACTTCCGTAAACGTTCTAGCTCCTTTTTTCTCAAGATCTTTATCATTACTTAAAACACAATCTCTAAATAATAGTCTAGCGTCCTTATACTTTTCAACATCTCCAAATAAACGGCGAATTTTCTCGTGATCGCTACTTGGAGAATTGGCTACTCCTTCATTCACTGCTTTTGCAAGTAGTGAACGAATCTTCCCTTTCAACGAACTACCTGGAATAATCGGTAAATTACTCAAAGGGTCTTTGATAATCGGCGCATCTGTCGCACCAATCGCTGCAAATGCACTACTTCCACCGATGTGTAATCCACTTTCCAATACCAGTGTTGCCTCAATTTTAACCTTTGCGTAATTACTCATTTGTCATTTCCTCCATTATATTTAAAGTATGCTACTAAAGCCTCCATGTATCTACAAAAACGAATCAAAGTCACTTTGTTCTTCACTCTGTTTTTCAAAAGGTCAATAATCCCAGCTTTCTTTACAAAATATTCTACTGATTTATTCCTACCACTTTGATAAACAAATTGCACTCTCAAATAATTAATTTTATCCGTCAATTCCTCAAATTTTTTCACTTGAATCTCATCATATAAATTCGCTGTTAAACTTAAAAGATTTCTGATTTGAGTAGTGGTTAACTTATTCAACTCCTTTTCTTGACTAAGATTTTCAAAGACTGCCTCCGCCTCATCAACATAAGTATCATCTTGAAATTCTTTGATACATTCTTTGATTTCTTCTTTTTTATTCTGCATATTGTTTGGGTAACTTCTTCTTGAATGAGTAAAATTATTATTCATGTTCTCCGTCCTTTCTTGTTTCGTAAATATAAAGCATAATCGCACATTCTAACTGTTCTGCATTTTCCTTGTCATCAAACCAAGTCTTGAATTGTTCCTTAAACTCTTTAAAAAGCTTTTTGTCATCCTTTTTCATAGAATCTTCTAGCCTTGCTAAAAAGTAAGCTAGTCTTGCAAACGTAATTCTCTCCTTTTCATTTCTTTCTCGAATTAATGACAACAACTTATAAATAAACGCTTTCCCTTTTTCATTCTGATTGTTAAAGAAATTGCGAATAAACGGCAATTTTTCATTGTAAATTTTCTCTACAAATAGCTCATAGGAATACGTGAATTTACTAGAAAAAAGAGCAATTCCATTCTTATTATCCACCCCTTTCGCACTCTCCTCCAACTCCCCAGTCTGATGTGCCAAAATATTAACAGGCGTTTTCCCGCCAAATATCCCAATACCACTTGATAAACTCAACTTGTGGTTCGAGAATGTTTTCAGCTCGTCATCTAGCTTGATCGCAAAATCTATCACAGACTTCCATTGTCCAATCGCAAACACATCATCGCCACCAGAGTAGACAATGGTAACCTCATAGTCTTTGGCAAATTGGTTCATATAAAGTTTGAAAAACTGACTCATCACTCTGGAAAATGTCGCCGTTCTGGAAAGCGTTTGAAACTTTCCGCCATTTTGTTTGGAAAAACCTATCATAAATCCAAGTCCTAGATTATCCACATCACAACGCAAAACAGCCAATCGCCGAATCCCAAGTTTCTCATTTTCTCTAATAACCGTTTCCATTTTTGCATATTCGCCAATATCTTTTTCACTCGCATAATCCGCCACCCAAATGTGTGTCCCGATACTTTCACCTGTTGCAAATTGATTTTTTACGTAGATTTTTCCTTTTACCTCACCAGCCTTTATAGCTTTCTCAGATACCACTTTCAAAAACTGATTTTTTCCGACTTCTAACCCAAATTGTTCATTCAGCTCAAAATATTTTTCTTTCTGAATATCCTTAGAAAATTTTTCCAAGTTCTTGCACATTTGACAAATAGAAGTTTCTTCCTCGTCCACTTCTGGTAAATTGTCTATACTTCGGCAAACTCGACACTCTCGACCTTCTTTTTTGCCTCCACGATTTAGTTTTTCAATCGTTTCCGCATCATAGCGGTGCAATTTCTTCTCTGAAATCTGCTTGCTTACCTTTCGGAAAATTTTACTATATTCCTTTGGATCATTGCCTTGCATTACTTTGTTGGCACAAAAATGAGTATAACCAAACGCAAAATACAGCTTGGCACCAAATGTTTCCATAAGCCACTCATTCATCTCTTGACCAACTTTTTCTATCGCTGTTCTTGCAAACTCTGTATTGGGCAAAATAATATACGCATGACCACCACCAGAATAAAGCAAGTTCGCTCTTGTAAGAGAGTTTTCCCTCAGCAAATTATCCACTGCAACTTCTGCAATCATCTCCAAATAAAACGAACGACTTCTAAGCTGTTGTTGAGCCCCGCTGCTGACAATCGTGTAAATGAAGTCTTGAATACCAGAAAGATCGAAACTGTAAAGTAAAAACGCCTCTTCTTCGTAAAATTCCTCTGCCTTTTCAAAGAATTTTTCTTTGTAATCAGTGATTTCTTTCTCCTTGGCATATTCATAAATCGCATTGGCTATGGCTGCGGTTAACTTCATGTGGTCGTATAAAGAAATGTCTGCAATTTCCTTTGTATTCGTTGAACTTGGCACAAATGATAACGTCCCCTCAAGCATATTTAATAAAGAGTCTGCATACTTTTCTTCAAACTGAATTTTTGTAAGTGTATCCTTTATTTTCGTCACAATTCCCGCATAATCTCCTTGAGAAAATTTATGATTTTCTTCTCTTGCTTGGTTATATTCTTTCGTATCATCAAGCATGACGGGCTTGTAATATCTTTCAGTTGTTTTTTCACCAAATGTATTGAAAATATCTTCTTGGTTGGTATAAGTATCCCAAGAAATATTTCCTTCTTCCTCTGATTCTCTTCTATCCACTCCGCTTGCAATATTGTCAGCAATATACGTGATATACCCCAAATCATTGTCTGCAATTTTGCTCTGAGAAATTTCTTGATAATGATGATGTGCTACACTCGTTAAAATCTCTTTATTCTTCGTATAATCTTTTAAAAAGTCGCACCCTACTTTGCTATGCCGTACTTTTTCACCTGTCGCACGTTGCACCACTTTTCCAATATCATGCAAAGCCGCACCAAAAAATAAGGCTACCTGTTTTTCTTCCATTTCTTTTACCATATTACACCTACTTTCTATTTGCTCACCAACTTAATTTTTCCCATGCCCATAGAGGATTTAATGCCTACACCAGAATATTCAGCGAAAGAAAACAGCATGAAAATATAATTTTTCAACGTCTGATTTCCGTTAACAGAAATCGTCACTTCCCCCTCAAATGCTGGTATTGACGACTGATGCACCTTGAAATACTGGCTTTTCGTTCGATACGAAGTAACTCTCGCTCTACTCTCAAGCTCTTGTAACAAATGTTCATCAACTTCCTTATCATTTTCATTTAAAGCCTGATATTTCCGCATCGCACTCTGAATAAGAAGTCGAATGTCTGGGAAAAAAACATACTCTCCTTGCGATTTAAACGATGTCGGAGATAAAAAGGAAATTGAAAATTTACTTGGTGCCTCCTTTTCATAAAAATTGCGACTTAATTTTTCTATATTATGCACCTCTTTCTTCTTTTCCTTAATGTTCATCACTAAATCACCATAAGAACGCAAAACAATTTCCTTAAAATCATTGTCAAAAAATATCGTTTCTATTCTTTGAGCCAATTTATCGTCGATGACATTAATTTCCCACTTATACTCCTCATCTATTCGGCTAACCCATGTAGAATAAGGATTAATTTCCCTTTGGTGCAAACTTTCCGCCACCTCACTCGGAAGATTTTGCATTAAAACACCTTGCAATTTTGGAGCTAAATCTCTAGGATACAACTTCTTTTTCTTTTCGTTTTCTAATATAAAAGTAAACCTTTTCATTTTTTCACCTCTTCGCTTTTCTTATTGTCTAGCTGTGAAGTGCAGGATTTTGGTCGCTGTTCGCATTGCCATGACTCACTACGACAAACTCCTGAACGCCACTCTCCGCTTTTCTAAAATACATGCTAATAGTGTTTTGTTTATTATACCAAAAAAATAAGAAATATGTGAAGTAATTTGGGAAATGTATAGGAAAAATAAGAGAAAAGTTTTTCCATACTGAATTGAATCCGTACGGAAAAAGCTCCGTTTTTGATGCTTTTAAATTCTTATTCTTTCAGCTCAAATATCTTCATTAGGAATAGTGGTATTTGGAACTCCCTCGCGATAATTTTTTTGCCCTGCTCCACCGAGTTGATGATTCATTTTTCTCAAATAAGATACTTCATATTTTCCATATCGTTTCCAAACAAGCATATCTACTCGCCATTACCATTTCTATCCAACTCTTTCAAGCGAAATTCATCGAGCGTTAAGTTTTCAACAATAACCTTTGAGAGCATGGAAGTGACTGAAGATTTATTTCTATCTCGTCTCATAACAAACTCAAATTTATTTTTCATTCATGAGTTGTTTTAATTTACTTAATGTTCACTGTACCTCTTTTTGAACCATTTTTGTAACATTTTAGATGAGATATATCAAAAAAACCGGCTGTATACTTTTTGATAAGGATAAGGAAATAAACACTTACTTTGAATAAATTACTTCAAAACAAAAAAACTTGGAGCAATCATTCAAATAGTTCTTTGACAAATTAATATGCAACAAGGTGATAATCCTTGCGGTGTTAAAGTTCATCGAAAGTGAAAAACTTAGGGGTAAGGTTCGCATGACATAGTTCCACTCCGAATTTTATTTTGTGTGTGCATGGTTGCATTATTTAGGTTCGATTCCTAAGATACACATTGCCTGTTAGTTGGCGAATAAGAAGTAATCATAAAAAGTGATTGCTTTTTTTATTTTTATAGAAAGGTTAAAAAACGCAAACAGAAATGACAAACGAAGAAGAAAAGCAATTCGAGAAACGGAGTGATATATTTAAAGGAATGTTGAGATTAAAAGTTGATACTTTTAGGGTTTGGAAAGAATTTCATCAAAAAGTATCAAAGAATGTATTTGAAGATTTCGATTATACTGTCAAACATTGGAAAAAACAGATAAGATTTTATAATCAATCATTATTTGACGATTATATGAAACGAGTAATTGATAGTTTAATGGAAGAAGTCAATGAAGATTTTGATAATTGGTATATCGAAAATAAAGAAAGTAAGAGGATAAAAAATGCGTAAAGTAAATGAAAGTATAAGAGATGATTTTCAGAATCATTCGTTTTATCTTGATTTATTTATTGAAATGAAAGAAAAATTGTCATTTTCATATGCTATGTATAATAGTTATCTAGATGAAATGGATCGTGATTTGGGGGAGTATTCTACGGGTGATTGGGTGGCTGATGATTATTTGCATTTAGTGCCGAAAGAAGATTATCAAGCTGATTCTGTAATAATGAAAAGATTTGAAGATTTTTATTTTGAACTTGGCTACTATTATAAAGAAATTCTAGAATATGAGGATAGCTATGAATATTACCGAGCGAAAGTAAATTTTTTTGCTGAACGAATAGGTTTTGATAGAGAACGTGAAAATGTTCAAACTTTCGAGATTAATCATTGTATTGATTAGAAAAAAATAAAAAACAATTAAAGGAGAAAATTTTATGACAACTATTGTTATTACAGCATTAATCATTGTAGGGATTATCTTTTTATCTGTGTTGACATTGTTTTTGTATTGGTTATCCACAGAAGAAATTCCTTATACAGAATCAGTAAGCGAGGCGAAAATTAAAAGACAATATATTGAAAATCTTAGTAGAAATTAATGTTGGGGTAAAGAAGATGAAAAATAAAATAGGTAGAAAAGTTCTAGCAAATTCAGTTTTACTACAAAAACCGTTTATTTTAAAAATTGAACAAGAGTACAAAAATGTTTATGTAGGGGAAATTATTCAATGCGAGGATGTAGATGAAATGAAAGTCAAAGACTACTGTTTTAGAATTGCTGTAAAAAAGAGAAATGTGAGATTTGAAAAGTCATAAATGCTTTTATCTTGTTTATTGCATTTGTGTTTCTACTCGTGAATATCTTGAAAACTTGCAACAACAGAAATTACACAAACATAGCTTAAAGAGTAAAGCGTAGAATATACCAGTCTGTTATTTTGTAGGTAAATAAAAACAACTTGATATTCTAAGATTGAGGTTTGAGTCCTCCTGTTTGTATGGAGTGCAACCCCTAGCACTCACAACCAGAAGTTTCATTAGATTTTAGAGGGAGACTCCTCCTCCCTCTCCTCTTTTTGAGAGAAAACGGTGGTAGTGATTGACAAAATATAAAAAGAAAGACATAATAAAGGTAAAAAAAATGGAGAAAGTATTAATGGGAACACTTATAAATACTTTATTTATTGTAGTGGCAACGGCATTTGTTAATACTTTTTATTTCAATAAGAAATTTGAAGTATTTAAAGTTGATGTTGAAAAGCAAAAAAAAGGTATCGTTTATTTATTATGAGGAAAGAGCAAAGTTATTAACGAGTTTATATAAAAATTTGTCTCTTTATTACTCGGAAATGGCAAATCTATTGACACACTTTGAGGCATTGACAGAACAAGTTTTTTCTAATTCAGATTCAGTTGAAATAATGTATAGAAACATATCTATTTATAGAAAACAGGTTGATGAAGAAGTGTTGTACGCACGCTTGTATTTAAATGATGATGAAAGTAATGAATTAATGGTTTTTCATCAAAAGCTTGCGAGAATATCAAATGGTATAGTTGATATATATTTTGAACATAAAAATCTTCGTGAGGAATACAAGGATAAAGAAAAAAATGATTCATTACAAATTATGTTTATGGGTGAATTTTCAGAGGTAGTAAAAAGAAACAAAGTAGAACAAGCATTAGACTTTTTATATGAAGAGGGGCAAGAAAATATTGAAAGTCTGAAAGCTGTATTAAAAAAGACATTAGTTGAAAATTGAAAACACGGAGGGAAATCTAATGAACACAAAAGAATTTATTCAAACAACAAAGGGGAAAATAGCTATTGGTGGTGTTGTAGCAATCCTTGCGATTGGTGGAGGAGTATTCTTCAAAGTGCAAGCTGATTATGCACAAGAAGAAAAAGTAAAAACCACAATTGCACAAACAACGAAAAATACACAAAATCTTTTAGCAAAGGCAAAAGAACTTTTTGATGAAAAACAAGAATTTTTGAGAAAAGACTTAAAAGCTGATGAAATCAAAGCTATTCAAAAAGAATTGACTTCAAGCGAAAAGACAGTAAAAGACTTTAATAGCAAGAAATATGAAAAAGCTGTCAATGAATTTACGACTGCTGATAAAGAAGTAAGCAAGCGAATCAAAAAAGCTGAAACAATGCTTGACACACAAACGAAACTCAATGCGTTATTTACAAAACCTGTTTTAAATGGTAATGAAGTCACAAAAGAAATCATCATCAAAAAAGACGTAAAAACGGAAGATATTCAAGCTTTAGAAAAACAAAAGGAAAAAACACCTTTTAGCGATAAAGTCGCTGAAATCGTAAAAAATGCACGTATACAATTTACTGATATCGAAAATGCGAAAAAAGCCCTAGTTGAAAGTGAAAAAGACAAAGGGAATGAAACAAAAGCGAACAACGCACAAAACGCAATCAATAAAATCAAGAATCAAGAGGTGAAAAAAGAATTACAAACAAAACTTGACCCTATCAAAAAAGCAATCAAAGAAAAGAAAAAAGCTGAGGAAGAAAAACGTAAGGCAGAAGAAAAAGCGAAAGCTGAAGAACAAGGTTCAGAAGTTGCGAGCAACGAAGAAATAGCACTTGCAAAAGCAAATGAAACAGGGCAACCTGTCTACAATGAACAAACTGGAGGTTATGTACAACCGACAACTCCTCAATCTAACGGAGGAAATTCTTCTAACAGTAGCTCTAGTGGTTCAACAAACAAACCACAAACGCAACAACCAAGTACTCCTCAGCCACAGCAACCTAAACCACAAGCTCAATTTATGGGGTGGGTTAAAAATAATGGAGTTGTTGTTGCCTCTGCAACATTTGGAACATGGGGAGAGGCTGAAACATGGGCTAGAGATAAATTTGTAGCTATGACTGACAATGATTGGGATAGTGCTACGAATTTCGGTGTTACACAATTAAGTTGATATGTGTTATAATAAAAATATAAAATAAGCGAAAGAGGTGTTTAAAATGGCACAAGCATTAAGGGTGGAAAACCTTCACAATGATGAAATTGTTATTCTAAGTAAAAAAGAATATGAACAAATGGAAAAGGAACTTGCTCGAAATAAAGCTAAAATTCGTTTTTTTCAAGAAATGCAACAACCTTTAATAGAAATGGTTGAAGGGAAAACAAAATCAGCAAATGAAGTTTTGCAACGTTTGAGAGCAAAAAGATATGATTGAGTTTAAAAATGTACGTTTAACCCTTACTGCCGAAGATGATTTAGAACGGTTGAGAGATTTTTTGTATTATCAAACAAAATCATACGAAGTACTTCGAAAGTTTGATGATGAAATAGAGAATGCTTTAAAAGAAATAGAAGATTTTCCAGAATTATATCCACAGGCTTTTGAAGAAAGTACGATGAGAAAGAAAATTGTTTGGAGATATATTATATTTTATGTAGAAGTTCAAGACTACATTTCTATTACTCATATTTTTCATCAAAGCGAAGATTGGTTGAACAAGTTAAAAGAAGAATTGAGTTAAAATTAAATACAATTCCAAAAGACAACTTCCCCAAGAAGTTGTCTTTTTAGTTACCCTAAAATACAAAAAAACACGAAAGGAATTGAAAAAGTGCTAAATATACGCTCTCCCTCAAAAAGAAAGAAATAAAAAAAGAGTCTTTAAGATTTTTCTTGTAAAAAAAGAAAATCTAAATTTCAGAAGAAAGGAACAAAAAATTTATCATGATAAAACAACTAAAAAACTTGTTTAAAAAAACAAAACAGTACCAAAAGAAACAAAAACTTTCTTCATGGTTATCGTTGCTTACAACAATAGGAGGTGTATTTTTTTCTTCTTTATCGCCAATAATGGCTCATGCTGTAACTAGCACGGTTGACGGAACAGATAGCACAGGAATTTATTTGAATGTTCAAGGGGGGCTTTCTGGTGGAGACTTAATTATTCGCTACAAAATAAATGGACGAGTAGCGTATTGTATAGAGCCGAGTGTTCCAAGCTATCACGGAGGGAATGCCTATTCCGAACAACCAAAACCAACGCAAGAAAAAATCAATATGATAGGTTTAGTTGCTGAAACGCTCTACAATGCGGAAGTCGACAACGACAGCTTTGCTGCTGCTCAATGGCTCATTTGGGAAGAAGTTGTTGGGGCAAGTACAATCTCTTATATGTTTGGTGGAGATTACAATCGTATCATTGATTACAAAACAAAGATCGCAAACGAAGTCAATCAACGGTTGAAACTTCCAAGTTTTAACGGTCAAACAATCACAGTCAAAATGGGGCAACCTGTAACATTGACGGATATGAATAATCGTGTTGCTGATTATAATGTTTTAGTTTCTAATCCGAACAAACTAAAATATTCTGTTAATGGAGATAAATTAGTTTTAACTGCTGATAGTAGTTCTATTCAAGGAGATTCTTCTTTTTCACTTGGTTGGAGGGAATTGAATATATCTTCTCTTGTATGGAAAACAGATGACGGCTTAGGGAATCCAGCACAAACTATGTTTTCAATAGGTGACCCATTTAAAAATACTTTTTCCCTTAATGTTCGTGTCATCAAAACAGGTAACCTAAAAATCCGCAAAGTCGACAAACAAAGTGGTGCAGTCGTACCGAATACAAAGTTCAAGGTAGAGGGGAATTTTGCAGACGGTACAAAATCTAAAGAAGTAACCACCGATTCAAACGGAGAAGCAATCCTTTCTGATGTCGCAGATGACGGAGAAAATTTAAAAGTAACAGAAATCTATGTACCAAGTCCTTATGTACTGGATTCAACACCTCAAACAGCCACAATCAAGGCAGGTGAAACAGTTACAATCACTAAACAAAACGATCGTCAAAAAGGACGGATTCAACTCAACAAAGAATTACTCGCAAATGTTGTTCAAGACGGAGGAGGGAAACAATTACCGAACGGCAAATATTCTTTCAAGGGTATTCAGTTTGACATTTTCAACAATGCACAAGCAACAGGAACACCTCTTGAAACGTTAACACTTGATGATAAAGGGGTTAGCAATCTCTCTCAATATTATGAATTAGGTGATTATTATGTAAAAGAAAAACCCGTGTCAAGCAGTACAGGACAACTCACAAATGGCAATATTTATCATATTGTTTTAAACTACAAAGGGCAAACAGTAGCTGATTTTATCGAAAGTAAAACGGTAGAGAATAAAGCCGTTCATGGTGAGATTACCTTTGATAAGTCGCTTGAAAAATATGGAAAAGTACTGCCAAATGGACATTATAATTTAAGCGGTATTGAGTTTTTGTTGACAAACATTGAAAACAAAAAACAATACACCATTCAAACAGACAAAAACGGAATTGCGAAAACACCAAGTGATATGCCACTAGGCGAGTATGATGTAAAAGAAGTCGCAAACTCTGTTACAAGTGCCACAGGTCAAACAGTCAATACAACAACTTTCCGTGCAACGTTAAAATGGGTAGACGACCACACCGAGCTTGTTTTGCACGATACAAAAGTAATGAATAAAATTGTTACAGGACAAATCACAGTAAAAAAACAAGGGTTGGAGAGTGGTTTGAATTTATGGAATAGCCATTATTCACTTGCAGGCAATGTGTTTGATGTGGTGAGTACAGACGGAAAATACAAAGAAACAATTACAACGAACGCTCAAGGATTGGCTAAAACAAGCACAGAGTTACCTTTAGGTGATTATGACATTACGGAAATTAAGGCAAGCAATGGTTTTGTGAACACATTCAAAAAACAACGTGTTACACTTACGTGGAAAGACAACAAAACAGAGATTGTGTATGCAGAGGGAACAGGGACAAATCAAGAAGTGACAGGTCAAGTAACTCTCACGAAAACGGATAGTGAGCTAGGTAAAACCGAAACGCAAGGGTTGGCAACATTCAAAGGTGCAGAGTTTGGTCTTTATTATGATGAAGATATTTATACTCACAAACAAGGCGACAAAGTAAAATGGACGGAAAACTTCTCTCCAAAATTACTCAAAGGTACAAAAGTTAAAACGAGTGATGACACGATTGTAATAGAAGTGGACGATAAAGCACAATTAGGACTAGAACACTTAGCCGTAGGAAAGTATTACTTACAAGAGACGAAATCGCCAGAGGGTTATGCTATTGAAACACGTAAAATTCCGTTTGAAATTAAGAAAACAAATGATGACCCGAAAAATGCGGTGGACGTTCAAACCGTCACAAGTAAAGAACAAGTAATCAAATTTAACCTAGAATTTTTTAAAAAATTTGTTGAAAACAGTTCAATTGGTGGGCTAAACGGAGTAACTCTTAAAGCTACTCCTATCAATAACACCAAAGGAAAAGAACAACTTGTTACAACTGGTACGTTTACTAATGGCAATCTTCATTACGACGGTTACGGTCAATTTAAGGGCTTAGTTTATGGCGATTGGGAAATTACCGAAGTGTCTGCACCAAGTGGCTATGCGAAAATTGACCCTCATGTAATAACTATGCGACAAAAAAACGATAATTACGTGTTTACTTTGATGAAAAAAGGAAACACGAACCCAGCTAAAACAGTCACTGTACCAATCAAAGATTTAACAGATAAAGCTACTTCTTCTTTTGTTGTGGATATGTATGATGTTACTTTCTTAGACAATGCGATACAAAAACCAAACTATGAATTATCTACTCATGCATTTTGGGCAAGCAACGAAAAAACAACGTTACCGTTCGGAGTTCAAAAAGCCTATGATGAAGTAAGTTATAGTTTATCTGAACGCAAAGATTGGTTTTTAGTGACGAAAGTGTTAGATTTAGGAAAAATAGACCAAGAACAAGATACCGCAAGAGATTTGAATGCTTCTCCTGTCTTGCTTGAAGTTTCTTCTTCAGTGAAAAATGTTGCGTATGAGGGAACGTGGAAAATACCAACTACTATTAATACACAAGATTTAGCAGGTCATGATGTAGTATTTTTCCAATATCTTTACAATTCAGAAGAAGAATATAAAGCGAAAAAAGCACCTGTCGCAACGCATACAGATGTGAATAGCACCGAACAAACTCTTACTATTTTGCCAAAACAAGAGCCGAAGCTAGAGAGTAAGGCAACGGTCAATGGCAAGCAATTTTTCATAGGCAACAAGGAAACTTCTTTCTTAGACGAGCTAGAAATTAAGGAACTTCAAGACTTTTCTTCTTATTCTCTTGATGTGCTTTTAACTCGTATCGAAGGAAAACAATCAACCATTGTTTATAAAAACACGGTTGACTTCAAAACGCAAAACAATAAAGAATATTTAACGAAACAAAAAACAACACTTGATACAAGCAAAGATAAACCAAATGTTGAGTATTCATGGAGTTATTACTTATATCAAGTAGAGGGTGGCACTCGTTATCTTTTAAGTGCACATAATGTGAACAATGAGGAAGAAAGCCAAAAGGTAAAAGTAGTAAAAGGTAATATCACAATTCAAACTAAAGCCCATGACAAAAACGGTAATACTACGTTTAAAGTAGGTGATATTGTGGATATGTTTGATGATATTGAAATCACAACAGAGAATTACACGAAAGAGGACGGCTTGCGATATCAAACTTCTCTTATTGCAGTAATGAAAAATGGTTCGACGAAAGTAGTTGCTCAAACAGAGAAAAAAGTAATTGATGTAGAAACGGATAAATTTGTTACGCAAGAATTGATTAAACAGGTGGATACTTCTAAATATCCAAATGTTGATTATTTTACGTTTGTTGAGGAAGTGACGGATAAAGACAATACTGTTGTTCAAACGCATAATGACGATTTCAAAGTGAAAGAACAAAGTCTTTTCCCAGTGGTGACGCCAAAAGCGGAGTTACCGAAAACAGCCCTGCCAAAAACAGGTGAAAACAATACAACGATTTTTACAATTTTTGGAGCAATGACACTCTTGTCAGTTGGTGGTTTCTTCTTCTATCGTAAGAAAAAGAACGCAAAATAAGAATAAAAATTAAAATAAGAGAAACAAAAGAAAGCAAGGTTTGAAAAAATGTTGTTTTTTTGTTTCTCTTGTTGTTGAAAAGTAAGAAGGAAATGAGTGGAAAAAAATTTTAAGGGTAAGTTAAAAAGGAGCTAAATATATGCATACACAAGAAGAAATTGAAAATTTTAAAGCTCGAGCAAAAAGAGTGGAGGAATGGCTAGAGGAGTCGGGAGATTTTTTAAAAGTATTCACTCGCCAATTTTCTATTAATCAATCAAAAGTGAATGAGGGTATGGCAAATATTCCTAGTTTAGAAAGCTTTATGAAAGTTTCAATTATTCATTTTCATGATTGTTTGCGTTCGAGGATTGCTTATTCTCTATGGGTAGAGGAGTCTATGGATTATATTGGAGAAGTGCCAAATATTTATATCATGCCTTTTGATGAAGTGAAATCTACTTTGACAAAATTAGAGAAAGCAAAAGAACAATTTGATTTATTTTGTGATGAAATAAGGCACTATGTACCGAATAATGCAAAAGATTTACAAGAACAAGTGAGAAAAATTATTCATAAAAAAGGTTACTTGTTGGACAGTGATTTTGAGGGTGATTATCACAATTGGATAGGTGTTTATGCACGTCCAAAGGATAAACCAACCTATTTAGACCCAGATTCTTTAGAAGAATGTGTTAAACAACAAAAATATGCAATAAATGGGTTCAAACAAGATTTTGCAAAATGGTTTGAGTTTACAATTGAAAAAGGTGTAGTGATAGATTCTAGAAAGTGAATAAAAAAAGAAAGTGAGGGGTGAAAATTGTCTTTAGATGTATTTATTGACCCACAAAATCTTAACTTTAAAGGTGGCTGGTTTACTGTTGGTACTTCTTCTTTTTTAGATTATATGAATAGATTGAATGAAGAAAAAGTAGAATGGAGAATTTCTGATAGTATACCTGTTCCTGTACCAGAAATTATTTCTGTTCAACAATTACAAGCATTATCAGATTCAATTGAAGAAAGTGGTTTGTTAGAAAAAGAATTATCAGCAGTTTATTTTTTGTTTGATTCAATTGATGAATGTATCGAAAAATTGCCCAATACAATTATCATCAATGCAAACAGTGATGAAGAATTTGGTGAATACATTGTAGATTTGAACGGTTTGTCAAGAGAACAATTATTGCAGTATTTTGATTATGAAAGCTATGGTCGAGATATGCGTATTAACGGCAATTATATTCAAACTGATGTAGGCTTTGTTAGAAAAACATGATAGAAATAGAAAACAAAATAAACAAAAAAAATAAAATAAAAAAGAAAGTAATGAGGATGTAAAAAAAATGGCGAATACGTTTGTAAAATTAGATTTAGTAGAAACAAATAAAACATTAGGAAAAGTAATGGTTATTGAGTGTCACGGACGAACACGTTTAAAAGGTTTTGGTGACCAAGAATTTACGCATTATGAATGTGTATCAGAAAAAACAGCGATTGTAGATCTTTATGTTCCAAATGCAAAAAAAGCAGTACCGACTGAATTTATGGATATAATTATTGCGAAAGGTTTACGTGTTGTTCCTTTTACTTATCGTATTGGACAAAATGGACAAGTAGGTACTGTGTTGCTTGCTGACAGTGTAGAAATAGACAAAAACGCTCCAAAAGAATTTCTTGAAAGTACTCCAGAAGTCCAAAAGGTAGTAGGTGCAACACAAGAAACGTTGAGTTATTTAGGAAAAGTGGCTGATTATGAAAAAACTTATGGCGAGTTATTGTTTATGAGTGCAATTCCAGAGTATTTAGTTGTAAATAATCAACGTACGAATGATATTTCGCATTATCGTGTAACGGTCATTTCTTCTGAACAAAAAACAAAATTAACAGTGAATTGTTTAGATACAGAGTTAGATTACACGCAATTTTCACGTTTAAAATCAAAAGTAACATTTGAAAATATGCGTCCGACTGCTATTTATGATGATAATTCAAGCGTTGAGCGTGGTGGAGTAGAAATTGCTTATACATCAGATTCAGTGAAACTTGCGACTTCTTTTGTTTCATCAACACCAACGCAATTAAAAGCTTCTGCACAAAATCAAGAGAAAAAATAAAATAAAATAAAAAAAGGAAGTGAAAATTGGTTGTAGTTTTTCATTTCCTTTTTGCGAGGTGGTGTGAAAAAAAATGAGAATAGAAACAAAAAACAAAGAGATCATTATTTTAAATCCAATTGGTTTGAATAAGCCGAAAGTAAAAATTGCAGGTGTAAGTTATCCTCATATGTTTCGGCGAAGTGTAGAGGAAATAAAAAAAGGAAAAACAGGTTTGTTATTAGAAGAAATTAGAGGAGTCAGTGTATTGGTGGTTACAAAATCTGTCTTAGATGAACAAAAAGGAAAATTAATTTTTTCTTTTTATGAATATACAGGTGAGGGGTGTGAAGCAACGAAAGAAAATTTGTTGTATGCAATGGAGTTTCCTTTTTACAGAATGGAAAAATCGTGAAAGTTGTGAGAACATGAGAGAAAAAGTAGTGTCGTACGAACAAATACAAAAAGATTTTTCGATAAAACAATTTAACGAGATAATGCACAATTTAGGCTTTCAAGTGTATAAAATGTTTAGTTTTGAACATTATTATTTTTCGTTGTTTTCTTCTTCTGCTTATTCAACTTATTTAGTTGTCGAGGGAAAAACAAAATTTTATCATGGCGATAGAATAGTAGTTTTTGATTTTTATAAAATGAAAAGTGTGAATGGTGTTTGTAAAGTAGAAAAAGTTTATTGTGAGAATGTACGGTTAAAAAAAATGTTACGACGAGTGGTTGATTTTTTGATTTTTTTAATGGAAGTAGGGTATTTACAAGAATCAAAAACGGCGAAAAGACAAATAGTAGAATTAGAGAGGTGGTTGTATGTTAAAGACAATCTGGCAATATAAAGGCGAGCGTTTGCGATTGTTTCATACGCATTTACTATTGAATTATGGGTTTGTGCTTTTTTTACCTTTTTTGATTGTTTTAAGTTTTTATCATTACAAAGTAACATTTCCTATTTTTCGAATACAGGCGAATCTTCGAGTGTGGCAAAATTATATTCAGCCGATTGCTGTAACGCTTCTTCTTCTTTTTTTAGGTTGTTTGTTTTCCTTATATGTTATTCGAAGAAGTGAACAAAAGCATGGTTTTTTTTACACAAGAAAAACAAAACAAATAGTAACAAGACATTTGATGTTACAACGATTTTTGACAACGAAAGAGAAAAAAACAGAAAAAGGTATAAAAAAAGTTGAAAAACTTGTCAAAACGTATTATAAGCATGAAAAAGAATACGATACCATTACGTTTGATTTGGTGAACGAACATTTTGAAAAAATCTTGGAATTACCTAAGCTACTTGAACAATGGCTAGAAGCAGATTTGGTTTCAAGTGAAAGAAATAGAGAGTTTATTTTTTTTCGTTTTTTACTAGACAATGTTTCTAAGCGTATGATGTTTAGCGAAGTGAAAGCAAACGAAGATGAAATTGTGTTGATGAATGGTGTGAAGTGGGTATATCGAAAAATTCCTCACGGTTTGATTCTTGCTCCCACTGGTGCAGGAAAAACATTTTTACAATATGCAATGATTTCAGCATTTGGCAAAATAGGGCGAGTGCATTTAGCAGACCCTAAACGAAGTGATATTTCCCAATTCAAACATTTCAAGGCTTTTAAAAATTTGGTTGTGTCAAATACAGAAGATATTTTTATGCAGTATGAAGAAGCTGTTGAATTAATGGAAAAACGTTATGCGTATATGATTCAGCACCCTAATTTTACTATTGGAAAAGATTATTCGTTTTATGATATGAAACCAGAATTTTATATCTTAGATGAATTTGCAGCTTTGGTAAGTGAATTAGAGGGAGCGAAAGGTCGCTTGCCGAATGGCGAACGAAGAAAAGATAAATATGATTTTCAAAATTTGCTTGCACCATTAATTTTAAAAGCTCGGCAATGTGGGATATTTTTTATTTTTGCGACACAAAAAGCAACAGTTGATGTTATTCCCTCGATTGTGCGTGATAATGTAGGTTTGCGTGTAACTTTAGGTACAGTAACACAAGACGGTTATACAGCAGTGTTTGGGGATTGGAAAGAAAAGCGTTTTGTGAATAAGGGGGAAAAAATGGGTCGAGGATATTTTTATAACGGTACAGGTGTTCCTTTAGAGTTTTATTCTCCTCTTTTTGAAGAAACATTTGACCCTATGACTTATTGGGCAGAATTTCCAGAAATGCCTTATACAGATGTTTCTCATATTTCATTAGATGAAGAAACAAAAAAAGAAGTCAATGAGTATTTAGATTCTATTGAAACTATTGAAGAATTAGAGAAAAAAAAGTTTGTTCGAGAAGAAAATAATCGTTTGTTTGAAGAAAAAGAGAAGCGTATTGAGCAGATTGTTGCAGGTGGGCAATCTTTTGAGCGTAAATAATTAGAAAAAAAAAGGTGGTGTAGCTATGCGTGCGTATGATGATGTGCCTTATACGGTAGAAGAATTAACAGAAATACTCAATTATTTTCGAGTGCCAGATACGATTAGAAAATGGTCGCAGTATGTAGAAGAACGGACAGGCTATAAGTTTTTAAAAGGTGTCAATGAAAATCATATTGTCTATAAAGAGGGAACGGACGAGCCTAGGGAAGATTTTTATTACACCGATGAAGAGGTGAAAAAATTTGAGCGTTTTGTAGAATTGTTAGAAGAAAAAGTAGAGTTTAACACTTCTTTGTATCGTGCGTTTTTGTCTAGTGAAGATTATGCTTTGATGAAACGAGTGAATTTTCGGTACAACACGTACAAAAAAATGAAGTTTGGGAAAGAAGATTGAGAAAAAAAAAAGAAAACTTTACGTGTTTCTTTCGCTTTTTTTTGTGCTAAGCCGAAAAATAAAGGAAAAAAATAGACGGTGAGCATAAGCGACACAAGGCTATTTTTTGCCTTTTCGAGCGTAAAAGCAAGGAAAAGCAAAGAAACAAGGCGAGCGGTAGCTCGCCTTGTAAATACCCCGTCTAGTAACACGGGGTATCAAATCCACGTAAAACCGGGTGCGACACCTTAGAGACGTTGAAACAGCAACGTTTCAAGCAATTCAAAAAATGTTACCAGAAACTAGTCGCTCGGTAACATTTTTCATTAAAGGTAAAGGAAGTGAGTAAGATTGACAACTTAACAATGAAACAATTGCGTTTAAAGTTAGGTTACACCATGCAGTCATTCGCAGATTTTGTTGGTGTATCAAAAATGACGATATTACGTATCGAAAACAACCAAACTCCTGTTTCTAACAAAATTGAACAAAAAATAAAAGAAAAAATCGGTAGTGGTATCTCTGATTGGCTAGATTATAAATTACACGTTCACTTAGACTATTTGCGTTTATCGTTTTTTGATAGCACGATAGAAAAAGTTATCACGCACGGTTTAGGGTTAGAAAAAAGATTTTTTCGTGTAGAAGAAAATCACGCAAAAAGTTACACGCATATTTATTCTTGTGGGGCGATAAAGATTTACGTAGGTTTAGCGTATCAAGATAAAGACGGCAAACATCACGACCCAAGAGAAGATATTTTGCTTGAAATGAGTGGTATGGCTTTGAAAGAATACGAGGAAATTTTGCAAAAGCGTGGGTTTTCTCTTTTGGAATGGTTACAAACGATACAAAATGAAGATTGGGCAAGAAATGTTGGTTTGTATTCAAAATTACAGTCCTCACGTATTGATATAGCGATAGATGAATTGTACCGTTTGGACGGTTCAAACTATGATATTCATGAGTTGTTGAAGAAAAGAGATGACAATTTACTCGAAACTTCTTTGAAAACAGCACGCAATATCGAAGAACATTTTGAGGGGAAAACACAGGGGTTAACTCTTTATTTTGGTTCGAAACACGGACATTTCTTAGTGCGTATCTATGAAAAAGCAAAAGAAATTATGAAGAAACAACAAAAAGATTTCGATACAGTCATACAAGAGAATGGAGTAATTAATCGCTATGAAATGCAATGTAGCGGTAATTACGCTGAGCATATTTTATTACGTTTGTATCATGGTGTTTCTCTTGAAAAAATAGCTTTAAATTTGTTTTTGTCAAAATTTGAAGTATATGAAAAAACAGAGGACGGCAAGTTTGTTTTTGATAAAAAATTTTATGCGATTTTTGGCGATTACACAAAAATTAAAGTAAACAACAAAAAAGAGATAAAAACACTAGAGAAAAAACTGATTTGGTTGAATACACAAGTTATGCCAACACTTGCGACAATTCGAGAGATAAAGGGAAATGAATGGTTACAAGAGTATTTAGCTTTACAGATGAATGAAGTAGAATTTTCAAAGCCCCAACAAGACATGATAAACGGAGAATTAGCTTTAATTGAAAACGGACAAAGTGAAGTATTTTTGTATTGGGAAAAAGAAATTCAAAAACAACGGCAACTAGAAGAAAAAAAGTGAGGTGGTGTTGTGTTAACGAAAGAAGAATACGGACGATTTTTCTATACGTTCGCTCAAGAAATGAATTGGCAATTTCGTTATAACGGTTACGGACGATTTGAAGTTGTACCAGAAACGGAAGAACAGTTAGAAGAAATGCAAGAATATGCAGGACTTATGCACGTACAACTAATGGTTGATGATAAACGATTGAGAGAATTACAACTCTTGAAATATGAAAGTAGTGAAAAAGAATTGTTATACAGAATGTTAAAACAGAAAGGGTATGATGTACGTTTAGAATATGATGAACAAAGAAATATGTATTTTATCTTTATCACGCTAGACAATAACAATCAAACAAAAAGGTTATTTACAGTGTTGAATGATTTTGAGGGGACAAATGATTTCGTGTTTATTTCAACAAAATCACAGCAAGAAAATGAGGTGGACGATATGAATTACAGAGAATTATTAACAAAGTTAAGGCGATTGGAAGAAATTGAGGTGGTCATTGAGCATAAAAAATATGAGTTAGAAGTGTTTGCACTCACAAATGACGGTAGACGAAAAGCGTATTATTTACAGAAAGAATACGAGGAAGCAAAAAACTCGAAAGGTGTGTACATTACGTTTAATATGAGTCGTGTTCAAGCTCTTTCGGAGGAAGATTTTTTCTTGCGTATCCGTGAATTTTCAGCGTTCGTTCAAAAATATCATGGGTTCGTGGAGTTGAGAGATAAAACAAACATTCTTGCATATTATTCGTCAGAAAAAACGAAAGCAGTTATTGAGAATAAATTTCGTGAATTTTGGTACACAAAATTAGAATTAGGCGAGGGAAAGACGAGTACGCTAAGTTTGACACTTTCGCCGTTATATCCGAGTGGTTCAGCTTGGACAATGGAAGAATGGCAAACGATTGGAAAAACGATTCAAGAGAAAATTTCTAAATTTGGCATGAGTATTCGCTATTCTACTTCTTCTCATTTAGAAATCGTGTTTTTAGAAGATGAACAAGTGAAATACAATAGCAGTGTCTACAAATACGCTCACAAATGGTTAATCACAGAAAACGGTGAAAGAGTGAAAACAAAAATTAGCTTTGTAAAAGCGTAAGTGAAGAAAAAAAAAGAAAGGTGGAACACATGGGGATTTTATTAAAAGAGCCAGAGAGGAAAGACAAGAAAAGACTTTCGAAAAAGAAACGGATTGTCAAAAAGGAAAAAGCAAAAAAAAGTCCTCAAGCAAAAGAAGTTTCCGCTAAGAAAGCTCGTAGAGTGGTAAGTGTATTCTTTCTTCTGCTGTTGGCATTTTCTATTTTAGCTGTCTTGCATTCAAATATTCTTGTTACTCAAGTACAAGGAGTGTATCAAGATGTAAAAGAAATCAAGCAAAAACAGAAAATATCAAAGGTTCAAGGTGGAAGTAGTGTTGACTTGATGAGTTTGCAAGATTACACGAAACAATTTTTACAGGTGTATTATAACGTGAATACAATGAACGGAGAAGATAAGGAAAGAAATGAAAATCTATCTTCTTTTTTGTCGTTTGAAACAAAGGATTTAGAGGAAAAACTAGAGAAAATAACTCGTCAATTACTTTCTTTTGAAATGGTCGAAGTGAAAGAAGTCGACGGTCTTTGTTTGACAACGTACAGAGTGAATTGTGAAGTGAGTACACAAAAAGAAACAGAAAAATTGGTAATGGTAAAAGAGGGGAACAAAACAGTCAAGAAACCACAACGAGTGAAAGAACTTATCAAGAGTGAGCGAGTAGAAGAAATTGTCTTGCCTGTAAAAATTTCAAGCGGAGGGTATACCATTTATAGTTTGCCTTACACAAAGGCTGTAAGTTTTGCGAAAGCGAACGTGAAACAGACCGCACTAAAATTTGATTCTGTTGAATTATCTGCTAAGCAAAAAGAAAAACTTATGCAATTTTTAGGTGTGTTCTTTACAAAGTATGCAAGTGCAAGTAAGGAAGAATTAACGTTTATGATGAAACATGTGGAATTGACAGCAGGAAATGAAGTACCTCAAGCAATTTCAGAAGATAACGTGCAAGTATTTGAAACAAAACAAGCAACGTTGGGTGTGCTAGTGTCTGTGGTGTTCCAAAACAATAATACAGGAGAAACGCATAAAGAACACTTTACGTTGTTTTTGAATGAAACAAAAAACAGTTTTGAAGTGCAAAATTTAAAACATTATTTTTCGGTAAATGAAAATTAGAAAATAAAAAAAAAAGAAAAGAGGAAACAGTTATGACGGACGGTTCAGGAATTTTAGGTATTTTAAGTGGTTTTATTTTTGCAGTGATTATTGCGTGTGGTACGTTTTATATCATTAAAGAATGGAAAAATAGTAACTGGTTAAAAATTGGCAGTGTTCTTATTGTGTTTTTGATTTTAGCTGATTTTACAACGAACAAAGGACAGGCTACACGTGATTTACTTGCAAAAGTAATCAATACTATTTCTGGTGGAACATTTAAATAAGAGGAAAGAACATGAATTATTATGATTATTCAAGGGGCTTAAATGCTCCTTATTCTATTCAAGTCTTACGTACAAGAAAACATATTATTTGGGTATTCGCTCAACCTGTTTCTTTAGCGTTCTTTGGGTGTTTTCTCGTGGCATTCGTTTTGTTGTTTAGGTTACTAAAAGAATTGTTTGTAAATAATGGACAAATGCTTGGGGCAAAAATCGCTTTAGAAATGGCAAGTTCATACTATTTAGCGAATCAATATGTGAAAACAGAAATTGACGGCAAGAATTGTTTTCAGTATCTAAAAGATATGTTGAAATTTGTTATTGATTTTGTTTTAGACAAACGAGAAATGTATCGTTTTGAACGAGTGAAACAGGTGAAAGAATTTTCATTTAAACGTTAAGAAACAAGCAACAAAAAAGGAAAGGTGGGAGAAAATGACAACGTTCGCTTACCCATTGAGGAAAGAAATTAAGGGGAATATTGCGTTAACAACGGATAAAACACCTCTAGCTTTTTACAAAATAGAAAGTGAAAGTCTGACATTGGTTGACTTTGAAAAGGCAGAGAGAGTGAAACATAAAGTTGGTTTGGTGCTTGAAAAGTTTGAAGTGAATAAAGGGTTTGAAATCGACTTAGTACCGTTCGATTTAGATTTACATGAAAAAATGGAAAAACTCATTGAAATTTCAGATCCTCAACATGAAAACATTGTTTTGAACCATGCCATGCGTACAGAACAATCGCTTATTCAAGAATTGATTCAACCGTATGAATACAAATGGATACTGAGTGTACCGTTGCCAAAAACAGAGCTTTCAGCCGATTTTAAAGAAAGCATGAAAAATAAATATGATGAAGTGGTAGAAAGCTTTGTCAATGGGTTTGGTCTCGAAGTCGCCTTAGAGAAAGATTGGGAAAAAGAATTGTTGTACAAAGAAAAAGAAGTTTTTCAAAGTCTGAATGAGTTTCATGTTGAAAGGTTAACAGAGAGTGAAATACAGAGAATACAAGGCGAACAATTTGTCAATTACATTCCTCATAGTGCAGATGATATTTTAAGTGTTGGCAAACTTGACAATTTACTTGATACAAAAATTGAGGTGAAATTCAATGGTATGTTGGAAATGCAACATGCTAATGGAGTGAGTTATGTAGATATTCTCCCTTTAGGAGATATGGGCTTTGATTTACGCAATGCCAACGTATTAAGCTATTTACAACTATTTGATTTCCCTATTCATGCGAAGTTTCAAGCGAAATTTGCAGAGAAAAAAGGAGCGTTAGCCTTGGCGGGTCGTTCAGCACGTGGAAAATCACGTTTGAAAGGAATTGCCGAAGAAACAGAAGTGAGTGGTGGAGTGCAAAAGAAAAAAATCATTTCCTCCATGTTAACATTGAATGACCTTGACGAACAAATAGACAACAATGAACCTGTTTTGGATTGGTCTGGGTATTTCATTATTGCAGGTCGTACAAAAGCCGAGTGTAGAGATAGACGAAAAGCGTTACTCAATTCTTTTCACAATAATAAAATCAGTTTGTATCGAGCAACGTTTGACAATCCTTATCTATTTCAACAAACGCTGTACGGCCAATTTCTTTTATCGGAAAATAAAAAATGGCGACACACCTCAACGGTGAAAAGTTTTGCGAGAATGGATTTTTTCACAACACAACGTGCTGGAAATGATATTGGCTACTATTTTGGGCGAGTAGACTTAGATTTATCCGAAAAAATAAATGTCAATGCGATTGTGCAACGCTCAAACAAATTAATCTTTCGAAATTTCCTCTTGTCTAATAAAAATAAAATCAGAGGAAAACGCACAAATAACCCTCACGTTGCAGTAACAGGTGTTACTGGAGGAGGAAAATCGGTGATGTGTAAACGTGATTTTATTGAAGTTATCAAACTAGGAGCAAAAGCTCTCTATATCGACCCTAAAAAAGAAATGCGGAAAGAGTTTATCTACAACTCACAAAACAAAGATTTTCAATACAAGTATCCAGAAATGGTTGAATTGATTGAGAAAATCAACTTTGTTACACTTGACAATACTGAAAAATCAAACTTAGGAGTTCTTGACCCTATTGTGATGTTTGAAAGAGAAAAAGCTTTAGAAGTAACAAAATCTATTTTGACTTATATTACTCCACCGAGTAGCCCTTACACGAGAAAAGAAAGTGCTGTTTTGTATGAAACAATTGCTCAAGTGATACAAGCAAGACAAGACGGCGATAAAGTGGGGTTGTGGCATGTTGTGGATTTGCTTATGCAAGATACAGATGAAGAAATACAAATTTTAGGTCGTTATATTCGTTCTATGGTACAAGGTTCTGTATTGGAGTTGTGCTTCTCTTATGGAGATGTGAAAGGTTTATCTTTTGATGAACAAGCAACGGTCTTAGAAATTGAAAACCTTGATTTGCCAAAAGAGCGTGAAGATAATATTAGTGATAATCAGCGTTTGTCGGTGGCTTTGATGTTTGCGTTAGGTACATTTTGCGAGTATTTTGGAAAACGAGATAGGACAGAGGAAACGGTTATCTTCTTTGATGAGGCTTGGATTTTCTTGACAAGCGATAGCGGGAAGAAAGTTTTGAAATCTATGTTGCGTGTCGGTCGCTCTATGAACAACTTCTTATACTTTATTTCTCAATCGGTGGACGATTTGAGATTTTCGAAAGAGGAGGGTATGGAGTTTGGCGAGGTGATTTGTTTCAGCGAGAAAAAACCAGAGAAGATTTTAGACTTTATGGAAATTCCGATTGATGAAAATTCGATAAAATGGGTAAGCAACATGGCACAAGGGCAATGTATTTTCAGAGATATGTTTTTTAATATCAATCGTATAGCGATTCATATTTTGTTTGAAGAATACTTGTTGCTCTTTAAAACGGTTGATGACACAAAAGCGAGTTTGCAAGTAGGCACATCTTTTTAGGAGGTGGAGTATGGATGAACTAACAAAAATGGATATTGAAAGCTACAAGCCATATTTTGAGAATGGAAACTGGGATAAGTTGCCAGAATTAGTGAATTGGGTGTTTGTAGATTTGCCGTATTCTATTTTGCGCTTCAATTTTTATATTTTAGAGAGCATTTTGGAAAAACTTAATTTCTCTGATTTGTTTATCAATCAACAAGGCAATGCGTTTGATAGAGGAGTAGAAATTTTTAACAATCTAGGTGGAGCAACTATGAAAAATGGTTCTTTGATTGCATTTCTATTTAGTTTGTTGGGGTTGTATTTGGGCTACTTATTCTTTTTTCAAAACAGACAATTTGGTCGAAAATGTATCCATGCCTTACTTGTGGTGTTCGTGTTTCAATTTTGGTTTTCAACGGGAGTCAATGTAAACAATAAGAGCCAAACAGGAGGGGAATTTTTGATTACTTCCGTTCGGACATTGTCGAATGATTTCAAGCGTGAAATGAACAAAAGTTTGTCTACATTGAGTGGTGACAATAATTTTTCAAGTGAGAATTTAGAGGAAAATGCGTTGTTTTCTTCTGTTATTAAAGAAACTTTCTACTTAATCAATAGTGGGAGTACAGACGGCAATTTTGGTAGTGGTGTGTTAGATAGTACTAAATTGATTATGCCGTTGAATGAAAAGGACAGAAAGAAATTTGATGAAGAACGGCACAAATACATCAATTCTCTTGTCGAGGACAATCCTTATTTTAGGCAAAATCTTGATAAGACCATGGAAAAAAGTGCAGTAATTTCTTTAGGGTTTGCGAATTTAAGTGTCGTGGGTTTGCCTGTGGCATATATTAATGTGATGACTTCTCTTGTGGAAGTAGTGGTGTTGATGATGATTTTATTGTTTCCTGTATTTGTATCGTTTTCGTTTTTCCCTAGGTTACAAAATGTGGTGTTCCGAGCACTTAAAATGACATTTAGTTTGTTGTTTTTTCCATTGATTCTGAGCATTATTTTGGCAGGTTTTTTATGGATAAACCATTTGATTGATACAGTATTGAAACCTATTTTCTCTATTACAGGTTCGATTTCAACATTTTTAACAGGTGGGCAAGGTGTGGTTGTATCTGCATTTACAATTTTCTTAATTAAATTTGTTGTTCTTGTGGTGTTCTTTAAAAATCGTTATAAGATTTTAGGTTTGTTTACAGACAACAAGGTGGAGGGGAATGTATTGGAGCAGAAAATTCACGAGAAAGCAACGCAAGGAGTAAAAGTCTTAAGTGGTGCAGTCATGACAGGTGCAGGTGTTGCTCTTGCGAACCCTCAATTAGTTATGGAAGGAGCGAACATGGCTTTGAATCAATTCGGCACAAGTGCTACTGCTTTAAAACAAAAAGGCGAAATATTGATGAACAATCAAAGTTTAACTAATGCAACGCACACGAAAGACACGAAAAAACCAACTGAAGAAACGAAAGAAAAAAAAGAAGAACGAAAAGGAACGGGATTGTGGAATGAAAATGGAGAATTACAATCTCAAAATCGTTACAAAGGAAACACTCCTCCTCAATCTTCTACTTATGAACGATTCAATGTAACGGATAGACAAAGGAATATTCGCTCGTTTAATTTTGAACAAATGACCGAACTTGAAAAAGAAAAATTCTTCCAAAGAGAAAGGCGAAAAACAGGGGTATCTGAAGTTGAGTTCCTGGATAAAGTAGTAAGTGGTGAAGTGTCTACGTGGCAAGACTTAGAACGATTGAAAGAGGAACACACGGAAAAATTCAGTCCTCCAAAACCTCTCTCTAAGAGAAAAGTGAAAAAAATAAATAATAAAGTAACTCATGAATGGCAAGTACAAACGCTCTTGCAAGACAATGTAGCTGTTGCGAAAAAATTCTTTTCTTTCTCTACGTTCAATCGAAATTATGATTACGGAGATGTAAACAGAGGATTGACGACTTCTTCACTTAAAAAGGGAGTAGAAAAAGCAACAAAAGAAAAAGCTGATAGTTTAAAGAGATAGGGAGGAGACTCTCTATCTTTTCTTTTTAGAAAGAGGGTGTGAAAATGAAAAAAGGAATGTTTGTCGTTTTACTTCTACTTGTTTTACCTCTTTTGCCGTTATTGATGATTTTGTTTTTAGGAGGTGGTTTTCTTGCGACTTCTATGAATAAAACGGCAGACGGTGGGAATTTCACACCAAGTACTGAACAAGAAAAAGTGGCTGTCGCAATCAAAGATTATGTTCTTTCTCAAAATGGCACATTAGAATTTGCGTGTGCATGGATTGGGAACGCTGAGGGCGAGAGTGGACTAAAGGCAGATTGTATTCAAGGAGGTTTCGCTTACAATAATTCGTGGGCTACGGACGAAAATGTCAATGGCTATGCGTTAGGACTATTTCAAATGGACGGTGGACGGAGAGTTGCTATGTTGAAAAAAGCGACTGAAGAAAAGAAAAATTGGCAAGATATTGAGTTTCAGCTCAAGTGGGTTTGGAATTTTGATAAACCAGACAACGAGCTTTTAAAGAAATACGCAACACGAAAAGACATGACAGAAACAACACTTGATTTATTGAAAAATTGGGAACGTGCAGGTACGCAAAATAACAGAGAAGAACAAAACAAACGAACAAGTTCGGCTCAAAAGTGGTTTGCGTTGTTTTCAAGTGGCAAAAGTGGAGCGAGTGGTGGACAAATCAAATTTTTGCAAGAAAAAGTAGGAAGTTTTGTTTATAATGGGCAATGTTATGGATTGACTGCGTTTTATGTGGACAGTTTCAATACACCGATTCATCTTGGGAGTGGTTCTCCTCATGGTTTAACTGAAACAACAGGGAGCGATACAGTGAGTGCATGGAATATTGGCAAAGCTTACCTTTGGGAAAAGCACGGTTGGCAAGTGATACACAACCCTAAATTTAGCGAAGTGAAAAAAGGTGATATTATCAACTGGGGCATGGGAGGATATGCAAAAACAGAATACGGACATACAGGTATTGTAGCAGATGTAGGCAAAAACAATCGTTTTTTCACGTATGAACAAAATGCCGAGGGAAAAATGGTAAATTATTATGCGAGAACATGGGGTGTAGAATTTCCCAATGTAACAAGCCTAGTCAGAAAGAAATGAGGAATGAATATGTTGTCATTAGATGCGATTTTAACATTAGGAGCTATCTTTTTAGTTGTTTTAGCAGTAAGTGTTGGTTCTATTGTAGGAGCGATTCTATACAAAAAACGCAAGGGATAGAGAGAAAAAGATTGAGAGGGAGAACAAAACATAGAAATTCAATTTAAATTTGACGATTTTGTGAGCTTTCTTTTCATTAGATATTTTAGAAAACAATCTAAATTTTTGTTATGGTAGAGCAAAATAAGGAACACGAAAAAAGAAAGTGAAAAAAAAAGGGGGGCATGCTTTATTAAAGAAGAAAATAATCAAAAAATAAGAAAATAGTTATTTTTATTTACAACACCTATTCTTTTTGTTAGTCTTTAGACAACTGATAAAAGAGGAGTTGTTAGAATGTATAAAGAAATACTTGCTATTCAAGATGAACATATCACAATTGAGGAAAACGTACGAAAAGAACGTTTAGGGAAACAAATTTGTCTTGTTTATACTGGTACATTAGACTATCAACCAACATATTGCGTACACTGCCGAAAAGAGAATCAAAAAAGCATTGTACGTAATGGTTGGATAGGGAAAGATGTAACCATTCAAATAAATCAAGTATCAGAATACAAAACGTTTCTAAAATTAAAAAAACGCGTGTTTTTGTGTAAAGCGTGCAAAAGAACATTTGTCGCCCAATCTGAAATCATTCAAAAGAATTGTCAGATTACGCAAGCTGTAAAGTTAAAAATCGCAAAGTATCTTAAATTAAAAATGGACTTAACTCTAATTTCAAAATTATGTGAAGTATCTACTTCTTCTGTATATCGTGTATTGGAAGAACTGGCAATATATCACAAAGTGAATTATCATTACTTACCAGAGATTTTAAGTATTGATGAGTTTCACAGTACGAACAGAGAAGAAACAAAAATGAGTTTTATTTTTCAAGACACAAAAGAAAGAAAAATCATTGATATTGTCGCAAACAGACATCAAGACAACATTATCAAATACTTTTTACAATATGATAGAAAAGCAAGATTAAACGTTAAATTAATCACTATGGATATGTACAAACCTTATTTAAACATCATAAAGAAATGTTTTCCCAATGCAGAAATAAGCATAGACAGATTTCATATAGTGCAACATATCAATAGAGCATTTAATCAAACAAGAATACAAGTGATGAATACTTTCAGAAAGAATGAACCTAAGAAATATAGACGACTAAAAAACAATTGGAAATTACTACAAATGGATAGTGACAAATTGAATTATTCTGATTGGAAACCAAGACAATCTTTCTCATGGAAACAACTAAGTCAAAAAGCGATGATAGATGAAATGTTAAGTTATTCACCAGAATTAAAACAACACTATGAATATTATCAAGAAATTCTAGGAGCAATCAAAACAAAGGATATAGAACTCTTTGATGAATTAATCAAAGAGAATGTGAATCAATTCAACAATAGATTTCAAACAGTCATAAGAACATATCGCTATTATAAGAAACAGATACACAACGCTTTGATTTTTCCTTATTCTAATGGTTCATTAGAGGCAACAAACAATATTATCAAGAGTATTAAGCGTTTCTCTTTTGGTTTTCGGAACTTCGCAAACTTTAGAAAGAGAATCTTTTTAATATTAAATAACTCATGATATTAAAAAAAATAGGTGTAAGCCTTTCTTTGTCATGCCCAAAAATATTAAAAAATCTTACAAAACAAAAAAGAGAGTAGACAACAGAATGTTTACTACTCTTTGTAATTGTTTCGTTACATGGATTTAACGGAATTGTAATAGAAATTTTTATCCTTATTGGTTGACAAAGAGCCAAAAAACCACACAAAACAAAAGTCTCGTGCGGTTTATTATTCCTCTTTTTACCCCACCAAAACGCTGTCTCGATTGAGAATTGTTTCAACAGCTTTTCTTCCTTCACGGATTCCCCAAATGACAAGGCTTGGGCCACGTCTGGCGTCTCCTGCTACGAAGATTTTTTCGTTATTGGTTGAATAATCGTCTAATACTTCACTTATACCAAATTGTTCAAAAATCGCTTGTTCTGCTCCGATAAAGCCCATGGCAAGTAGGACAAGATCAACTTCTAAAATTTCTTCCGTGCCTGCGATAGCCTCAAAGCGTTCGTTGACTTTGACCGTTTTTAGAGCAGTCAGCTCGTTTTTCTCGTTTGTCAAAAATTCTGTTGTGGAAATTGCATAGCTTGTGACTTCGCTTGATTGTACGAGTGCTGCCTCTTCTTGACCGTAGCCTAGTTTGCTGACGAATGGATATTCTGGCCACGGATTGTTGCTGTTTCTCTCGTTTGGCAAAGGTTGCGTAATTTCTAGTTGTTTCACGCTTGTTGCCCCCATACGAACAGCAGTTGCTAGACAGTCATTTCCCGTATCTCCGCCACCAATTACTACCACACGCTTGCCTGTTAAAGTTTGTTTCACTTCTCCAGTTTCAAGCAATTCTTTGGTTGCTTTTGTCAGGAAATCTACTGCAAACTCAACACCTTTTGCCTTGCGACCTACTACATTCAAATCTCTTGGCACACCTGCACCAATCGCTAAAATCACTCGATCAAATTGGCTTGTTAACTCCTCAGCAGAAATCGTCTTGCCCACTTCACAATTTGCAACAAATGTAATCCCGACTTCTTTCATCACGTTAATTCTGCGGTCGATTACCGCTTTATCCAATTTCATATTCGGAATGCCATACATCAACAATCCACCAAAACGGTCGCTTTTCTCAAACACCGTTACGTTATACCCTAGTTGATTTGCTCGCCACGCTGCCGAAAGTCCTGCGGGGCCACTACCAATAATGGCAATTTTTTTGTCCTTACGCTCAACTGGCAACCCTGTTTCTTTCACCCAGTCATTTTCAAAGGCTGTATCAATGATAAATCGCTCGTTATCATGAATGGTCACACCACTACCATTCAAACTTTCCGTACACGCTTTTTCACAAGGAGCTGGACAAACTCGACCGGTCATTTCTGGCAATGGATTTGTGCGACTAAGGCGTTCAAATGCTTTTTTCACATCGCCACGGAACAAGTAATCATTCCATTCAGGAATTAAATTATCATTCGGGCAACCACTTACCGCTCTTGAACCTCCGTAAAAATTCCCCTCGTGACAGAATGGAATCCCACAATTCATACAGCGACTAGCCTGTTGTTGACGTTCTGCATTGTCTAATGGCACTTGAAGTTCTTGCCAATCTTTCACACGAACACTTGCCAATCTATACGGATTATCCTTGCGTTTTACCTTTAAAAATCCAAATGGATCTGCCATTGTTACGCACCACCTTTCGTTGCAGCTTCAAATGTTTTATTTTCCAATTCTTCGCCAGTTAAGCCACTCTGTGCAAAGTTTTCCTTGATTTCCATGATTTTGCGATAGTCTTTTGGATAGACTTTGACAAATTTTTGTATTGCACTTTCCCAATCTGACAAAATTGATTTTGCTTTCGCCGAATTGGTATAGTTTGCATGATTTTCAAGCATTTCTTTCAATACCGCATCCCCTGTGGTTTCGCCAAGTTTGAATAGCTCAATCATTTCCATGTTACATTTCTTTGCAAAGTTGCCCGTCTCGTCATAGACGTACGCCACACCTCCGCTCATACCTGCACCAAAGTTTCGACCCGTTTCACCCAAGATTACTGCCACACCACCTGTCATATATTCACAACCGTGGTCACCAACACCTTCAACGACAACTTTTGCACCTGAGTTTCTTACGCAGAAACGCTCGCCTGCTTTTCCTAGGAAATACCCCTCACCTTTGTTTGCACCAAAGCAAGCAACGTTTCCTACAATGTGCGATTTCTCAACGTCATATCCTGCATCAACTGGTGGTTTCACAATAATTCTACCGCCACTCAAGCCTTTGGCTACATAGTCATTCGCCTCACCAATCAAACAAAGTTCCATTCCTTGTGTTGCAAATGCTCCAAAACTTTGCCCTGCAATTCCTGTATATTCAAAGCAAATTTTTCCAGCCTCCAAGCTATAATTACCAAAACGCTCCGCAAGCCAACCTGCAAACCTCGCACCAGTCGTGCGATTAACGTTGTTGATTGGTTGTGTCACTTTAATTGGTTGCTCAGACGTAACTGCCATTTCAGCAAATGCATCAAGCTCACTCCACGCTCGTTTTTCTGCAAACGGATCGACTACTTTTCGTTCAATCGGTAATGTGTGGTTCAAAATTCTTGAGAAATCAAGAGTTTTCGCTTTATCTGGCAAGTCTTCCCTAACGTGCAACACTTCAGCGTGTCCTACCATTTCATCAATCGTTCTAAAACCAAGTTCACTCATCATTTCACGCAGATGTTCGGCGATAAATGTGAACATATTAACAATATGCTCTGGTTTGCCGACGAAATGTTTGCGTAGCTCTGGATTTTGCGTTGCCACACCTACTGGGCAAGTATTCAAACTACATACTCTCATCATCACACAACCTACTGCGACAAGTGCGAGTGAGGCAAATGAAAATTCTTCAGCTCCTAAGAGAATGGTTTGAGCAACATCACGAGCAGTCATTAATTTTCCGTCCGTTTCAAGTGTCATACGATTACGCAGACGGTTGATTGATAACACTTGATGTGCCTCAGCTAGACCAATTTCAAGAGGTAAACCAGCGTCCCGCACACTCACACGTGGACTTGCACCTGTACCACCGTCAAATCCTGAAATTACCACTACGTCAGCTCCTGCTTTCACACAACCTGTGGCAATTGTTCCTACACCTGTTGAGGAAACGAGTTTCACGTTGATTTTTGCGTATGGATTGATTTTCTTCAAGTCGTAAATCAACTGTGCCAAATCTTCAATCGAGTAAATATCGTGATGTGGAGGAGGTGAAATTAAGCGTACCCCCGGAGTAGAACCACGAATTTCAGCGACCCACGGAAATACTTTTTCCCCCGGAAGTTGACCACCCTCACCCGGTTTTGCCCCTTGAGCGAGCTTGATTTGCAATTCTTCTGCACTCATCAAATATTCCGCATTCACACCAAAACGACCGCTTGCGACCTGTTTGATTTTTGAGTTGAGATTTCGTCCATCAGGTTGTACCTTGAAACGATTGCGGTTTTCTCCCCCCTCACCAGAGTTTGATTTTCCGCCCATGCGGTTCATCGCCTCAGCAATACATTCATGTGCTTCTTTGGAAAGCGAGCCAAAACTCATCGCTCCAACTTTGAAACGTTTGACAATTTCACTTACTGGCTCCACTTCATCAAGCGGAACAGACGGTCTATTAGATTTCATTTCCCATAGATGACGTAAATTCGTTGGTTCAGAAATTGCATCATTATCTAATTCTTCCGCATAGCGTTTGTACAGCTCGTAGTCGCCACTTCTTACTGCCTGTTGGAAGTTGTAAATGGTTTTCGGATTGAACAAATGATGTTCTCCGTCCACCTTAAATTGAAATGCTCCGCCACTTTCTAATAAGTCTGCACGTCTTTCGCCAAAGGCTTGTTTGTGATATTTTTTATATTCTCGTTCAATCTCCGCCAAGCCAAGACCGCCGACACGTGTTGTCGTACCTGTAAAGAATTTCTCCACAACTGTCTCAGAAATTCCCACCACCTCAAATAATTGGGCAGAGAAATACCCTGTAACCGTTGAAATTCCCATACGGCTCATGACTTTCACAATTCCTTTCACACACGCTTTTGCAAATGTTTCAAGGCGAAGTGCTGTGTTTTCCTTGTAAGTATCACAAATCACCTCGTATGCTCCGTATGGATGAATGGCACTCACACCGTAGCCGAGCAAGCAGGCGAAGTGATGTACTTCACTCACCTCAGCAGAATCTGCCACAAGCGAGAATTTCGCCCCTTTTCCTTTACCAATCATTGCATTCTTCAAACCTGCTGCTGCAAGTAAAATCGGCAAAGCAAGCGTATTTTCATCCATTCCTCTGTCGCTTAGCACTAAAATATCTGCTCCGTTGTCAATTTCTTTTTCCGCCTGTGCAAATAAATCAAGAAGTGCCTTTTCAAGAGACGTTTCATCAAAGCGGTAAAGCGTTGAAAGAATAGCTGTTTTGTGCGGAGCAATTTCACCTGTTGTCAATTTTTCAAATTGTTCTGTTGACAACACTGGAGTTTTCAATTTTATTTTATGACAATTTTCAGCAGCCACATGTGCTAAGTTTTCTGTGCGACCCAAATACATATCCGTACCAATCACGAGCGACTCACGCAAAGCGTCAATCGGAGGATTGGTTACTTGTGCAAATTGTTGCTTGAAGAACGTAAAGAGCGATTGTGGTTTCAATGACAAGACAGAAAGTGGTGAATCGTACCCCATTGAAATAACAGGCTCGTCTCCTTTTTCTGCCATTGATAAAATAACGCTACGAATGACTTCATCCGTATAACCAAACGCACGCCAAGAACGTTCTCTTTCTTCTTTTGATAACGAAGGAACGCTAGAAGTTGCCTGAACGTCGTCAAGCGACAAAAGACCTTCTTTCAACCAGTTTGTATAGTCATATTTATCTGTAATGCGTTTTTTCACTTCATCATTTTTCGCCACCGTGCCTTTTTCCGTGTCAACAAGCAGAACATCTCCGGGACCTAGCACCCCTTTTTCCACAATGCGACTAGGCTCAAAGTCAACGACGCCACTTTCAGACGAAACGACCATAAATCTATCTTTTGTCAATGAATAGCGAGACGGTCTAAGTCCATTTCTATCAAGAGCAGCACCAACTAAATCGCCATCTGTGAAAACAAGACCCGCAGGACCGTCCCAAGGAGCGACAAAACTCGTTGCATACTCATAAAAACTTGCCGTTTGCTCATCCAGTCCAGCCTCTTTTGAGAAACTTTCTGGCACCATCATCATCAATGCCTCTGGAATTTCACGACCGTGGCGATAGAAATATTCCATACAGTTTTCCAATTTCGCTGAATCCGAATTTTCTTCATTGTAAATATCAATATTGCTTGCTTTCATCCAATTTTCCGCACCACGCAAAGTGTTGATTTCCCCATTGTGTGCGATAAAACGGAACGGTTGAGCTCTATCCCAACTTGGAAATGTGTTGGTTGAAAACCTTGAGTGCGTCAAACAAATGTGCGAACTCATAGCAGGATGTTTCAAATCATCAAAGAAAAGCCCTACTTGATAAGCGTGTAACATTCCTTTGTAGCAAAGAGTTTTACTACTTAGACTGGCAACGTAGCAACGTTCTGCCGGATAATTTTTCTCGATTTTCCTTCGAAGTTCAAAAAGTTTGTCCTCAAACACTCGACCGATTTCAATATTCGCAGGTTTTTCTAAAACAATTTGCACAAATGACGGCATTGTTTGTTGAGCAGTTGGCCCACATTGCTCAAAATTAACAGGCACATCTCTTGAGAAAAGAACGTTATAGCCTTCTTCGGCAAGCAATGTTTTCAACTCTGTCTCAAGACGATTTTTTTCGACTGCCTCTTTTGGCAAGAAAAACATTCCGACAGCATATTCATTTTTTCTTGGCAAAAATATGTTTTCTTCTTTTGCCGTCTGTCTGAAAAATTCATCAGGCATCGCCATTAACACACCAGCACCGTCACCTGTGTCTCCTTCTGCTCCTGTTCCTCCACGATGATTCATGCGTGTCAACATTGTCAGAGCGTATTCAATCAAAGTGTGGCTGTCCTCGCCGTCAAGCTGTGCCACAAAGCCCATACCACAGGCATCATGTTCAAATGTTGGTTCCCATAGCGTTTTGTTCATGTCGTTCTCCTTACGTTTATTCTCTTTTTCAAGTGTGGAAATTTCGCTGATTTTTTTGATTTTTTCGCTCTCAAAAGTCGCTGTTTTCCCCGTAATTCTATCATTCAATTATCAGAATTTACTTTCATTTTATAGTATATCTTTTTTTCTCCACAATTTCAATAACTTTTTATCATCGAACTTTGGCAATCTTCGTTCAAATTTGCTACACTATACAAAAGGACTAGAAAATAACTTGATTTTCTTAGCTTTTTATACTAAATTCAGGGTAAAAAAATTTTTCGGAAGAAAGTGTTAGGTAGAGCAGATGACACCCAATAAAGAAGATTATCTTAAACTTATTCTTGAGCTTGGTGGCGGAGATGATTTGGTGAGCAATAAAGAAATTGTTTCCAACTCAGATGTTACGCCTGCTAGTGTTTCAGAGATGATTGGCAAACTTGTAAAAGAAGAGCTTGTGACGCATACACGTTACCAAGGTGTGCAGTTGACACAAAAAGGACTGGAAAAAGCAAGTGAACTTTTACGCAGACATCGTTTGTGGGAAGTGTTTCTTGTCGAAAAATTAGGCTATCAATGGAATGAGGTGCATCAGGAGGCGGAAATTTTGGAGCATGCTACGAGCATGGAGCTAGAAAAAAGACTGGATGAGTTTCTTGATTTTCCAAAAGCCTGCCCACATGGAGCGATTATCCCGAAAATAAACGATATTATCCATGAACCTACTCTTGCTACTTTAGCCAATGCCAAAGAAAACGAAACGCTCACAATTGCTCGTGTGCTAGATGAAAAAGCATTACTTGATTATCTCGTTTTCATGGATATTCAAATCAATGAGCAATACACAATTAAGGAAAAAGCACTTTTTGACGGAGATATTACGATTGCAAATGAGCGACATACGCTTTCTATCAGTCATAAAGCTGCACAAAAAATATTTGTCGAAACGAAAAAAACGGAGCAGGAAATGTAGAGCATTTCACAATTTCTTGCTAGATAAGGAGAAACGATGAACGAAAAAGCCGTACTATTTACCATTTTTGGTGCCACAGGTGATTTGGCAAAACGCAAGCTGTATCCGTCACTTTTTCGCCTGTATAAAAAAGGCGAATTGGCAGAGCATTTCGCAGTGATTGGAACAGCACGCAGACCTTGGACAAACGAATTTTTGCGTGAAGTGGTCACTTCTTCCATTCAGGACTTAATTGAGGACGAAAGCCAAGCGGAAAATTTTGCAAGCCATTTTTACTATCAAAGCCATGATGTCGAAGATACTTCGCACTACGTAACGTTGAAAAATCTTGGCGAAGAATTAAAGGCAAAATACAACACTTTGGGCAATCAGTTGTTTTATTTGGCAATGGCTCCACAATTTTTTGGGACGATTGTCGGACATCTTCGCTCGGAGGAAATCCTGACAGGCGAAGGATTTGAGCGATTGATTATCGAAAAACCGTTTGGTAGCGACTACGAAAGTGCAAAAAAACTCAATGATGAACTTTCGTGTGTGTTCGACGAGGAAAATATTTTCCGCATTGACCACTATCTCGGCAAGGAAATGATTCAAAATGTAACAGCCGTTCGATTTGCCAATCATATTTTTGAGTCGATTTGGAACAATAAATACATTGACAACGTCCAAATTACTTTTGCCGAATCTATCGGAGTAGAAGACCGTGGAGGGTATTATGAAACGAGCGGAGCATTGAAAGATATGGTGCAAAATCATATTTTACAGGTGCTGTCCTTGCTTGCAATGGAGCCGCCGACTACTTTTTCTGACGAAGAAATTCGCAATGAAAAAGTAAAAGCACTCAAGGCAATTCGCAAATATACTGAAGAAGAAGCTCTTGATAGTTTTATCGCAGGGCAATATGTCGCAGGGAGCATTGACGGCGAGGAGTTTGTAGGCTACCTTGAGGAGCCAAATGTCGCCAAAAATTCTCGAACAGAAACATTTGCGTGTGGGAAATTCATGATTGACAACTTCCGTTGGAGCGGTGTGCCGTTTTACGTTCGGACAGGAAAGAGAATGGTGGAAAAAGGAACACGTATCAACGTTGTTTTCAAGCAAATGCCTGTCGATTTGTTCAACAACAATCAAAACACACTTGCACCAAATATTCTCACGATTTACATTCAACCAACCGAAGGATTTTCGCTTTCCGTCAACGGAAAAGAAATCGGGCAAGGATTTACTATCGAACCGATAAAACTTTCTTATCGCCACAACTCAGCGTTTCTCGGCAATTCGCCAGAAGCGTATGAAAAATTAATTTTAGACGCTTTGAACGGTGAACGCACCAATTTCTCTGACTGGGGAGAAGTCGCACGTAGCTGGGAATTAATCGACGTTATCCGCTCTGCGTGGGACAAAAATCCAAAAGAACTTGCAACCTACAAAGCACGAACAATGGGACCAAAAGAATCCTACGAGCTACTCGAAAAAGACGGACGTTCATGGGCTTGGAAACCAGAAGAATGGTATATTGAGCGTGGAATGTTGGAAGAATAAGACACATCAAAAAGGGGCTGGATTCTCAGCCTCTTTTTGACTTTTTAGAGGTACCCTTAAAATCTTATCTTTTTCTTAACTCCTCTCAAAACATCAAAAACCAAAGATTTTCTTGTTGATTTATGATAAAATATAAAATAAAGTTATAAGTCACAATAAAATTTAGAAGGGTTTGGGAGTAATGAATACAGTTAAAAAAATTACAAGCGTGATTCTTTTTGCTCTTGCTGTGTATGTTTTATTCTTCGCTCATGTTAGTAGAACGATTCAATCTAATGATATAGAAAAAATAGCGATTAATAACAAAAAGGAATTAATTATTCAGGTAAAACTTTCTTCCTTTGCAATCGTCAATACAACTTTTGTAGACACTTCTACAAAAAATAACGAAAAGACAATCCAAGTGGAGATAACAAAAGAGTATAAATTACTTAATTGCCTAGCCAGTCATAATAATACGGTTACTATTCCTTTGTCTGAAACGCTACTAGAAGATACAAAGAATATTAAAATCAAAAACACGAGCAAGATGTTAACACTTAATAAATAAAAAAAGCATACGCATGGTTATGCTTTTTTTATTTATTTGTTAATCTGACGTTTATGCAGTTTTTTCGGACGTTAATGTAAAGTCTATTGAAACCTTTCCTTATATGCTTTATGCTCATAAAAAAAACACGAAAGGATTCTCTTATGAAACAATACAATCACTTTTTTGAGGTGTCCTTAATGCAATACCTCTCTTCTATTTTAGTGATACTTTTGCATTGCGACAAAGTATTCTCCTCACCTGTCTGGCATTTTGTCTTTAAGAGTGGTTTTTGTAGAATTGCTGTTCCATTTTTCTTCTTATGCTCTGCCTATTTTTTCCATATCAACGAACAAAAACGTGAAAATTATGCAAAAAAATGGATTAAAAAGCAATTGAAAACTTATCTTTTCTGGAGCGTTTTCTACTTGCCTCTAGGTTTATTAGCACTGAGTGAATTTTCGATAGATCGTGCGTTTTATCCACTTGCAGTACTCTTTGCTTTAGGATATTCTGGGACATATTATCATTTATGGTTTTTCCCTGCCTTGTTTTTGGCAATTTATCTGGCAAAATTGTGTAGTCAAACGATTGGCTATGCGAAAAGTTTTCTCCTCGCCCTTTTTCTTTATACAATCGGTGCGATTGAGACGTATAGTAGTTTTCTGGAAAATACGAGATTATTTGAATGGTTTCAATCCTACTTACGTATTTTCTTTACTTCGAGAAACGGTCTTTTCTTTGGGTTTCTCTTTGTATTGATAGGCTTTTACCTCGCTGATCATTGGGAGGAAATACACATTCAACACCTTAAAAGTAAGTTGTTTTTCGCAATTTCTTTGAGCATTTTAGAAAAAATCATCATTTTTCAGAATCAAGGGTTAGATAAAAACATTCAGTTTGCACTCGTTCCACTCACACCTTTACTCTTTCTATTTTTGCTCAAAAGTTCATGCAATATACGGATACCTCTTAGAAATTTGAAAGCATATAGTCAATATTATTTTTTCTTGCACCCTATGGTACTTTTTTTACTCATAAAAACGTCGCCTACTATTTCAGGAGGAGAAAAATTTATTTTTACACTTTTTTTAACACATTTGATTAGTTACATTTGTATAAATTGGAGAATATTTTTCTTTTCCCTTAACAATTTTTCTCTTAGCAAGAGAAAACTCTGACGTTTATGTAAAGTCTATTGATGAAATACATGAGGTGTTTTATGATTTGAGTAGAGAAAAAACTTGCAAGTAAATCTCAAAAAAAATTATTTAAGGGCACCTCTAGAAACAGCAGAGTTTTAGTGTGGAAATAATCATATTAATTAACGGAAATTCAAGGTTTTGATTGTTTTTTTCTTTGTAAAAAATCCCGTCAAAAACTTCTTGAAAAAGGAAAAATGTGAAAAAATGGAGCAAAAAATAAATGAAATTAGTAGGAAAACAGACGTACTCTTTTATCGCAAGGGTTAATATTTTTTAAAAATAAATAGAAATACCCAAAAAGAGAAATAGGAATTAAAGGGTGGGAACAAAAAACGATTAAAAATTGATGAAGAATGTGAAATGGCTCTCACGAAAAAAATGGATAAGTTATCGTAAGAGTTGACGGAAATAAATAAAGATATAAAATAAAAATATGTAGTTATAAAAAGTTTTTTTGCTGAATGAGAAATTAGGGAAGATGTTCAGAAGTAGTAGAAAGTATTACAAATCTATTTTCATATGGGTACCTCTAAAAACTCCGCTTAAGACTAAATTAGCTAGTTTTTCGATTTTCGAGGAAATCGACGAAAGCTATGTGGTTCATAGGTTGAGGAGAATGACGAAGAAAATCGGAAAACTAGCAATTTAGGATAAGTGTGAGTTTTTAGAGGTGCCCATATAGTAAATGCCTAGCAGAAAAATGAACGGATAGTCTATTCTTAAAAAGAGAACAAGAGGGGAATGTAGGACGCAAAGGAGTAAAGATGTTTGAAATAAAAAATTTATGTAAAAATATAAATGGTCTTACAGTTTTAGAAGACATTAGTTTTTTTATTCCAAAAGGTGCTTTTCTTTTCATTGTTGGAAAAAGTGGTTCGGGCAAAACTACTTTGTTAGATTGTTTGTCAAAAAGAAAGAAGCCGTCTAGTGGTGAGATAATTGAAAAGGAAGTGCTACCAAGTACAAAAATAGGGAAAGTTTTTCAGGATTTTCATCTTTTGCCAGATTTAACAGTTATAGAGAATATTTTGTATCCTTTGGAAGTGGAAGGAAACGTTTCACATGAAAAAAAGCAGAAAGCAAAGTTTTTACTTAGTAAGATGAAATTAACAGGTAAGGAAAATTGTTTTCCTGCGGAAATTTCTGGTGGAGAAATCCAAAGAGTTGGAATTGCTCGTGCTTTAATGATAAATGAAAAAATTATTATAGCAGATGAGCCGACATCGAATCTGGATCCTAAAACCGCTAGGGAGATTATGGATTATTTTTTTAAGATACATCAACAAGGTACGACAGTAATTATTTCTACGCATGATTGGAGTTTTTTGGATAGTTATCCAGCAAGAGTAATTGAGTTGAGAGAAGGGAGAATTATCCGAGATGAGAATAGTCAATATTTCTCAAATAGCTTATCTAATAAAGAGAGCAGTTAAAACAAGGTGGAGGAATAAACGAGTATATTTTTATATAGATATATTTGCAGTTTTTTTCTTTTTAATAGAAATGCTCTTAATAAGGATACTCAGTGTATTTATTGAAGCATGGAAACGAATGAATAAAGGAGTAGAAAATGTGTCGATTAGTGAACTGCAAGAATCGCAGACGGACATAGCTTTTAATTTCTTCATATCTGTATTAATTATTGTGATATTTATTTTTTTTATAGGAAGTTTTATTTTAGCAAAAAGCTACTTTTCTATGACGATCAAACAATTATTTATTCTTTTTCAAGAGAAAATAGAAACAAAATTATTATTAGGTATTTCAATACCGTATATTGTTTGTGAATTTTGCGTAGAGGTATTCTCTTATTTTCCCTTTTATTTTTTATTTACAGTAATGATTGCAAATATTCTTGGAATGGAAATAATAAAAGAATTAGTCGAGATGTTTCCTATAAAAGAATATTTTGTCAATAACTCACTATTTGGGTATTTTCAGATACAGTTGCTACTATTTTTTGGAGTAATGCTAGTTTTTAGCCTTAACTATTTTCCATTAAAAAAAATGGTAGCTAGGTTAGATGAGGCGATTAGGTAATACAATGCGGAACAGCTTATGGAATTATTCAAGCAGCTAGACAAATTGGTTTGCAGGGAAGTGCATTATCTGGCACTTTTTTTGAATTAAAAAAATCATGTCTAAAAGAAGAGATAAAATTTCCGTTTATTGCTCATATTACAGAAGACATTGGCTGGTATCATTTTGTTGTAGTTAAGTCTATAAACAAAGATTGTATCGAAATTTTCGATCCTGCAATTGGAGAACGAAAGATAATAGAAGAGGAATTTATCAAGAGTTGGTCTGGTAATGTGATTGTGTTTTTTGATATAGAAAATACCAATATAACAAACAAAAATAGAACTTTTTTTAAGCTATCTAAGAACCAAAAGAAATTATTGACGATTATTTTTTTGTCTTTCTTTCTATCGTTATCTAGCATGAGTATTTCTTTTACATACAAGTCCATATTAGATATAATAACAGGAAATTCAACTACAAAGTGGCTACAACTGTTGTGGGAGAATAAATTTTCTCTATTTGCTATTCTTACAGTTTTCTACTTAGTGCAAGGAGTAACTCTTTTTATTCGTGCAGGATTAATTTAATTACTATAACTTGAACCACCCAAACCACCCTACGCCCCTTGCTACACCAACATTAACCAAAGAAAAACTCACTCAATCAACTACCAAAATACTCTTTGATAATTTTTGGGAAGTTGGCTGAGAAATTCACTGATGATGTTATTTAATGTTTCGTCATCTAAAACCAATTCATCGGCAGATATTTTTTTGAACAGTTCGATGAGTTGCTTGAACGCCACTACAAAAGAGAGGTCAGATAATTCATCGACCATCAAATAAAACAAGTCGCCAATGGAACGGTTGTCTATTTCTTCCCGTTGTTTTAGTGCAAGCAAGGTGTAACTTATGGCAACAATCGTTGTAT
>NZ_FUXI01000005.1:0-93417 GCF_900167335.1 Pilibacter termitis
GTTTCCAGCAAGTAAATGCTGTGGTTCACTGTTGCAGACTTCAAAACGCACCATTACGCTTTTATTTTTTCTTTCATACAAATTCATTGATTATTCTTCTATCTTCATTTCACAGAAAACTTGAACCTCTCAAGTCTTTTGCTACCTCTCGACGCAATTCTTCCAAACTTGTAATCCCATAAAAATCCATTTTCTCAGGTAATTCTTCGATGATTTTCGGGCAAATATACGGGTCAGTGAAATTGGCAGTGCCTACTCCTACGGCACTTGCACCTGCCATGTAAAATTCCAGCACATCTTCTGCACTACTTATGCCCCCCATGGCGATAATCGGCAAATGACTTACTTGTGCCACTTGGTGAACCATTTTCAATGCCACAGGCTTTATCGCTGGACCACTCAAGCCTCCTGTAACATTGGCTAAAATTGGTTTTCTCGTTTTCAAATCAAACCGCACACCCATAAGTGTATTAATCATTGTAAAACCAGTAGCACCGCCATTTTCAACTGCTTGAGCAATTTCAACAATATCTGTTACATTCGGCGAAAGTTTCACGTAAACAGGCACTTTTGAAACAGCCATACAAGATTTTGTTAAACTATATGCTACATTGGGGTCTGTTCCAAATGCTTGTCCGCCGTGTTTTACGTTCGGACACGAAATATTCAATTCAATTGCCTTAACATTTTCTACTGTTGAAATTCTTTCACAAACTTCGACATAATCCTCCTCGCAACTTCCTGCGACATTAGCAATGATCGGCAACTCTGGATAATTTTCCTTTAGCCACGGCAATTTTTCACTCATGACTACATCAATCCCCGGATTTTGCAAACCGATTGCGTTGAGCATACCACTTGGCGTTTCCGCTACACGAGGTGTGGGGTTACCATAACGAGCTTGAGCAGTCGTAGCTTTTATCATAATCGAGCCTAGTTTATTTAAATCATAATATTTTGCATACTCTTGTCCAAACCCAAAACAACCACTTGCTGGAATGATTGGATTTTTCAACTCCAATCCCGGAATAGATATTTTCAAACGATTTTCACTCATTATACAACCACCCTTCCAGTTTCAAAAACAGGTCCTTGATCGCACACTTTCAAACTACTTGCCCCTGTTTCATCACCCACAACGTGAACAACACAAGCATAGCAAGCCCCCATACCACAAGCCATTCTCGCCTCCATGGAGATATAGGCATTCGGGTGCTGAGCAAATTTTTCATCAACTGCTTTGAGCAAACCATTCGCCCCACAAGCATAAACCGCATCCGGTTTTATTCCTTTTGCCAACAAATCATCAATCAACAGCCCAACATGACCATGTAAACCAAAACTTCCGTCATCTGTTGAAAAATGCGTTTCCCCTAAAGAAAGGAATTTGTCTTGGTAAAACATAACATCACGACTAGCAAAACCAATCAAATGAATAACTTGCACACCTTTTTCTTTTAATTGCCTAGACAATTCATACATTGGTGGCGTACCAATTCCTCCACCAATCACAAGAGCCGTTTGACCACTCTCAACAACACTTGTATCAAAACCATTGCCAAGAGGCCCTAACACATCTAAGGTGTCCCCTGCTTTCATTTTTGAAAAAATCGCAGTTCCTCCCCCTTCTACACGATAAATAATCGTGCAAGAGTTTGTTTTCTTATCAATTTTTGCCAAACTAATCGGGCGACGCAAAACTTTGTCCTCACTTGGTACTTTGATGTGAATAAACTGCCCAGCCTTGTTCATCTCTTGAACCAAATCACCTTGCAATTTCATCTCAAAAATCCTTGGTGCAAGACTTTTTTGTGAAACAATCGTCATCTTCTCTTGTAACATAGCTACTCCTCTCATTATTTAAGGGTACCTCTAAAAACTCACGCTTACCCAAAATTGCTAATTTGGCTTAAACGGAGTTTTTAAAGGTACCCTTAACAAAAAAACTCCTGACTACCAGAGCCAGAAGTGAATGTCTACATCAAGATAACACCATAAACATGATGCTCACTCCTTCTTAGCCTCTCTGGACTATTCTTAAAGGAAAAGGGAACCTCTAAATATTTTATTTTTTCTAGTATAACTTTTTTTTCGATTGGTTGCAATGATTTTTGTCTTAAAAATTTTTGATTTTCTTTCGTCTTAACTTCTCAATGAAAATAGCATCTCAAGATTTTCTACATTGCTACCTCTAAAAAACAATCCTTCATAAATCCACCCTTACAAAAAAAACTAGAGCAGTTGCCCTAGTTTTTTTCTATAATATTTCAACTTACAACCACACTAGAGAAAGAGAAGTCTCCCCTTTTCTTTTCTTTGTCTAGCTGCGAGGGGCAGGAGGGTGGCAACTGTTCGCAACAGCACTGGAAACTGCGTTTCCAGCAAGTAAATGCTGTGGCTCACTGCGACAAACTCCTAATCGCCCCGCTCGCTTTTCTGTGTCTAGCTACGTGGGGCAGGAGTTCGGTCGCTGTTCGCAACAGCACTGGAAACTGCGTTTCCAGCAAGTAAATGCTGTGGCTCACTGCGACAAACTCCTAATCGCCCCGCTCGCTTTTCTGTGTCTAGCTACGTGGGGCAGGAGTTCGGTCGCTGTTCGCAACAGCACTGGAAACTGCGTTTCCAGTAAATAAATGCTGTGGCTCACTGCGACAAACTCCTAAACGCCCCTCTCTGCTTTTCTTTGTCTAGCTACGAGGGGCTGAAGTCTGGCAACTGCTCACAATGTCGCTAGAAACTTACGTTTCTAGTAAATGAACGACAGTGTTCGCTGTTGCAGACTTCAAAACGCCCCTCTTCGCTTTTGTGTCAAAATTATTTTTTAGCCCAAACTGATGTTTTTCCTGGTTCGTCACCTTTTGTCCACCATTGTGCTTCGTATTTTTGTCCTTTGAAGGTTACAGTGTCGCCTTTGACATAGATTTTTTCTGCTAACCATTCATTGTCTTGTTCTTTAACGGCTAATTCCCATGGACCTGTTCCGTAATCGTTTGGTTCATCACCTTGAGTCCACCATTTTGCAACATATTCTTTTCCTTTATACGTTACTTTGTCGCCAGTTTGGTACACTTTGCTTGCACTCCACTCGTTATCTGTTGGAGCTGGTTTTTCTGGTGTTACTGGTGATGTTGGTAGTGGCATTGGAGGCACTACTGGTAATATTGGGTTTGGTAATTCTGGTGTTACAGGGATTGTTGGCCATGTAATCGGAGGAACTCCCGGTAATGTTGGTTGTTCTTTCTCTTTCACCGTTACCACACGTTTTGCTGTTGTCGTGTTGTTTCCACTATCTGTTACAGAGTAAGTCAATTCATATTTTCCAGCTTTTGTTGTGTCAACTGTACCTGTCACTTTGATTTTCGCTGTCAAATCGCCGTCTTCTTTATCGCTTGCTGTAATTCCTGCAAGAGCGTTAAATTTGTCGCCAACTGTAATTGTTGCGTCCATTACACCTGAGAGAATTGGTTTTGTATCTACTACTACGCTACCACTTCCACCTTGACCATAGTCAATCAAATCTTTGTAACGATTCACAAATTCCCAGTTGTAGTTTTTTCCATTTGCGTCACATCCTGCATCCCAGTTAACAGACCAAGTCATCAAACCTTTGATTTGGTGGTTGTCTTTTGTCAAACGAGCCATTGCGTTTTTCACGTCTTTTGCTTCTTTAACATAACCACTTCCTGCAGCATCTGGATTTGACGGCAAACCAATAACCAATTTATCGGCAGGAATTTGCACATATCCAGCAAAACCGTCTGTTCCGTTAATCAATGCTGAACTTAATGCGTACAAGAAATCAGCTTTTTTCGCATCGTTGTTTTGTGCCAACCATACACCATTTTCTCCAGATACACCGTCGCCACCTTGGTTGTAGTATTGTGGGTTAATCCAATCGTAATAACCTTCTAATCCTTTAATGTATTTCGCATACGAACCATTTGCTTTCAAGTATGGAAATTCAGGTGCCATTGTAATCAAGAAGTTTTTCCCTTCTCTAGCGTAATGGTCTTTTACTTCTCTCAATACTTCCGGAAGAACTGTTTGGTTTTCCGCTGCTGTAATTGCTGATTGTTCCAAGTCAATATCCAATCCGTCAAATCCGTATTTGTCCACTTGGTTGATGATTTCTTTAACAAATGCAGCTTTATCACTTTGGCGAAGTTCAATATGAGCGTCCGCACCACCTAAAGCAAGCAATACTGAAGTTCCTTTGGCATTCAATTCGCCAACTTCTTTACGAAACTCTTCATCTGTTTTGTTGTACGGCTTGAATGTTGGAATGTGTGAGTTGCCTGATGCTTTCATGAATGAAACATCTACGACATTGTAGTTTTCATCAATTTCATCTAAATCAAGTGCAACTGCTGTACCACGTTGGTAGCCGTCATTTTTAGACGCCCAGTTATGCCAGTAACCAACCATTACTTGTTTACTTGGGTTCACCATTTCATCTGCAGCATCCCCTGTTGAAACGACTTTTTCTTTTACTGTAATCACACGTTTGGCTGTTGTTGTGTTTTTCGCACTGTCTGTTACAGAGTATGTCAATTCATATTGACCTGATTTTGTTGTGTCAACTGTTCCTGTAACGCTGATTTTTGACGTAATATCGCCGTCTTCTTTATCTGTTGCTTTTACTCCTGACAAAGCGTTGAAGTTATCGCCAACAGTAATTGTTTTGTTGCTCATGCCTGTGAATACTGGTTTTTCATTTGGTGCTACTACTTTTTCTTTTACTGTAATCACACGTTTGACTGTTGTTGTGTTGTTCGCACTGTCTGTTACAGAGTATGTCAATTCATATTGACCTGATTTTGTTGTGTCAACTGTTCCTGTAACACTGATTTTTGAAGTAATATCGCCGTCTTCTTTATCTGTTGCTTTTACTCCTGACAAAGCATTGAAGTTATCGCCAACAGTAATTGTTTTGTTGCTCACGCCTGTGAATACTGGTTTTTCATTTGGTGCTACTACTTTTTCTTTTACTGTAATCACACGTTTTACTGTTGTTGTGTTGTTTGCACTGTCTGTTACAGAGTATGTCAATTCATATTGACCTGATTTTGTTGTGTCAACTGTTCCTGTAACACTGATTTTTGACGTAATATCGCCGTCTTCTTTATCTGTTGCTTTTACTCCTGACAAAGCGTTGAAGTTGTCGCCAACAGTAATCGTTTCGTTTTGCACGCCAGAGAATACTGGAGCCGCATCAACCGTTGATTGACTTCCGTAAATCATTTGGCTACCTACTACAATTTTGTCATTATAGTATTGTACCAATTCAATCGATTCAATTTCGTTCAATTGAGCATCTTTGCCGTCTGCACGAGTAAGTTTGAATTGTTTTGTTTCTCCTTGTTTGATGTAACGTCCATCATATTGTGTAGAAAGGTCAACAATTGTCTTGTCGCCATTTGTTGTAACAGTTCCAGCTTTGTAATCTCCCTTGTTCAAAGTAGAACCGTCTTTCATTTTAATAACAAAATGAGGTTTTTTCACTGCACCAAAATAACGGTCAGCATATTTCAACGCATCACTTGATGAAGTTTCTGCTTGTTGGTTGTTCGTTACAGAAATTTGGAAACCTTTTTTACCAGAATCTGTTCCTGCAAGTTCCACTTTTGCTGAAACATTCAATTTCAATTCATAGTCTTCTTTTTGGCTTGGCAATGTGAAATTGTTTCCATATAAACCTTTTGCGATTGCATCTGTCAATTCACTACGCACACCGTCATTGTCTTCGTCGTTATCTTGAGAAGCCATCCAAGAAATCATTCCACCAAGACCATGAGCTTTTACATAGTTTGCTTTTTCAGTAATCGAACGAACATTTTCAAATGTATAGAAATCCTTTGTGCTTTCTGAATACATATATGGAGCTTTCGCCACATCATCCCAGTATTCTTTCAAGTCAGGAATATTGCGTTTTAATAAGTCAAGGTTACGGAATGACCATACGCCACCTTTACGTCCACCGTCTCCAGCAGCTGCTGGTACATCATTTTCCGCACCACGTGAAGGGCTGTCATCACCATCTTTGTTTGTTGCACTTGCTTTTTGGAACAAACCAGGTTGACTTGGGTCGTTTCCTTTTTCTACGCTATCCCAACCACGTGTATAGAATGCTGCACCGATAACCACTTTGTCCATTTGAACATTTTTGCTTTCCAAATATTTCACCATTGTATCTACTGAATGGTCATTTTTCGCATTTGGATTTGCATAAAGTCCTGTATGGTGACCTGTATATTCGTCAAACGCACCTGTCAAGTCATAACTCATCACATTTCCGAAATCAATAATCTTGAACAAACGAGAAACATCAATTCCTTTATCCATCATGGCAACTGAACCCGGAAGTGCTGTTGACAATTCGTAAGTTTTGCCAATTTCTACCCCTTGTTTGTCTAAACCGTCACGCAATGCTTGCATTAATTTAATGTAGTTATCGTAATCTTCAGGCTTCGCATTTGGTGTTCCTTCGTCGTTTTTGTTGTCAACTAAATCACCTTGACGAACATTTGTTGGGTATTCCCAGTCAATATCAACGAAATCCATATCTGTCAATTTGATAAACTTCATGACATTTTTAACAAAGTTAGCACGTTTTGTAGGATTTGCAGATACTTCTGAGAAGTCTCCAGACTTACTCCAACCACCAAGTGAAACACCTAAACGCATATTTGGATGTTGTGAGCGAATTGCCGCCAACGCTGGAATACAACCTGCAAGTGGATCTTCCCACTGATTGCCACTTCCCACTGGATTATCAAATGCAGCTCCTGCATCTGTCAATTTCAATTCACCATTTGAGTCAAAATCTAAGAATGAGAAGTTTAAGTGTGTGTAATCTCCTGCTGGTAAATCTTTTGGATATTGATTTCCTTGTCCTCCCCAGACTGACCAATCTCCATAATACATTACGTTACGATAAGGTGCTTTTTGTTGTTGTTTTGCTTTTGTCTGAACAGGTGTATTTGCTACAACTGTTTCGTTTGCTGCCACTGTGATAAGTGGAGTAGATAATTGCAACATTGTAAGTGCAACAGTTGACGTTGCCATAACTTTATTAATAATTTTTGATGCTTTCACAATTGATACCTCTTTTTATTCTAAATTAATATTCTCGGAACAGAACGATGAGCTCTTGTCGTTCTGCTTGAGTATAATATAAATCATTTTTTTACCGAAGAAAACATTTATACTACCTATTTTACAAAAACGAGAATGAAATAATGAAATTTAGTTTTTGGAAATTATTTTCTATTTTACGGAATTATGTATAATTTTTTCAAACCTTTGAGCATATTGTATGACTTTTTTCTTCTATGGCTTTATTCTTAATGTAGAAGTTTATTAATAATGCTAGATTAATTTTAAAAGGGGTTAGGATTATGAATATCAATTCTTTATTTTTTTCCGATAGCGAACTATTACTATTAGAAGTCTATATTGAACTTTCTAAATTGAAAACAAAACAGACCGTTTCTATCAAGGCACTTTCAGAGTCGCTTTTCCTCTCCTATGGTCAAGTTTCTCGCTATCTTGTGAAAATCCAACATCAACTAACGGAAATGGACGAATGGACGAAAGGATTTGTCATTAAAAATGGCTTGATTGAGTTTCTAAAAGATTTTCCAGAAGTCGATAGCTACCGCACGTTTTTCGCACAAAAAACAATTCCTTTCCAAGTATTGCTCGCACTCCTAAATGAAGAATATGCAACCGTTGAGGAATTTTTGGACGCTCAAGGGATTTCTAAAACAACTTTGCACAACAAAACAAAAAACCTCAATGCGTTTGCAAAATTTCATGGGGTGACAATTTCCTACACTCCTTTTCAAATCAATGGAAAAGAATTTGCCGTTCGGACGTTTTTCTTCGACTTGCTCTGGCTTATTTGCAATGGAAAGGACATTTTCACAAAAGACGAAAAAATTCTCTCTAACGCTTATGAAACTTGTGCGTTAAAGGAAAATTATATTTTTAATACTCAGTGCAATTACTGGCTTAGAATTATCGAAAAACGTGTGTTACACGGTCATGAATACACGCCTCCTGAAAATTTGGAGCATTTGCTTACTTACTATTCTGATATTCATTTGATTGAAAGCAGAAAAGTTTTCACCGAAGAACAGTTGAAACGTGAAACACTCTTTTTAAAAGTGTACGCACTCATTCAGTCAATACGCTTGAAACGTTATGTGATCAATGATAATTTCTTCCAATATTTAAACCTTGAAGAAAGTCATGTGATTCATAAAACAGCTACACTTTTGAATAAAATTTTAATCAAAGAAAGAATTTTGACAAAAGATATGGACCAAACGAGAGTGAACAATCTTATTTTGTATATCGCACTTGTGCAGTACATCACGTCCTCACCTTTTCCGTCAAACTCGCTTTTCTATAAGGAAGATAATGCTGAATTTAAGGAACTTCAAAAGAAAATTACGCAGGCTTTGACTCCTTATAAAATGCATTTAAAAGATTATTTGAATGACTTATCATTGCCGTTTTTAAGTCGTATGTTGACAAGAATGATTGTCAATTCACCAAAACAATATGTACAAAAAAAGGTAAGAATCGCTCTTTCCATTGAGCCAAACAACCCGAATATCCGAAACATCATCTCGACACTTGTCAAGTATCCAAATATCGAAATCGATTGGTTCAATCCTGAGAAAGATTATGATTACGTCATTCACACATTGGGAAACTTTTCCGAAGAATTTCCTGAACTCGACTCATTTTATTGGCAATTTCACTATGAAAAGGAAGAATTGCAACTTTTGGAACAGATTATTATCCAGCTTTTAAATCCGAGTAGCAGGTAGGGGGAAACAAAATCTGCTGAATACTAAAAAACCGAGAAATTCATTGTGTGAATGGATTTCTCGGTTATTGACTAATAAACCAAACTCTCAAAAACCTCCTTACGAGGATTGGAAATGACCACTTTATTAATAAGCAATGCCACATCTTTCGTTGAATGGACTCCTGCTTCGATTGCGGTATTGCAGGCTTCTGTGTCTCCTGTTACTACAACATAGGATTTTCCAGCAATTCCCGTGGCTAAACGTAGAGCGACAATTGACACGTTCGCAGATTTCACTGCTACATCTGCTGCAAGAATCGAACCTGAACAAGAATAATATTCCATTACCCCTACCGCATTCACGCTCTCAGGAATATCTGTTCGATTGATTCCTTTGATTACTTCTTCTGAAATGCGAGGAATGACGAGATTGCCAACGATGTGCGATTCTCCAATTTCTACACCATATTGGATAGAGCGTTCAACAGAGGAAGTGTCGCCAGCAACAAGAATATAATACTTCCCCGGGCAACTTGCTTTCGCATAAATAAGCTCAATCTCTGCAATTTTCAACATCTGATCCACTGTTTCAATTCCTTTTGATATGCTATTTAATTCTAAAAAACCTAATGTATCAATCTTCATTTCTCTGTCCTCTTAATGTGAATTTCATTATTTGTTACATTCATCACTTTTCCAGAAATACTCGCGTGTATATTTGCTCCTAAAGAATTTTCTGGGATACTTGCAATTAAATCTCCCACATGAACGAAATCCCCTATTTTCACAATAGGAACGGACGGGGCACCGATGTGCATTTTTAGCGGAATGAATACTTCATTGACTTCGATGTGTTTCATCTGTTTTAGCGAGATATTTTCGTATTTTTTTAATCCCATTTTTATTAAAATATTTTTTGGATTGATTTGTCGATACTCTCGCATTGGGTGAGGGGCAAAACATTTTTTCTCTGTTTGATAACGCACACCATTTTTTCCTAAAACAGATTTGACAAATTTGTTCACTTGACGAGGAGAAAGCCCCATTGGACAAGCGATCACTTCACAAATGCCACACTCACTACAAATTTTCGCACCTTTTAAAATCTCATTTTCTTCGATTTCATAAGATTTTGCTGCACCTCCAAAATATCGCATGACTTTGTGTGGAAATACTTCATGCCCTAAATTTTGTCGTGGGCATAATTCCGTACAAAGCGAGCATTGTATGCAGGCAGAGCTAGCTTCCAAGAAAATTTGGTCAAGTGTTTGATGTTTCAGCTTGCTCAAATATCCTTCATCTTCTTTCAAAATAATACCTGAACTTGTCTTAGTGACAACTTTTTGGCTCAATTCTTTATCCGTAAATAGTTTGCCCATCATAGGGCCTCCGTCAATAAATAAAAAATTCTCTAAGTCGCTTCCTCCTGCAACTTCTAGTAATTTTTCAAATGGCGTACCGATTGGGGTTTCTACTAATGTCGGTTGATTAACCGCCCCTGTAATCGTGAGTTGTTTCGTAATGACAGGTTGATTTTCAAAAACAGCACGGTAAATATTTAACATAGTCGTTACATTTGAAACAATACACCCAACGGACAACGGAATTGCTGCTGGGGGAACAATGCGACCTGTCACTTCATACACCATAAGCTGTTCATCGCCAGCTGGATAATAATTATCCATTAGTTTCAACGTAACGTCCGCCTGAAGTTCTTTTATTGCCAAATTTAAAGATTCAATTTCTTGGGTATAATAACGTTTGGTAGCAATGACAGCATATTTTGCTTTCGTGTGTTCTTTCATCGTTAAAATCGCTTTCACTATTTCTATTGCGTGATTACGCATAACATAATGATCTGTTTTTAACAATGGTTCACATTCCGCCGCATTGATAATCAAATATTCCACCGTAGCGTTCAATTTTTCATGCGTTGGAAATCCTGCTCCACCTGCTCCAACTACCCCTGCATTTTTAATACTTTCTATTATAGATGACATTTTTTACCACCCACTTTTTTATAATCTAATATTTTTCAACCAACTGATACCGCTATCATTATACTACACTGATTTTTATATGGCAATGCTGTTTTCTGTAAGTTAAGGTTAGGTATCATTTATCGTCACAGTATAAACTGTATTAGACAACAAATACCCTGTCGGTGCTTTCGTCTCTATAACATAGTACGTTTTGCCATACTCTAAAGTCGCTGTTGTATAACCACTCATGCCACTCGCATCCGTAGTTACTGTATCTACATTATTACCCCCGCGTCCTACTGCATCTGCGTTGCTTGTATAGACTTTGTACTCCGCTCCTGCAAAACTATAATTACTGTTATAGTGATTGCCTCCGTTTTCTGTTGAGCGTTTTTGTACTCGGAGTTTGCCTTCTTTTAAGACTCGGAGGTTGAACCCACGCATAACAGGGTCAATTAATCCCGCTGAAAGCATATTTTGTTTGTTAGGGTCTGAATATAAGAATGGTGTACATCTCAAGCCACCTTTTCTTTCAAACGTAATCGTTCCATCTAAACTATTTGAAGTAGGTGTAAATGTAATACTCTTTCCGTCTGTACTAATAGAGTAATTCACATTCGCTCCGTTGGTTTTAACTGCGTAATTTCTCAAGTCTACACCATTTGTTACATTATAAGTAATTGATTTACCTACTGCTACACTTTGAGCTACAGCAGGGTCTTTATCAAATATTGGTAATAGTCCCCACGCATCAATATATTTCTTATAGTCTGCCATGTAGTCTTTTAACTTCTGGGTATCAATTCCTGCCATCTGACCGTTCCCTTGGATAACTCGGTCTACATTATAAACCCCTAAGTAATCCCAGATAACATAGTTAGCCACAAACTGTGGTGTGAAATCTAAATTCGTATGTGTTTCTAACCACCAGTCGTTGAATAATGCTGATGCCCACAGTACTTTCATATTCCCACGTATCGCACTTCTAACTGTTTGCTCGTCCGCTGTCACTGTCGTCCATTTGTCTCCAGTATAAATTGGCACAGTGGGTTGGATACAAAATCCATATATCCAATTTGAACCTGACGGTGTACCTGGTCCACTGTAACTTTGGTCTCGTATCATGATAGGTGCATTCGTTTCGTATATCCAATTTGACCCACTTACGGGTACTGAACTCCACCCAAATGTTTCCATACTGTCGCTCATCATTAGCCACACTTCATCCGAAGATGTACCTAAACGTAACCTTGGGTTTACGACCATTTTTGGATAATACTGTCCGTCTTGTCCTTTGACATACTCAAATTTTGGAGGTTTATAACCTTTCTCAAAATATTCCCCTGGGGTCACACTTGGTGCTTGACTTGGCGGGGAGTTGTTCTTATCCTGTTCCAATTCCGCTAAACTTGGATACTTCGCCTCCTGTATTGGCTCTTCTTGCTTTGTATCCTCTTGTACTGTTTTCTGCGGTTCTTCCTGTTCTTGCTTCTCTTTTACCTCTGAATTTTCCTCAAGTGGTGTGGTAGTGGTAACTTCCACATCACTTGAGACTTCTGGTACCTGTGCTAAAACAGATAAATTACCAGTCTGCCCAAAGAGGATAATCACTAGCATGAACAATGAACGCAATTTCCTATTGAAGTTTTTCATGAATGAATTTCTTCCTTTCACTTATATATTTTGACTTTTATATTATCAGTCTCATATAATATAGCGCGTTCATTTGGAAGTGTTGTAAATTCAAAAAAAGTAGAGATATATGGATTAGATTCCTTCTCTACTTTTATTTGAAAATATTTAAATTAAGTTGGTATTAGATACTTACAACTCGATAACCACCATTTCCACCCATAGCAGCTATAGCAGCTTTTCCAGCGTTCTCTGCCGCTTCCCTAGTATCGAATACACCTTTGAATGTTTCTACGTCATTACTATCTGTTATATATAGGTAATGCTTCACTTGGTTCGCTGGCGGTGCTGGCTGACTTGGTGGGGGAGTTGGTTGACTCGGTGCTGGCGTACTTGGAGTGCTTGGAGTACTTGCCGTACTTCCTCCTCCACTGCTTGCTGTACTACCTCCGCCTGTGTTGGTTGTCCCTCCTCCACTACTATTACTACTTGGATAGGTCGGTTGGACGTATGTGCCACTTCCACTGTCATATACTGGTTGACCACTACTGTTCGCTTCCGCCAACGCATCCTCGCTGTTCGTTGCTACCTTTACTCCCTCTGACTCTGCTTTCTTCTTCTCCTCTGCCTTCCGTTTTTCTTCCGCTTCTTTATCTTTTTTATCCAACTCTGCCTTTATTGGATTGAGCTTGCCCTCTAGCTCTTTTTTTACATCTGTATTTTTTATCTTGCCTACTAACTCTAAAGCCTTTTTGTTTTTATCTCGGCTTCCTTTGTCTTTTTCGCTTTCGGTGGTTGCTTTCCTTGCGTTTTCTATATCAGTAAATTGCCCACGTGCCTGAATGAGCACATCACGCACTTTTGCTTTAAACGCCGTATCTTTTTCTTTCGTTACAAGCTGTTTCTCCAATGAAACAATTGACTCGTTTTTCACATCTTTTTTCAAAATGATTTCTTTTCCGACTTCGCTACCGTTCAGCACTTTCACCGTGAACAAATCATTCACTTCCGTTTGTGTTTGGAACATTTTCTCTACTTTTTCGACAAAAGTTGACACTTCTTTGTCCGTAGACGAAAACTCACTAAACAACTCTTTATATTTTTGATCGTCAAAGGCTTTTACTTCCTTTTCATTTGTTTTCAATTCCTCTTTGACCTTGTCAATTTCCTCTTTTTTCAAGTCTTTCTTTAAAAACTACTGTTTCTCGTCAAGCAATGCTCTCGCTTTGCTCAAAAGAGTTTTTGTTTCTTTGATTTCTTGTTTTAAAGTTGTCTTTGCTTTTTCTGTCTGTGCATAATCCGTTTGAGCTTTCATTGCGATTGCTCCGCCAACTAACGCAACAGCCACACACCCTACCACGATTTTTCCTTTTTTTGTTTTGAGAAATGTTTTTTTATCTTTTAAATCTTTATTCATTTTTCTGTCTCCAATTTTTTTACTTTTTTACAACTATATACTTGTATTTTATCGTACAGTTGGAAAAATGTCAGCAAAAAAAAGAGAGGTTGGGTGTTTTCTATTAAAAAAATAAAAAAAGATACCCTATCAAAAATGGATACCTTTTTTTACTTGCTATTTTCTACCCCTCACCAATCTCAAAGCATTCAAAGTTACCACTATTGACATACCTGTATCACTCATTACCGCAAGCCACATTGGGAGCATTCCAGTGAAAATGAATGCTAGTACGACGAGTTTAATACTTAATGAGAAAAAGATATTTTGCTTGATAATTCGTACCATGCGTTTGCTTAGCGTAAAAATAAAAGGGAGTTTTTCAATATTATCACTCATTAGCACAATATCTGCGACATCCATGGCAACATCTGTTCCGACTCCACCCATTGCAATACCGACATCTGCAAGAGCTAATGCTGGAGCATCGTTGATCCCGTCACCAACCATTGCCACCGTCTTTCCAGCACGATCCAATTCCTCAATGACCTCTGCTTTATTTTCTGGCAACATATTGGCAACAACATTGGGAATTTGAGCTTGTTCACCTAAAATTTTCGCCACATTTTCATTGTCACCTGTCAACAAATACAAATCCTTAATTTCTTGATTTTTCAATGCTTGAATCGTTGCAACGCTAGAAGAACGAATCGTGTCTTTTATTTCAAAAAAGCCTAAAATAGTAGACGTGTCACCTATGATAACAACTGTACTTCCTCTATTTTCCCTTTCGACAATCTCGGGTGGCACTTTGATTCCTTTTTCAACAAAAAGTTGATGATTGCCAATAAAATATTCTTCACCTTCTATTTTTCCAAGAAGTCCACGACCTACAAGAGCTTTTTGCTCAGCAACGAAAAGTTCTTTCGCCTCTTTTTCCTTGGCGTAACGCACGATACTTTGAGCAATTGGGTGAGTAGAAAGTGCCTCAATAGAAAGAGCAATGCTCAAAATTTCTTGCACGTCTGCTCCACTTACCACAGAAAATTGGTGAACGCTCGGTTTTCCATGCGTAATCGTGCCTGTTTTGTCAAAAGCCACAGTATTTACCTTGCTTGCTTTTTCTAAAAAACTTCCTCCTTTGACCAAAACACCATTTTTTGCCGCATTTCCAAGAGCTGCCACGACAGAAACGGGTGTAGAAATCACCAAAGCACAAGGGCAAGCAACGATTAAAAGCTCCAAGCCTTTAAATACCCACTCATGCCACGAAGCATTGAGCAACAGTGGCGGAGTCACAATCGTCAAAATCGCCAAAACAAAGACGACAGGAGTATAAATGCTTGCAAACTTTTCAATAAATGTTTCGCTCGGAGCCTTGCGTTCTTCTGCCTCCTCGACCATTTGGATAATTTTTGCAATTGTGCTTTCACTTTGCGTTTTTTCGACAATCATTTCAATCGGTGCCGACTCATTGAGAGAACCGGCGAATACTTTGTCGCCCGCATTTTTGACAATCGGTACAGATTCCCCTGTTATCGCTGCTTGATTAATACTGGAACTTCCGAGAACGATTTTCCCGTCTAGTGAAATTCTATCTCCTACTCGCACGAGCAAGCGACTATTGATTGGAATTTCATCTAGTGGCATCTCTTGCCACGCACCATTTTTTTGCACAAGTGCGGTATCTGGCGACAAATTCATCAGTTGTTGAATTGTATTTCTCGTACGGTGAATTGCTTTTCCTTGTAAAAATGTCCCGATATAAAACAAGTACAAAATCGTCGCACCCTCGCTCCATTCGTTTAACAAAATCGCACCGATACAAGCAGTTGACATTAAAACATTCATATCAAGTGAAAAAGTTTTGAGCGAATAAAAGGCACTTTTCAGCGTTTTCCAGCCACTTATGAGCATTACTATTACAAATAACGCATTGGTTAGCAAATGAACATCTGTTGTCAATCGCAAACCGTGTGCAAGGAGGAAAAATACAGTAGAAATCAACGTAATTTGCCACTCTTTTCCTGAGCTTTCTACTTTTTCATTTTCCAAAACTGCTGAATATCCGAGTTGTTTGACTTTTTTGGGAATTTCTTGTTTGAGTGCGTTAAGATTTTCTGCATAGACCACTAATTTACCTGTTGAAAAGTTCACATTTACTTGTTTCACTTCTGGCAAACTCGCGACTCCTTTTTGAATGGTCATGGCACAACTTCCGCAATCCATACCACTTACATTGTAGACGATTTTTTTTCCACTCGAGGCAGGCTCATCGTCCGAATTCCCCCCTTCCTCCGAAGAAGATTTTTCGCCACAACAGCAGTCGTCTTTGCAAGTAGCTTGTTGCTCTACTTTTTTACAAGTATCACAATGACATTTTCCTTCATTGTGATTGTGAGTGTCTGCACCACAGTGGTCTTGACACTCCGCAGTTGATGAATGAAGATTTTTGAACATGATGTCTCCTCCTAAATCTAGCGATTGTAAGGAATTTTTATGTCCTTACAATTGCATTTATATTTTGTTACTTTTTTACCTTAAAAAATTATTAATCTACATTTTTCACACAAGCAACTTGTTCATCATCTTGCCAGTGCATTTCTAACACCGTTTTATCTAGCACATTTAACAAATGCACCAACTCGTGATTGCTCAAAGAATAGTAAGCATATTTCCCGTCCTGTCTACTTTTGATAATGCCACATTCCTTTAAACAAGCGAGATGTTGCGACAAATTCGACTGCGTTCCACCGACAATACCCAAAATATCCGATACATTTTTCTCCTCCTCTTTTAACGCTTCAAGGATGGAAAGTCTTGTTTGATTGGATAATCCATGAATTAATTTCAACCGCTTTTTATCTGTTAAGACGTTCATTTTGCTACCTTCTTATCATATTAGTTTACGCTTATATGATACTGCTGGTTTTTATATTAGTCAAGACTAATATGTTAATTTTTTTGCTCTGTTTTATACAAAAAATACGAGGTTGCTGAAAAATTCGTTTTTAGAGAAAATCAAATGCACAAATCGCTCAACCATGCGGTTTTCAATCTGTACTTTTCTAAAAACACGTAATTTTTCAGCAGCCTCGAAAATACTCAGCCTAATTTTTCGTCCTTCATATCAAACTCTAAAGTAAAACGTTTGTCACTTTCTAGTTGGGCAATTAATTCTTCAATGCCGTTAAATTTCACCATGTCACGAATATAGTGAATCCATTCAACAGTTATTTCTTCGCCGTAAATGTCCTCGTCAAAATCTAAAATATACACTTCAAGAGTGAGGGAAAGGTTGTCGCCAAATGTATCGTTATAGCCGATAGATGCCATGCCACGATACCATTTCCCATTAACTTTCACTCGATTAACATACACCCCAACTCTTGGCAGGCGAACGTCACGTGAAATGTCGATGTTTGCCGTTGGAAATCCAAGCGTGCGACCTCGTGCCTCGCCATGCACAACGATACCAGTCGTTTCATACGTTCGCCCAAGCAGATGATTGGCTTGCTCAATTTCTCCTTTGTCCAACAAAGAACGAATGAGAGTCGAACTGACCTTTTCACCGTCCTCGACATATTCCGCTACCACTGTCACGTTAAAGCGATTTTTTGCGTATTTCGGAAAATGTTCCACGCTTGCTACATCTGCTTTTCCAAAAGTATAGTCAAATCCTGTGACCACTTCCACTGCATGAAGTCCGACAATATATTGGTCAACAAATTCCTGTGGCGAAAGACGAGCAAACTGGCTTGTGAAATCAACAACATAGTAGATTTCAACACCCAGTTCTTTCATAATTTCTCCCTTTTTCACAGGAGTTGCAAGTGGCTTCATTGTTTCAAAACTCAATTTGTTAAAAACAATCGAAGGATGATGATTAAATGTCATAAGAGCAAGTTTCAACCCTTTTTCCTCTGCGATTGCTCTTGCCTTTTCAATCACCGCCCTGTGTCCAATATGCACTCCGTCAAAGTATCCTAGCACCAGCACCACTTCTTCTGCTGGAATTTGGCTTTGACTGTATGGATGATGAATAAAAATTTCTTTCATAATCAATCGTCCTCCTGATTTCTTAGCACTTTACTTGGTTTATAGATACCTTCTTTACTCGGATGTGGCTGATAAAGACTGACCACTTTTTCTCGGTAAAATAAGGCAACTAAATCGGCAGTTTCTATGATATTGAGTGTTTCTTTTGATAAGGGCATTCCGTTTTTCACTTTGCTGTATAATTCTTCCGTCAAATCAATGCGTGGAAATTCTTTGATTGCTACTTCAATTGGTTGTAAAAATTCAGCTATTGTGTTATTGTTCATTTTTTCCTCAACTTCACTAAGACTCAGAGCGTCCGTTTGCCTCAAACCTGCAGCTTGTATTCTTGTTAAATCGCTCATGTGTGCAGAAAATCCCAATTTTTCGCCTAAATCAACAGCTAAAGTTCGTACATACGTGCCTTTACCACAATGAACACGGAATTTCCATGCAAGTGTTTGATTTTCATTGTTCAAAACAGGCTCATTTAAGCGTTCAAACGAGTAGATTTCCGCCTTTCTTATAGGGCGATCTACTTCCATTCCTGCACGTGCGTATTCGTACAAACGCTTGCCATTTACTTTTACAGCAGAATACATCGGAGGAATTTGCGTAATCGTTCCGACAAATTTTTGCATCTCTGTATCAATTTTTTCCGTTGCAATCATTTGTGAAACAGGTGTTTTATTGACCACTTCGCCACTTTTATCTTCCGTTGTCGTCGAAAAACCTAGGGTAATTTCACCCTCATATACTTTTCCACTATCTACCATATATTCAATTACTTTTGTTCCTTTGCCAATGCAAATCGGCAAAATTCCGTCAACATCTGGGTCAAGTGTCCCACCATGCCCAATTTTTTTCGTTTTCAAAATCTTTCTTAGTTTAAACACACAATCATGACTGGTCACCCCTCGTGGTTTCCACAATGCTAAAATGCCGTCCATATATTCCATCCTCTTAATAAATTTTCGCTATGCACTTTTTATTATAACAAAAAACAAGTGAAAATTTCATTTGTTCTTTGGTATGACTTTTTAATCAAAAAAATATGAGGAAAAAATCATTTGTATAGAAATTTCCCTCTGAAAACCATCGCACAGTTAGCTTATCTGAAACTTAAAAGGTTAATTTTTTTGAAATTCTTCATAATCACTGGCATATGCTTAGCTTTTTTTTATTTTTGTGGTATGATAGAATATGTAAAATTTTTTGATTAGGATTACTGAAAGGAAGACGTATTTTCATGAAGAAAAAATTAGCACTTAGTGCGGTAACACTTTTAACTTTGACAACCCTAGCAGCTTGTGGTGGTTCAAAAAACATCGCAACAATGAAAGGTAGCAGCATTACCGTGGAGGATTTCTACGATAAAGCAAAAACAAATTCAACCAACCAAGAACTTGTGCGTAGCATGATTATCTATGATGTGTTTACAAACAAATATGGTAAAGATGTTAAACAGTCTGAAATTGACAAGAAGTTTGATGAAACGAAAAAGCAATATGGAGACAGTTTTAAAACAACACTTCAACAAAATGGTCTTACAGAAGCAAGCTATAAAGAAAGAATTAAGAGCGACCTTGCATTAAATGCTGGATTGAAAGCTCATATCAAACTTTCAAAAGATGATTTGAAAAAAGCGTGGGAAGCATTCCACCCTGAAGTTCAAGCATCTATCATTGTACTTGCAAGCGAAGATGAAGCAAAAACTGTTGGTGAAGAAGCGAAAAAAGCTGGTGCTGACTTTGCAAAACTTGCAAAAGAAAAATCTTCTGATGAAACAACTAAAGCAGACGGTGGAAAAATCAAATTCGATTCTTCTTCTACAACTGTTCCAGACGAAGTAAAAACAGCAGCTTTCAAACTGAAAGACGGTCAAGTATCTGATGTTATCAATGTCACAAATCCATCTACTTACCAAACACAATACTACATTGTGAAAATGGAGAAAAACGTTGACAAAGGCAATGATATGACGAAATACGAAAAAGAAGTGAAGAAAATTGCCGAAGATACTAAACTTGCTGACCAAACATTCACGACAAAAGTTATCGGTGATGAATTAAAAGCAGCAAACGTAAAAATCGAAGACGACGCATTCAAGACAGTCTTAGACCAATTTACTGGCACAAGCTCTTCTAGCTCGTCTACTAAGAAATAATTTGATGATGAAAAACAGCACTTTTTGGGTGCTGTTTTTTTGGGTTTATTCACGGTTTTCTTCCCTAATTCTATCTGGGCACCTCTAAAAACTCATACTTACCCAAAATTGCTAGTTTTGACTCAAACGGAGTTTTTAGAGGTACCCTTCTTTGTAAATTCATAAATTGATTTTTTCGAGTTTTTCTTTAAATAATGGTAGAATAGCTATTTTTTTATTCTTTAATTTGCCATACTTCAGTCACGATTTCATCATCTGCAGGATTTTCTTCTCTTTCCAAGTTGTTTGAACGAGAAATTTCTGTCATGTAAGCTGTCAGCAGGCGCTTAAATTCTTTTGACCAAACTCTTGGATTATTTTGAGTAAAACTCTCCGCAAATAATTCTGCAAAAGGTTCTGTTGGGTATGCCTCTTTGATTGATCCATTAGAGTCCGTACCATAACTAAGGTTAGCTCCATATGGAGTAATATTTTGAGCAATCAAATTGATGTTTTTACTCCACCAATCAACCATACTTTTTGCATCTGTAATTTTAGCATTTGCTTTATTATTTAAAACCTGTTTCAACATTCTAAAGTCGACTCCACCTTGACGAATTTTGTCTTCCATTAGACGTTGATTTACATGACCATATTCGTGAACGAACACATGATTGATACCAAATTCCCATTCATCTCCCTCATTACCAACCGCAGTATTGTAGTAATCAGAACTCAATTCCATTTTCATTGAAACAATTTTATGATTACTAACATAATATTGTGTAGTAACTTGTCCAGCTACACCATAAGGAAGTTTCGTTACTCTTACCTCATCCAATTTCGTAACATCTAATTTTTTAAATTGTGGATTTTCACTATAAAATTTATTCACTGCATCTACATTATTACTTAAAAGATTTGGATTCACTTTCGAAGCATCGTCAGCCTTAAAAATAATCTTGTGCTTATTATACAATTCACTAACAGATTCATTGTACGTACGATACGCTGCAACAGTCAATTTCACAACTGCAGTTTTTCCTCCATCTGCCGTTTTCACAGTCAAATTAACTTCTCCTGCAGATTTTGGCGTTACTTTTCCTTTGCTATCAACTACGGCAACATTTGTATTACTAGACGAATAGGTTACAGCTTTATTTGTTGCATTGTTTGGGAGTACCGTTGGAGTTAATTGAGCTACTTCTCCTACTCTTATTCTGGACTTGTCTATTTTTACTGTAACTCCAGTTACAGAAACAGGTTTCACTGTAACTCTTAGACTTGCTGTTTTCCCGCCATCGACTGTTTTCACAGTTATAATAGCATCTCCAACACCTTTTGCAGTTACTTTTCCATTTCCATCAATTATCGCTACTTTTGTGTTATCAGATGAGTAAGTGACCGCTTTATTCGTTGCTTCAAGCGGTATCACTTTTGTTGTTACTTGAGCAACTTCTCCAGTGTGTAGAATTGATTTATCAATGGTAGCAATCACGCCTGTCACAGCGATTCTTTTTACTAGCTTAATTTGAATCGCCTCTAGTCGTTTTCCTTGCCCTGTCGTTCCACTTAACGCATCATTTTTCACCCAATTTTGCCAACCAATACCTTCGATATGTGTACTATAAACAATATCATAATCTTTTGCAGCAGGTGCTCCTTTTTTCCAACGAATCTTAATTCCTTCAAGACGTAAACCTTTCCCTTGCGTTCCAGATACTTGCCCGTTGGTTACATAATTTTGCCATCCAATATTTTGCACATGCGTAGTATATTCGACTTGGCTTTTCAAAGAATCTGCAACATTGATTTTGATTCCTTCAAGGCGTAAAGATTTCCCCCACGAACCACTTACTTCTCCTTCACCAGCCGTTTGTTGCCATCCATAATTTTGAATATGAGTAGAATAGGTAATGAGATCAGCCGAGGAGGATGCTGGTTTAGGTTCTAATTTTATTTGAATCGCTTCTAAACGCAAACTACGCCCGCTCGTTCCACTCATTCCGCCATTAACCTTCCAATCTTGCCAGCCAATGCTTTGAACGTGTGTACGATAATAGACATCATAGTATTTTGCAATTTCTCCAGTTAAGCGAATTTTTATCCCCTCTAAACGAAGTGATTTTCCGCTTGTTCCACTCATTTGACCGTTTTTCTTCCAATCTTGCCACCCTACATTTTGTACGTGTGTTTGATATTCAATTCCTCCACTCCTGCCATTCACACGAATGTCAATTCCCTCAAGACGTAAGCTACGACCACTTGTCCCACTCGTCTCCCCGTTCTTCCTATAACTCTGCCACCCTACATTTTGAACATGTGTTCTATACTGTACATCTGGTGTAGAAATTGCTGGCATAGTTGTCGCTTGTACGTTTAAAGTTCCCAGTCCTGACAGCAATGCAGTTAGAGCAATAAAAATCGCTAACATTTTTGCAATCTGTTTTTTGATTGTTTTCTTCATTTTTTCGCCTCCGATTGATTTTTTTGCTATTCTCCCATTATTTTGTAACTAAAATTTGAAAGAGCCAATTTAACACTCACCCTACGATACAACAACGTTTTACAAAGGAAAAACAAATTTTTTGTTAACGTTATCAGTAACCGTTTATCAAAATAAACTTATCAACAAATATCCATTAACAGTCTAAACGTTTTATTTAAGGACAGCCTTAAAAATATTACGATTTTCATTTCCTTATAAGTAAAGTTGCTACAGGGGTTTGGTTATTTTGGTTGTTTCATTTACCATTTTATAGTAACACTAAATAAAATTCAAGTTTTCATTAGATTTAATTGTTTTTTGACTTTATTATATGTATCGTGATTTTTTTATTACTTTTATGATTTTAAATTTCAAAATCATCATTTTTGAGAAAATATATTACGTTATATAGAATTTTTATATCTACCAAATAAAATTACACCTAAAAAAAAACGCTTGATTTCAATAATCCTGCGTTTTTCTGTTATCCCCCTACTTCTCCAAAAAAAACTCAAACCGATTGCCAACATACTGTGAACGCACGTATTCAAAAGGTTGTTTGTTTTCTAAAAAAGTTAATTGGCGAAGTTTTAGGATTGCTTGACCGCGTTTCATGGAAAGATATTCGCTTACTCGCTCTGTTGCGAGGCTGGCAGAGATTGTTTGTTCGGAATTTCCAATAACGTAGCCATTTTTTTCGAGCGTGTGGTAGAAATGTTGAGTCACTTCATTTTTAGAAAAATTTTCTACCAAATTTGCAGGAATAGTTGCTACTTCATAGCAAATTGGGATATTGTCTGCATAACGAATCCGCTCCATTCGCAATACTTTGTCATCCTCACTTAGTTGCAATTTTTCACGCTCACTAATGGAAGGAGCGACGAAAAAATAGGTTAACGTCTTGCTTGACGGTACTTTTCCTTGCCCTTCGATGATTTCAGTAAAAGAAGTTGTTCCGCTCATTTTTTCACGTACTTTCTGACTCGAAACATACGTGCCACTTCCTAGTCTTCTGTCTAAAATTCCTTCATCAGCTAACGTTTGAATCGCTTGTCTAAGCGTCATGCGACTTACGCCAAATTCTACGGAAAGTTCTCGCTCGCTTGGCAACTTGTCGCCTACTTTTAATTCCCCTGTTTCAATTTTTTTCTTGATTTCATCATGTATCCGAATATATACGGGTTGTGCTTTGCTCATTTCTTCTCTCCTCAAATTTTTTCAGACAAATTGGTCTAGTTCAATTTTACCAGATGAAAGCGATTTGACAAGTGAAAATTTTTCCTCATCTTTCCACTTCAATGCCCAACACCGTCAAATGACCGTTACCAATGAGTTTGACTACAAGTTGTGCCATTTGTTGCGGGGTCATTTCACTATCTGTTTTCATCCACCAGTGCAAAGTAGAAATGAAAATTCCCGTCATGTATTCAATAATAAAATCAACTGGTACTTCGATTTTATTTTCTGTAATTCTAAGCACTTTGAAAATTGTTTCATACTTTTTCTGCAACACCGCTGCAAATTTCTGTCGTAAAATTTCTTGGCTACTTCCCTCAAATAAAGCATAGGCGGAAGAAAGTGTACTTCGCACTTCTTTGTAGAAAATAGACAAAATTAACTCTATTTTTTTCACCTGCAAACGATTTTTAACAATCACTTTTTCTTCATCAATCACCGAAGTAAACGAGGTCACCAGACTGTCTAAAATCTGATTGTATAAGTCTTCCTTGTCCTTGTAATGTGCGTAAAAAGTCGCCCTATTAATCATTGCTTCTTTAGAAATATCTTGCACTGTTACAGATTCTACCCCTTTTTCACCACTTAATTTAATAAATGCCTCAAAAATTGCCTTTTGTGTTTTTTTCACTCTTAAATCCACGTTTTGCTCCCTCCTTAAAAATACTTCTATTATTATACAACAATTCTTAGTTTTTTGTCGGTTATCAGACAGTTTTTCTTTTTTTGCTTATTGTCAAGATAGAAAAATAGGTCTAAACTAACACTATGGATTATATTAAACACTTTGTTGGTTTTTCAACAAAAGATAAGGGGTAGAATATGAAACGAGCAGGAATTGATGTAGGCTCTACCACCGTAAAATTAGTCGTTCTAAACAATGAAAATCACTCCATTTTTTCAAGATATGAGCGACATTTTTCCGATGTAAAAAAAGCAACAATGAAAGTTTTAAAAGAGGCAAGTGATTTTCTTGGCAATAAAGTGCCTATTAGCATGACCATTACTGGAAGTGGTGGCATGGGGCTTGCCGAAGTGCTAGATATTCCGTTTGTTCAAGAAGTAATTGCTTGTACGAAAACGGTTGAAGAAATCATTCCAGAAACAGATGTCGCTATTGAACTTGGTGGCGAAGATGCGAAGATTACCTTTTTTGACGGTGCGTTAGAGCAACGCATGAATGGTAGTTGTGCAGGCGGAACTGGGGCTTTTATTGACCAAATGGCTGTACTTTTAAAAACAGATGCCAACGGAGTCAATGAATTAGCCAAAAGTTATCAAACAATTTATCCTATTGCCTCACGCTGTGGGGTATTTGCCAAAACAGACGTTCAGCCTTTGATTAATGAAGGGGCGGCACGTGAGGATATTGCGGCAAGTATTTTCCAAGCAGTTGTCAACCAAACAATTGCAGGACTTGCCAGCGGTCGAAAAATCAAAGGAAATATCGCTTTTTTAGGTGGCCCCTTGTTTTTCATGAGCGAGCTGAGAAAGAGATTTATCGAAACACTTGATATTCAAGATGAAAATGTGATTTTTCCAGAAAACCCACAATTATTTGTAGCAACTGGGGCGGCACTTTTTTCTGAGGAGGAAAACAGTGCAACTTTAGACGAGTTACTTCTTCGCTTAGAAGAAAATGCAAAGGATACGTTAATTCCAACAGATACACTTCCACCACTTTTTTCAAGCGAGGAAGAATATCACGAATTTGCTAAACGTCATAAAAAAGCAGACGTGTTGCGTGCAGAGCTAGAAACGCACAAAGGTGCGAGCTTTTTAGGAATTGATGCAGGTTCTACTACTACAAAAGTTACACTTATCAACGAAAATGGCGAGCTACTGTTTGAATACTACGGAAACAATAACGGGCAACCACTTGAAAATGTAATTGACGTTTTGAAAAATTTGTATGCAAAACTTCCAGAAAATGCCTATATTGCAAATGCTTGCGTGACAGGTTACGGAGAGCATTTGATTCAAAATGCTCTCAAGGTAGATTTGGGCGAAGTGGAAACAATGGCTCATTACAAAGCGGCAAACTTTTTCCGTGAAGGTGTGGATTTTATCCTTGATATTGGCGGACAAGATATGAAAGCTATGACAATCAAAAACGGGGCATTATCAAGTATTCAGCTAAATGAGGCTTGTTCTTCTGGCTGTGGTTCATTTATTGAGGCATTTGCAAAATCTCTTCACTTTGGTGTGGAAAATTTTGCAAAAGAGGCTCTTTCTTCACGCAATCCAGTGGACTTAGGTTCACGTTGTACAGTATTTATGAACTCAAAAGTGAAACAAGTGCAAAAAGAGGGAGCAAGCGTTGGAGACATTTCAGCGGGTCTTTCTTATTCTGTTATCAAAAATGCGATTTACAAAGTAATCAAAATCAGAAAACCTGAAGATTTGGGTGAAAAAATCGTAGTGCAAGGCGGAACTTTTTACAATGAGGCTGTTTTGCGTGCGTTTGAGACGATTACAGGCAGAGAAGTGGTTCGTCCGTCTATTGCAGGGCTTATGGGAGCTTTTGGTGCGGCACTTATCGCTCTTGAAAATACGGAAATTGGACAAAATTCAACCATTCTTTCGGCTGAAGAACTTGATGAGTTTACGAGTGAAAAAGAATTTATGCACTGTGGGCTTTGTGAAAATAATTGTATGCTTACAATGACAGTGTTCTCTGACGGCAGACGATTTGTGACAGGGAATAGATGTGAACGTGGTGCTGAAAAAGCAATGAAGTTAAAAATTGATACGGCAGAGAAAAAAGTAAATCTCGTTGATTATAAATACAAACGTCTCTTCCAATATCGCCCGCTCAACAAACGAAAAGCTACACGTGGTGTGATTGGGATTCCTCGTGTGCTGAATATGTATGAAAATTATCCTCTTTGGTACACATTTTTCACCGAACTTGGATTTCGTGTGCAACTTTCGCCGAGAAGTAATAAAGAGCTTTATGAAATCGGAATTGACACAATCCCAAGTGATACAGCGTGTTATCCTGCGAAAATCGCTCATGGTCATGTGCAGTCTTTAATCAATGACGGAGTGGAGAGAATTTTCTATCCCGGTGTTATTTTTGAGCGTGAAGAAAGCAAAAATGCGGACAATCATTACAATTGCCCGATTGTGCAAAGTTACCCTGAAGTTTTGCGAAACAATATGGATGACATTCGTCAAGGAAAAGTGGACTATCATTGTCCGTTTTTAAACCTTGCCAATGAGCAATCCGTGGCAAATGCTTTAGCTAAGGAATTTCAAGCATTAGAGATTTCGGCAGAAGAAATTTCCCTTGCCTTGAGAAAAGGGTATCAAGAGCTTGAAAATTTCAAGCAGGATATTCGTAATCAAGGGGAAGATTTGCTTTTGCGATTGAATCTTCGTGGGGAAAAAGCGGTGGTGCTTTCTGGTCGCCCTTATCATCTTGACCCTGAGATTAACCACGGAATTGCAGATGTAATTACACAAGAAGGTTTCCATGTTTTGACGGAAGATGCTGTGGCTCATCTTGCTGAAGTCGATAATTTGCGTGTAGTGAATCAATGGGTGTATCACTCAAGGCTTTATGCTGCTGCTCGTGTGGTGGCAAAATCACGGAATTTAGAACTCGTGCAACTAAACTCCTTTGGTTGCGGGCTTGATGCGGTAACCACTGACCAAGTCGAAGAAATCATGGGGCAATACGGCAAACTTTACACCGTTTTGAAAATTGACGAAGGAAGTAACCTCGGTGCTATTCGTATTCGCTTGCGTAGCTTGAAAGCGGCGGTAGGTGAACGTGCAAAACTGAATTTTACACCTTTCAAACAATTTGACACACCAGAGCAAGTGATTTTCACAAAAGAAATGAGAAAAAATCACACTTTGCTTATGCCAATGCTTTCCCCTATTCACCAAGAAGGTTTGCTGGACGAGGCATTTCATGCAAGTGGCTATGATGTGGTCGTTTTACCCTCCGAGGACAAAGAGGCGGTCAATGTCGGGTTGAAATATGTCAATAATGACGCTTGCTATCCAGCAATTATCTCCATCGGGCAATTAATCGAGGCACTTGAGAGCGGAAAATATGATTTGAATAACGTATCGGTCATGATGACACAAACTGGTGGTGGGTGTCGAGCGACTAATTATATTCCACTTCTTCGCAAAGCTCTATCAGACGCTGGTTTTGCTCATGTTCCTGTCGTTTCGCTTTCACTAGGAAATAAAGGGACAGAAGAAACTCCCGGATTTAAATGGACACTTCCGCTACTCAAAAGAATCGTTGTCTCCTTCCTTTATGGCGATTTATTTGAGCGAGTAGTATATCGCACACGTCCTTATGAAGTAAAAACAGGTTCGGTTGACGCATTGCACCAAGAATGGCTGAAAAAAGTACAACGCAATGTTCGCAATGGCTCGTTTACACAATTCAATCGCAATATGAAGAAGATCATCAAAGATTTTGATACCATTCCTTTGACTGATGAGAAAAAAGCAAGAGTAGGTGTCGTTGGTGAAATCCTTGTAAAATATTCACCAACTGCCAATAATGACATTGTCAGACTTCTTGAATCTGAGGGTGCTGAAGTGGTCGTGCCTGATATTATTGGATTTTTAAATTACTCGTTCTACAATCAAATTTGGCGGTACAAAGAGCTTGGCATGAGCAAACGTGCCAAACAATTTGGAGAAATTGCGATTAAGTTAATTGAAGTCATTGAAAAACCAATGCACAAGGCTCTTGTGAAAAGTGAGCGTTTTGAGGGGATTAAGTCAATTTATGAAATTGCTGAGGGGGCAGAGCAAATTCTCTCAATTGGCAATCATACAGGCGAGGGCTGGTTCTTGACGGGCGAGATGATTGAATTGCTCAAGGAAGACGTCAACAATATCGTTTGTATGCAGCCTTTTGGTTGCCTACCAAACCATGTCGTTGGAAAAGGTGTGGTAAAAGAACTACGACATCAATATCCAAAAGCAAATATCGCAGCGATTGACTATGACCCCGGCGTTTCCCTTGTCAATCAGCTAAATCGTATTCGTTTGATGATGGCAACAGCGAAAAAAGAATTAGAGAGTGTGCAATAAAAATCCCCCTAGCGTTGTGGAATGCTAGGGGGTGTTTCTTTTCAAAAAAGCACTATTCTCTTGCTCCTTCTTTCCAATGTTTTATTTGCTCATCTCTTTGTTTCAAAGCTGTTTCATATTTCCCGCTTGTTTTTGGTTCGTAGTAGATACGAGTTTTTAGTTTGTCTGGCAAATATTGCTGGTTGACCCATTCATTTGGGAAATCGTGTGGATATTGGTAATTGATGCCTCGCCCAAGACTTTTCGCTCCTTTGTAGTGAGCGTCTCGCAAATGGTCTGGCACTTCTCCTGCATTTCCACGGCGAATATCTGAAAGAGCAGCATCTATTGCTGTATAGGCTGAGTTTGATTTTGGCGATAAAGCTAAGTTGACAATCGCATTGGCAAGTGGAATCCTCGCCTCTGGAAATCCTAGTTTTTCAGCTGCTTGAATGGCAGCAACAGTATGCTGAGCAGCACTTGGATTGGCTAAACCTATATCTTCAAACGCAATCACGAGCAATCTTCGTGAAAGAATTGGCAAATCCCCCGCCTCGATTAAGCGAGCGGCATAGTGGAGTGCCGCATTGACATCACTTCCACGAATCGATTTTTGAAGGGCTGAAATCACATCATAATGTGCATCACCATCTTTGTCATGCGTGAGAGCTTTTCTCTGTACACTTTCTTCGACTACTTCTAGTGTCAAAGAAATCACACCTTTCTCGTTTTCACAGGTGGATTTTACTGCAAGCTCCAAACCATTTAAGGCAGCACGTAAATCGCCATTTGTCGCACGTGATAAATGCAAAAGAGCATTTTCTTCAATTTCCACTTTATACTCACCAAGTCCACGCTCAGTATCTTTCAAAGCTAAAAGTAAGGAGTGCGTAATTTCTTCTTCGCTCAACGGTTTTACTTCAAATATTTGCGTTCGACTGCGTATTGCGGGGTTGATCGTGATATAAGGGTTTTCCGTTGTCGCCCCAATCATCACAATTCGCCCACTTTCTAAATGCGGAAGAAGAAAATCTTGTTTTGTTTTGTCAAGTCGATGAATTTCATCAAGGAGCAAAATCACCGTACCGCTCATGCGTGCCTCCTCAGCTACAATTTGCAAATCTTTTTTGGAGTCAACAGCAGCGTTTAACATACGAAACGCATACTTCGTACTTCCTGCAATCGCTGAGGCAATCGAAGTTTTCCCCGTTCCCGGTGGGCCATATAAAATCATGCTGGAGAGCATTTTTGCCTGCACCATACGGCGAATAATCTTCCCTTCCCCCACAAGATGAGCTTGTCCAATGACTTCGTCAATCGTGCGTGGTCGCATACGATATGCCAAGGGCTGTGTCATATCATTTCCCCCAATCTTACGGAAAAAGGTCAGGCAACACTCTAGTCACTCCTCTCTATTGAGAGAGTGGCAAGTATTATCCCAACCTATACTGTCATTTAAGGCTAACTCTAAAATACTTCGTTTAAATTTCCAAAGACAATGCGTTGAATTTCATCTGCTAACATACCAAGAGCTTGTTGTGCTTTTAATAGCTCAACAACTGATTCGTTTGCATCAATTTTCTCGCTAAACTCTTGCATTTTCTTTTGGTCATCTTCTGTTGGCATCTCACCCGACATCATTTTTGCGTGCATTTCTTGTTGAATTGTTTTGTATTCTTCATACAACGCTTTTGCTGTTGAGTCATTCTCTACTTTTCCTTTTGCCTCAAGCACTGCTTTGTATTGTTCCGTTTCACGAAGTTCACGCTCCATTTGGTTGGCTGTGTCGTAAATGTTAATCATTTGTTGTTCTCCTATTCATTATTTATGGGGTACCTATAATTTTTATTCCTTTTCCCATTATACCGAAAAATGCTATTTAAACCAATCGGTTATGCTTTTCCAGATGTCTTTTGCTTTATCAACGGCATCATCAAGTGCATCTTCTGCTTTTTTGCGTAAATCATCTGCCTCTGGAGTGAAACTTCCTGTTTCTTCGTTGTCTCCTGTATCTCGTCCTGCCATTGCGTAAGCATTTTCGATATTAGGATAGAGATCGCTAAATTTTTTCCCAGAAACTAATGGCATGATTTGGCTTGCCTCGTTTTGAAAAATCACACTCGCTTGCTCGGTACTGCTACCGTCCAAATAATGCCCTTTTTCCTGTGACGGATTATCAAACCCTAACCATGTAGTAATCACCACGTCTGGCGTATAACCAATCACCCACTGGTCATTCGTTTTACTTGCATCAAAACTTGTTTCGGTCGTTCCTGTCTTTCCAGCCATAATATAACCTGCTGGATTGGCATTGACCCCTGTTCCATTAGAAAATGTGCCTAGCATCATGCTCGTCATTCGACTAGCCACGCCAGAACTTGTGATTTGTTTTCTTTCAGGTTCCACGTCAACAATTACTTTTCCTGAAGAATCTAGCACTTTGCGAACAAGATGTGTTTCAATTTGTGTGCCTGCATTCCCAAAAACAGAGTAGGCTTGCGTCATTTGCATAGGGGTAACACCTTTTCGTAAACCACCTAGTGCAAGTCCCCAATATTTGTCTTTTTGCTCAAGTGGCAAACCAAACTTTATGCCCTCTTCATAGCCTCTATCTATTCCAATTTTATGGAGAAGATAAACTGCTGGCAAATTGAGCGAATCCGCTAAAGCCTCATACATTGGCACTTCACCAGAGTATTCACGTGAATAATTTTGTGCGACTTTGTAATAATCTTGCGGCTTATCCTCAAGCATGGAATCAAATTTCCAGCCGTCCTCTAAAGCAGGTGTGTAGACAACAATTGGCTTAATCGTTGATGCTGGACTTCGCTTCATTTGCGTTGCACGGTTAAACCCTCTAAAGACGTGTTCTTCTACTTTTCCACGCTGACCGACAAGAGCTTGCACTCCGCCTGTTGCAGGGTCTATGGCAATGCTCGCCCCTTGAGCGTACTCTCCGTCTATTTCAGATTGCGGGAAAAACGAATCCTCTGCAAACGTACTTTGCATCGCCCCTTGATAATCTTGATTTAATGTAGTATAAATTTCATACCCGTTATTCAAAATATCCTTTTCTTTCAAGCCATACTTATTTTCTAATTCTTCGATTACTGCATCATAAAAAGAAGGGTATTTATAACTTTCCTTTTTCAAATGATAACCGTCATGTACTTCTGTGGCAATATCAATACTTGCCGCTTTGTCTGCCTCTGCTTGTGAAAGATCGCCCACATCTACCATATTTTGTAAAACGGTGTTTTTTCGATTGTTAGCATATTCGTTTGAATTTAGCGGATTATAAATTTCTGGACCTTTTAACATTCCGACAAGCGTTGCCGCCTGCTCCAATGTCAAATTTTTCGCCTCTACACCAAAATATTTCAAACTCGCATCTTGTATCCCCCAAACACCATTTCCAAAATAGGACTGATTGAGATACATGGTTAAAATTTCTTTTTTAGAATATTGCTTGTTAATCTCAAGAGCAAGGAAAAATTCACGTGCTTTTCGGTTCATCGTTTGTTCAACGGAGAGATAAGCGTTTTTCGCAAGCTGTTGGGTAATCGTTGAGCCACCGCCACCTGCATTACTCCCAAAACTCGTAATCTTTCTAAAAACCGCTCGCCCCATTCCTTTCGGATCAATCCCGTGATTCGTCCAAAACGAACGATCTTCTGTGGCAATCAAAGCTTTTTGCACGAGTGGACTTATCTCACTCAATTCAACATACGTCCCTTTTTGACCATATAATGCTCCTGCTGCCTCATTTTTTTCATCAAAAATTGTCGTAGTCGTTTTCAACGAACTTTCCAAAACTTTGATATTGGTCGTTTTCGCAAGATAAAACAAATAACTTGTAAAGACAAGCAACGTTGTTAAAATCGTTAAAATAATCAATTTGGTCACTTGATATTTTTTCCAATAGGCTTTTTGCCACGTGCGAAATTGTCGCCATTTTCGTTTAAAAGGACTTTGCCTTATACTCTCCTCTTGTTTCGCCTTTTTCTCCATAATTCCCTCACATTCCTCTTTTATAAAAGCTAATGGTTACTGCTCCATTATACCAAATCGCCCAAAATCAACGAGGTGTTGAGTGGAGAATTTCAAACAATCTTAAAAAAGTGTATCGTTTGTTTGAATAATCAATTGTTCTTTCGTAAATGGATGAATGAACGACAATTCTCTTGCGTGCAACATGAGGCGACGACTTGTAAATTTTTCAGCATAAAGTGGGTCGCCAATAATCGCATGGTGAATACTCTGTAAATGCACACGAATTTGGTGTGTCCGACCTGTATCTAAAATTAACTCTAGTTTGCTTGTGTTCGTTTGTTTATCGACTTCTACCAGTCGAACGTGCGTAATTGCACGTTTTCCACCACGTTCATCAATCACTCGTTTTCGCCTATCATGCCTATCTCGCCCGATTTTTTTGTCAATGGTAAATTCATTTTTGTGAATAATTCCGCTTGCTATCGCTTGATAAACACGGTGAAGTTCCTTTTTCTCCAACATTCTGCTGAGTATGGGGAGGATAAATGGATTTTTCGCAAAAAGAATCGCACCACTTGTTTCTTTATCCAAACGATGTACCACATAAGGCACTTGATTGTCTTTGGCAAGATAATCTGCCACATGATTGAGTAATGTATTGGTTTCATTCGGTTGATTGGGGTGAGTTTTCATGCCAAAAGGTTTATTTACAACCAAAATATGCTCATCTTCATACAATACTTCAACAAATCGTTGATTTCCGCAAAGCACACTTACCTTAGGATAATCGCTCTTTTCTAGTTTTAGCGTAACAATATCGGCTGATTTCACTTCTTCATGAAACATTTTTACGTCACCATTTACCAAAACACCTTTGCGAATACGCAGAAAATGACGTGTTTTGCGTGGCACTAACCACTCACGCTCAAGCAGAGTACGAATATCCATTGTTTGAAACGTATCGGGCAGTTGAATTTGAAATTCCATTATTTCCTCCTGTTTAGAGATAGCTTATGGGTACCCATAAGAAAAAGGAGGATAACCCCCTTTTTTTGTTCTAGCTACGAGGAGCTGAAGTCTGGCAACTGTTCACAATGTCGCTCGCAACTAACGTTGCGAGTAAATAAACGACATGGTTCACTGTTGCAGACTTCAAATCGCCCCTCTTCGCTTTTCTGTGTCTAGCTACGAGGAGCTGAAACTTGGTCGCTGTTCACAACAGCACTGGAAACTGAAGTTTCCAGCAAGTAAATGCTGTGGCTCACTGCGACAAGTTTCAGACCGCTCCTCTCCGCTTTTCTGTGTCTAGCTGCGAGGGGCTGAAGTCTGGCAACTGTTCACAATGTCGCTCGCAACTAACGTTGCGAGTAAATAAACGACAGTGTTCACTGTTGCAGACTTCAAATCGCCCCTCTTCGCTTTTCTGTGTCTAGCTACGAGGGGCAGGAGGTTGGTCGCTGTTCACAACGTCGCTCGCAACTTGGGTTGCGAGTAAATAAACGACGTGGCTCACTGCGACAACCTCCTTAACGCCCCTCTCGCTTTTCTTGGTCTAGCTACGAGGGGCTGAAGTCTGGCAACTGTTCGCAATGTCGCTCGCAACTAGCGTTGCGAGTAAATAAACGACAGTGTTCACTGTTGCAGACTTCAAATCGCCCCTCTTTGCTTTTCTTGGTCTAGCTACGAGGGGCTGAAGTCTGGCAACTGCTCACAATGTCGCTTGAAACTTCGTTTCAAGTAAATAAACGACAGTGTTCGCTGTTGCAGACTTCAAAACGCCCCTCTTTGCTTTTCTTTTTTACATTTCGTCTGGTGCTTCTACGCCTAGAAGTCTGAGACTTTCTTTTAACACGACTGCTACTGAGTGAACGAGTGCTAGGCGGTTTGGAAGTTCTTCGTTTTCGTCTAAAATACGCACTTGTGCATAGTATTTGTTGAATGCTTGAGCGATTTGAATCGAATGTTTCGCAATAACAGAAGGCTCGTATTTCTCCGCTGCACGCACCACGATTTCTGGGAATTGTTTCAATAATTTCACAACCTCCCAAGAATCTTTATCATTCAAAGAATATTGCACATTCACGTCTAGCGTAAAGTTGGCTTTTCTCAAAATGCTCATACTTCTTGCACGTGTGTATTGCACGTAAGGTCCTGTTTCTCCTTCAAAACGCACGACTTCATCAAGGTCAAAGTCAAAGCTATTCAAGCGGTCATTTTTCAAATCATGGAAAATAACTGCTCCTGTTCCCACTTGATGTGCGATTTTCTCTTTATTGGCAAGCTCTGGATTTTTCGCCTCAATTTGACTTAATGCAAGAGCATCTGCCTCATCAAGCACTTCCTCAAGAAGAACGACTTTCCCTTCACGTGTAGAAAGTTTTTTTCCTCCAAGTGTAATCAACCCAAATGGCACGTGAATAATATCTTTTGCCCAATCAAAGTCCATTTCCGCAAGAACGGCTTTTAATTGCTTGAAGTGATTGCTTTGCTCATTTCCTACTGCGTACAATACTTTGTAAAAATCATACGTGCGTTTACGGTAAAGAGCAGCTGCCAAATCTCTCGTAATATAAAGCGTTGCACCGTCTGTTTTCTTAATCAATGCAGGCGGTAAATCATATTTTTCTAAATCAACAAGCAATGCACCTTTTGATTCTTTGAGCAGATTTTTCTCCTCTAAAATCTCAACGATTTCGTCCATTTTATCATTGTAAAATGCTTCACCATTTAGCGAGTCAAATTCTACACCTAATTTATTGTAAATACGGTTAAACTCTACCAAACTTTCTTCTCTAAACCAGCTCCAAAGTTCTTGAGCCTCAGGGTCTCCGTCCTCTAATCTCTTAAACCATGCACGACCTTGTGCGTCAATTTCTTCATCTTGTTTAGCTTCAGCATTGACACGCACATACAATTTCAAAAGTTCTTGGATAGGATTTTTTTCGACTGTTTCTTTATCCCCCCATTTTTTATATGCCGTCATCAACATACCAAACTGTTTTCCCCAGTCACCAAGGTGATTGATTTTCACTGGAACAAAACCAATTTTTTCGTAAATTTTCGCTAAAGAATTTCCAATCATCGTTGAACGCAAATGCCCCATGCTGAATGGTTTGGCAATATTTGGGCTAGATAAATCAATCGGCACTTTGCGATTTTGCCCAATTTCATGCTGACCATATTTTTCGCCAAGCGTGATAATTTCTGAAAGTGTCGCACTGCTTACTTTTTGCTTGTCTAAGAAGAAATTAAGGTAAGCTCCTGCAACTTCTACATTTTCAAAAGCGTCCTTTTCCAATTTTTCTTCTAGTTCTGCTGCAATCATTTGTGGTGCTTTACGGAATTTTTTCGCAAGCGAGAACGTCGGAAACGCTACATCTCCATGCTCTTTTGATTTTGGATTTTCTAGCAAATTCAAAATCTCCTCAGCACTTAATTCACCGTCAAGTGCTTTTGCTATTGCTTGTGCAACAAGTTGTTTTTCACTCATCGTTCTACTCCTTTATTTCATTTTTTCTCTGATATAAGTGAGAGTTTCCCCTTCACACATCTCTTTTTGTTTTCTTGTTTTAAGTGCACCTAAATAGTCTAAAACATCTCCAACAAAAAACAAGATTTTTCTCTCCTCCTATCATACCAAAAAATAGAAGAAATTGCCCATTTTTATTGAAATTTTTAGTATAATATTTTTATCAGCTCATCTATTTTCATTTCTCTTTTGGAAAATGCTAGGTTTAATAGAAAACCCTTACAGATTTGAGTTGATAAAAAATATGGGAAATTTAAGAGAAAATGTTCTATACTATAAGGAGAAGATATGAAAAGAAAACAAGAACGGCAGGAAAAAATTCTTTCGTTAATTCAAGAGATGACGATTTCCACCCAAGAAGAATTATTGAAACAGCTAAGCAAAAATAACTTTCAAACAACGCAAGCAACACTTTCTCGAGATATTCAAGAGTTAAATTTAAACAAAATTCGCACGTCACCTGGCAAATTTGCCTATGTGCCACCACGTGATACGCATGAAATCTTAGCCGAAGAAGAAATCAGACGCAGTGCGAGTAAAATTGACCGTGTGGATTTTTTGTTGGTTATCCACACGACACTTGGAAAAGCGGATATTCTTGCCAATATTTTTGACGAGGCAAAAAACGAGGAAATTGTTGGCACAATTGCAGGTGCAGATACATTATTCATCGCCTTCCGTGACAAACAAATTGCCAAAAAGTATGAGGAAAAATTTAAAGGGTATCTCTAGTAAAAAGAAAAGCGGAGAGGGGCGGTTTGAAGTCTGCAACAGTGAACACTGTCGTTTATTTACTCGCAACGTCAGTTGCGAGCGACATTGTGAACAGTTGCCAGACTTCAGCCCCTCGTAGCTAGACAAAAAAATAAGCAAGGAGCCAAACAAATGATTAAACTTATAGCAAGCGATATGGACGGGACTCTTGTGACGGGACATATTGATATTTCAGATTTTACTGCCAAGGCGATTAAAAAAGCTCAAGAAAGTGGCATTACCTTTGTCGTAGCGACAGGAAGAAATTACCAAGAGGCAGAAATTCCGCTAAAAAATGCGGGCATTGAATGTTCTGTTATCGGAGTGAATGGTGCGGCAATTTTTGACAAAGACGGCAACAGTATTCGCACGGTTGCACTTGACAAAGAGATTGTCTTACAATTAATAGACTTACTTGAAGAATTTGGGCTGTATGCCGAACTTGGTACAAATAAAGGGATTTTTTCGGAAAATCATGCACAGCGGATTGAGTTTTTCGCACAAAATATTGCTGAGAGCTTGCCACATTTGACATTTAAGCAAGCAGTGGCAATGTCTAGCACGGCAATGCAGTTTTTCCATATTCAATATGTAAAAAATCTGCGTGAAATTGTTCTACAAAAAGACATTGAGGTGCTAAAATTTTTCGTTATGTCGCATGACGGAAATGTCTCTTTTGCTCCGTTTCGCAAAAAAGTGGCGGAAGAAAATCTCGAAGTGATTATCACGTCAAGTGGTGAATACAACATCGAAATCAACCACATCAATGCACAAAAAGGACTAGCGGTCAAAGCTCTCGCTGATAAGTTAGGCATTGAGGCGAGTGAAGTAATGACAATTGGCGACAGTTTCAATGATGTTTCTATGCTTGAGTATGCAGGTGTGAGTTTTGCAATGGGCAATGCTCATGATGAGGTGAAAAAACACGCAAAATATATTACAGGAACAAACGAAGAAAATGGTGTAGGAACAGCAATTTTACGAGCGATAGAAGAAAATCTTTAGCAAGAGGAGGTGAACAGGTAATGTGTGAATTTTATATCCAACAACGTACGCTTTCTGACGGCAAACGCTCCATTGTTTTGGACGAAAATGCACGTCCTGTTTATTTCTTAACAGGCTCTATGCTCTCAAATGGAGATACGCTTTCTCTCTACGATATGAGCGGTCGCAAACTTGTCGAAATCAAACAAGTTGGGCAACTGCTCGGTCGTCACTACGATATTTTTGTCAACAATGAAAAAATCGCAACACTAAAGAAAAAATGGACGTTTACTTTTCAAGATATTTATTTTGTCGAACAACTCAACTGGACAATCCAAGGAAACCTTCATGCTCATCATTATCAAATCATGAAAGGTATTTTCCAAGTTTTGAAAATGTATCCTGCAAGCACAAGCGTAGGCGATGTCTATTGCTTAGAAATCTCCGAGAAAGAAAACGCACCTGTGGCGATTGTTCTTGCGTTTGTTCTCGATTATTGGGTGTTTTCTGGAAAACGGCTGGAGATGAAAAGTTTTTCTGGCGAGGTAAAATTGGTGTGACGAATAATGCATAGTATCTCTAAAAACTCTGCTTAAAACTAGCTAATTTAGTCTTAAGCGGAGCTTTTAGAGGTACCCTTAACTATCTATTATTTAACTTATCCATAGAAAATGAAAGTTCAGCTTGTTCGATAACATAAGGGTCATGGCTTACAACGACAACTGTTTTCCCTTTCTCGACTTCCTTTTTTAGTAGTTGAATGATTTCATCTCTATTTTTCTCATCTAAAGAGCCAGTAGGCTCATCTGCTAAAATGAGTCTGCTAGGTTTTAAAATCACACGGGCAAGTGCCACACGTTGCTTTTCCCCGCCAGACAAATGGTAAATCTTTGTTTTCAAAGAGTGTTTAAGGTTTACTTCACTTAATGCATTGTTTTGTTTTTCCCTTTTTTCTTTTTTACTTAGCTTTTCATAGCACAAGGCAATATCCAAATTTTCCTGAATCGTTTCATCTTCTATCAGAGCATAATTTTGAAACATATACGACATGAAATTTCGCCTTAATAATAATGCCTCTGTTGCATACCTTGGGGGTGCTTTTCTGTTGAATAGTGTTAATTCTCCGCTATCAAAAGAATCAATCAATCCAATCATATTCAATAAAGTGGATTTCCCACTTCCGCTCTCGCCATAAATCACGACAAATTTTTTCTCTGGAATGTGCAAAGTGATGTTTTTTAATACTTCTTTTCCTTTGAATGACTTATTTAATTTAGAAATTTTTACCACCATATTTTTATTTTCCTTTCAACGTTTCATCCATACTCCGTTTTTCCATGCACATCAAAGTAAGCAACACCACGAGTATCTCTATCACAAAAAACACGGAAACCGCAATCATTGCATTCACTTTTTCTTTGTAGTACAAAACGGATAAAAAGAGCAAACAGTATTCACTAAGTGTCAACAGGAATAATGTTTGATAGGTTTTGTATAAAGAAATCCCATGTATTCGTTTGATAACGAATTTTTTCTTCTTTTGCTGAAAATAAAACATTGTGCTACTAATAATCAAACTCAGAATCAAATAAACAGCTAATGCTTTTTCTTGAACATATTCTCGTATATTTCCAATTGTCTCTTTTAACAAAAAATCATCCAATTTATTTAAAGGAACAAGTGAAGTGTATGTATCCTCACGCTCGATTTCTTTCAAAATAGGCAAATATTCTTGATATGTTTTCTCTACACTTCCATTTAATTTGATTTTCATAGAAGTTTCAAAAGAATTCCCGCTTAAAAAATTCGGCAAGAGAAACTGCTTATTTTTTTCCGTTTGTACTAAAATAAGATTTGGGTGGGTAATCAAAGGTTTCTTATCAAATCCACTCAATCGTTGTTCGTTTTTGATAAGATAAATCTCTAATTTAGGTTCTTCATTGCCAAATTCTGTATTGCTATAAAGCGAACGAATTTCTTTTAGAGATTCTGAATTGTAATACTGCTTAATCTCTTCTAACTTAGAAGAAAATTTTTCAGGGACGAGCAAAACAACAGAGGTTTCATCATCTGAAATATTCACTTTCTTGCCTGTTACCGTTTCAATCGGAAATTTTTTCAAATAATTTGGATTAACTACGAGGGTTTTGGATAGTTCATCATTTTGATTATAATAATCATGAGAGAAAAAATATAGCCCTCCATTTTGATTCATTTTATCGTAAATTTTAAATGCCAAACTTTCATAGAAAAAATTTTCCTCTGGTTTTTGGAGCAACATCGTCTCTTTTCCAATGGAAATAGGATAAAAAACTGCGTATTCCTCGTTCTTATTTGATAGTTCTATACTATTTTTCACTTTTCTTGCATTATCTATTAAAGGAAACAATGTTGGTATCAAAGTAAAGAGGATCACAAATTTCACCCCATGCTCTAAGAATGCCAGTTTTTTATCATAAGATTTATGGTTGAGTTGATTAACCGTTGACAAATGGAACAAGATAAGTAAGGCGACATACAATATCCCTAAATAACCTAGAATAAAAACGATTAGGTAAATAAAATAGTTTAGAGCATACATTTGTAAAATACCAACTTCTAACATAACAGCCAGTAAATACAAAACACTCATTCCTTTTGTGAAAACAATCTTTGAAAATTGTTGTCCTACACTCAATCCATGTAAAGTGTAAAGACCTACTTTTTTACTTTCACAATAAAGCCATGCAATAGAGAATACGCTTAGGAAGAAAATGGATAAAGTAAGTGACTGAGAAAAAGATGAATTAGCCTCTAAATTTACTTCTTCCTTTTCTATTGTTTGAAATGAATTGATTGGATACGTCTCTCCTGTGACTTGTTCATAATCTATTTTCAATTTCTCTAAAAATTTATTGAACTCTACTTTTTCCTTTGTTAAAACAAAAAAAGTTGCAACATCTAAAGAGTTTGCCTGTTGAAAATCCTCAAGAATAAAATTGACTGTTCCATGTTTTCCAAATATTTTTTTAGAGCTATTTTTAAATCTTTTCTCCAAAATAGAATGTTTTTTATCCGTGGTGAAAAAATATAAATTTGAACTCTCTTCATTTTTTCTCGGTTCAATAGTATAGGAGGTCGACCGTGCAATGAGTTCTACTTCAAATTCTTTTGCTAATGCACTTAGTTTTTCGATTAGTTTTTGTCTATTTTGAAAAGTTCCTTTTCTACTAGGTAAAACAAAGGAAGGATATTGCTTTTCAATGTGGAATTGAGCTTTGATCTCTTTTATTTCTTCCTTCTGTCTGAAATGAACAGAACTTAATCCAACAATTAATAAGAAAAAAAACATCAATGCTGATTTGTGTAATTTTGTATTCATTGTATTCTCGATTCTGTTTTATTTGAAGGGTACCTCTAAAAACTCCGGTTAAGCCAAAACTAGCAATTTTGGATAAGCGTGAGTTTTTAGAGGTGTCCTGAAAATAAGCAGAAGATTTCATTGTTTTTTACTAACGAAATCTTCTGTTTTTAGAGATACCCTTAATAGATATTGTAGAAAGCTTGAGCTTGTCCCTCACCTGAGTTAGCAACAACTTTTGCACAAGCCCATTTACCAGCTTCGGCATATACACGACCACTGGATTTGCTGCCTACTTTTGCCGTAGCAGAATGAAGACGTTTCTTATGAAGAAAATTAGAGAATGACCCTTTTTTCCCCCATGCTACTTGTGGATAGCCGAGAGAGCCATAAACCCATTGTCCATCTTCTACCCATGTAATTCCATATGACTGAATAGATTTGTTTTTTGATATGAAACTTGTGTCATTCGCACTAATTACTTTTCCATTATCATCTAATACAACCGCACCAGACATTGGACTACTTTTATTAATGCTCACTTCCCCAGCAAAAGCACTAATAGAAGTGAAAGCAAGTGTAGCAATAAAAAGCGTTGCAGTTGCTGTCACTGTAATCTTTTTCATCTGTTTCCACTTTGTTTCTTCTTTCTCAAACAAAGTTTCTTTATTGGATTCATAATGTTTTAACTCTTTTACCATAGTATCCTCCTACTTTTTGGCTTTTTCCATTTCAATACCAAAAGCCTGCTCTAAAAAACAATTTCCACACAACGAGCAGAATTACGCAAAAATTGATTTTTAACTTTTGGTTTGCCCTAACATTTGTCAAGACACACTGAGTATAACACATTTTTTCGAATAAAGAACAAAATCAAGTCACGAAAACTAAATATACGAAAATTCGTCATTTATTTTAAAAAAAACACTTAATTCAGATTTTATCAAACTTCCCCTCATGCTAAAATTATCAAAAGTGAAAGAAATAATGGAAAAATCTCAAACAAAAAATCAGAATACCTCAAAAAAATCGGCTTAATCCAAAACAAGCAATTTCGGTAAGCGTGAATTTTTAAAGGGCACCTCTAAAAACTCCGTTTAATCCAAAATTAGCTAGTTTTTCTTGTTTTCGAGGAAATCGACGAAAGCTATGTGGTTCATAGAAAAGCGAAGAAGTGCGTTAAGGAGTTTGCAACAGTGAGCCGTGTCGTTTATTTACCGCTACACTTCGTTTCGCATACAGTCTTTCTAAGAATCAAAGATTCTTGAAAGACTAGCATCGAAACTTTAGTTTCGAGCGACACTACGAACAGTTGCCAAACTCCTGCACTTCGGAGCTAGACAAGGTTGAGGAGACTGACGAAGAAAATCGGGAAACTAGCAATTTTGGATAAGCGTGAGTTTTTAGAGGTGCCCTAAAGATACTCTTATTTCTCATTTTCTTTCATCAAGTGTTCTATATAGTTTTCTAATTCTTCATTCGAGTGAAATTCATTTTTAAAAGGATAGATTTTCTTCCTTGTCAAATACAAAATTTCATCACTCATTTGAAACGCCAAGTTGGACGTGTGGGTGGAAAAAATAATCAAGACTTCATTTTTTATTTTTTGAAATTCTTTATTGATTTTCTTTACCGTTAAAATATCTAATTCAGCAAAGGGTTCATCTAGTAACAAAACTTTCGGCTTAATTAAGAAAATTAATATCATCATTAATTTATACTTCATTCCTGCCGAATATTCTGCTATATACATATCTTTTGAGTCCAACATCTCAAATTTCTCCAGCCATTCATTGATCACTTCTACTTCTATCTTTTTCTTCTTATGCTCTAATGTTAAAGTGAGAAATTCTAGTCCTGTAATATATTCAAAGATTATCATATGCTCTGTTATAAGCATTACATCATCATTATCAAAAACTCGACCTTCATCAATACTCAAGTGTCCACTTATAATATTTAATAATGTGGTTTTACCTATCCCGTTTTTCCCAAATATGCTATAAACTTTATTTTTTTCAAACTCAAAAGATAAGTTATCTATTACTTTTCTACTACCGTCATAGGTTTTTACAATTTTTTCAATCTTCATATTCTCTCCTTAAACAAATAAATTTTCAATGATAGCTATGTCCCTACTCCTCGTTTGTTATTTTCCTCTCCATACCAAGAAAAGTGTCATTAAAACAATTGGGATAAAGAATGTAATTTCCAATAATTTTAACTTCATTCTATCGGTATGTTTGCTAGAAAGAACTACTCCATATAAAACAAATAACAGGAACATTGCAATCAAAAATAATAGTGTGTTTACAAAAAAATAACACAACGCAGATTCTAAATTTTCATTTAGTAAAAGCGTAAGGGTCATTACGATTGTAATTTGTAGCCAAAAAGTCCGTTTAAAAATGAGCCATAAACTTCTATATGTTTTTTGTGTAATTTTTAAATAACTAAGATACTTTTCATTGACTAAATATTTTGAGTTGAAAGGACTTATGAAAAACACGAGAACCAAAGTTAATATACCGTTTTTTGTCTGAGTGGTCATCGGAAGTAAAAACGAGAGTATAATCATACCCGATATAAAACCTATTGTCGCTTGTACTTCTTGAAAAAATAAATCTCTATTCAACGATTTCAAATGTTTTAGAAAGAAATTCACATGATTCAACCGCTTATCTTTTTGCTTTATTTGTACCATTTTTATCCCCAGTTGTACCCATGCAAAGCTAATAATCATTAAGAGAGAAATCGTTCTATTACTCAAAAGTTCTATAATTTTGCTAATCGTGAAATGTTCAAAAGATACATTCACTCCCAGTAATAAAAATAATTTGACTAGTATTAATAGCGAAAAAAACAATAAGTAAACTGTCGGTTTCTTTTCCTTCTTGGAATACTCTTCTAATTCTAAGTGATAAATACAGACTTTCCATACAGAAAACAAAAAGGAAACTACCACCGCTGGAAACAACACATAATCTACTACTGCAACACTATCTGTTACTTGTAAGAACACAAAATAAAATACAAACGGAATAAAAACAAACAACTCTTCTTTCATATAATAAAAGGATAAATTAGAAATAAGTTGCCGTTGTTCTTCTTTTGTGAATAAAGTAGAACGATAATAATCCAAATGACGAACTTTGAATATCTCATTATCACGAAGAATGGCAGCTTCAGTAAACACTAGTTTCGAGAAGAAAAATAGCAAACTTGTTAACAGTAAACCGTTTACTGAAACTAAATGATTGTATTGAATAAAAAATAAAATCACGCTTATAATCGTTATCAAAAAATATTCTCTTCTACGAAAAAAGAAAAAGATAATTTTCCAAAGTATTTCTGGTAAACGAGGAAGATAAAGACTATACTGTTCTTTAAATTTCTCATACCTCAGAAAAGTAATAAAACGGTTTATTTTACTCATATTCACGCTCCTAACATGATCAAAAAAGTACCTAACGAATTATACAGTAACAACAAAAACATATACACACTTACTTGTTTGATTGACCATTTTTCTATCTTCAACAAAATATAAGCAATTAGTCCAAACATGATGAAAAAGAAAGGACTAAAGCCAATGTTATTGAAAAATTTTATCCAATCTTCTTCTCGAAGAAAGAAACTAATGATCATGTTTATTGATGAACTTATCCATATTGTATTCCAAATTAAATATTTATATTTTAACCCATATATTAAAACAATTTTCATAAAAAATGAATAACATAGATAGGTAACTAACATCATTACACCAGCCGAAAGAGCAAATAAAATCATCAAAAAATAATTGCTCGATAGACCATTCTCTTCAAGAGTACTCATAGAAATTGATATATAAGAAACCATAAATACCGTGATTACTGTTTGATTCACTCTTTTAGAGTTCAGTATGTTCAATCTGCCACCTGCTTTCAAAAACTTTATAGCTGAAGAATGTTAATTATATGAATTGAAAAACAAACGCATATACTCAACGATACAGCTAATACCTTATTTTTAGAAAAATGGTATAACAACACTCCAAATATAAGTGTTCCTAGCACACTTATTGGATTTAAAAAGGAAAGTGAAAATAAACTCCAGTTTCTAAATATAGGTTGTATAGCTGTCACAATCATAAAGATTGCATAGGCAATAAATATCTTCTCAAATTGAATTTCTATTTGCAAAATTTCTTTTGAAATAAAAAGTAAAAGTTCTGAAAAAAGATAAACAATCCCTATGCTGACAATTGAAATAACAATTACAATTATAGCCAATATCAACTTTGCTACGAAATCAGATTTTACAAGTTCTACGGAGTGAAAAAATTCCCCTTTTGCTCCTGTATAATAACTACATAAAAATGCTATGATTCTAGCAATAACAACAACCAATAATAGCGGATACATCTTTTTGATTTTTAATTTTCCTATCATTATAATCCTTCCTTTCACTTCGCACGAACATTTTTCTCTATATGTTGATTATAACACAATGTTTAGAGAAAAAGAATAAAATTTGTAAAATCTGTCAATTTCACTAAAAGAAGGTATTGCTTGAAGTCTTTTCTTTTACAAAGTTATAGACTACGATTATTTCCATTTTCCTAGGAAAAGAAATTCTTCAAAAAAGGAGAAACATTAAAGTTCATTTCTCCTTTTTGCATTCGCTTTACTTATTTTGTTCTTTTTCTGCCTCTTTGCGAATTGATACTTCAAAAATTGTTGAAATAATTGTGCTTACAGCTAATAAAGCATAACCTAGAGTGTTTTCTTTCTCTGTTAGCAAAATAATGACTGAAAATACTACGATAATTACTTGCATTGTTGCTAGTTCATAACGTAGTAGTTTGTGGGCTTGTCTGTTTTCTGGGATTTTTAGCATATGCGTACCTCTGTTTTCTTATTTTATCTACCCATATATTACCATATATTTATAAAAAGCGACTCTTTTTATTCTACCAATTTTCCATTTTCTAAATAAACTCTTTTTGTATAAATACTTTCCAATAGTTCGCTCTCATGATTGATGATAAAAAATGTTCTTTTTTTGCTACTGCACCTAATGATTTCTGTTATTCTCTCTAATGAATTTTTATCTATTCCATTTGTTGCCTCATCCAATACAATGTATTTGGCTTTCGACATAAAAGCCACAATTAATGCTAATTTTTTCTTCATACCAAATGAATATGTTTTGATTCTATTGAAAAGATATGGCTGTATGTCGATTGATTTACACATTGAAATTAACTCAGAGTCATCTTTAGAGAAACCTAACATCTTTGCCGAAAACTCCAAAAATTCTTCTCCTGTTAGTTCTTCATATAAAAATGGGCTGTCACCAAGATAGTACATTGTGTCCTCAGAATGTTCAAAAATAACTTCCCCACTATCAACTGGTACAATACCTGTTACTACTTTAAATAACGTTGTTTTCCCAACTCCGTTTTTTCCAATAATTCCATAGATTTCATTATCATGAAATGTATAGTCTATTTTATCAAACAGAAGAAAATCTCCGTATTTCTTTTCTAAATTTTTTAAGTATAACATGCTTATCCTCCTAAAGTTTTCGAGACAAACGCTTCTACAAACGCACTAAAAACGACTAACGGCATAATAAAGCGTAAATAAAAACTACCATATTCTTTGAGTAATGTCATTTTTGTTTTTGAACATTCTCTTCTCCTCATTCTTTCTTTGTAACAACCAAAATATTTATTAATCCATAGAACCAAATAAATACATAACAAACATAAGAGATAAATTTTTCTCTAAATAAATAGATAACCAAAAACAACAATATAGAGAAAATAAAAACTTCGTATCCATTCAAGTTCTTATATGAAAATGTTCTTGTTTCCTCAATAAATCTCTGCCAAGACAATGCTTTTTCTATTCTTCTATGGAGAATAAAAAGAAATACATTTCCTAAAACTATCCAAATTATACAACTGATTAAAAATACCATTGAAGTCATTGATTGCAACCAAAGCATTGGAAGTGGTATAACGCTTAAAGATGAAACATAGTACAAATAACCATTCAATTTTTTTTGGTCATTATATTTTATATTATTCTCTTGCTTTGGCAAAAGATATAAGCTATAAGAAGATAATTTATAATTGTTTAAAATAGTTATAGCTACAATCAATAGAAATGAACAACATTCTAATAACGTACGAAATGAAAATGCAATAAAAACAAGAAGATAGAACATCTTCACACTTGAAAAAAATAGAAATGCACGAGACTTTTCAGATAATACTTGTGTTACTTTTATATTTTGTGCTTGATAGAAAAAGAAATCTTCTCCCGTTTTCTTCTCAATACTCATAACTCCTCTTGCATTTTTCATGGAAACGAAACGTTGCCCTAAGATAGATAAAAGAGAAAGAATAATTAAATTCCTCAAATTTTCTCTTTCTACATATTCTAGTAATAAGTAAGATAGAAAAAGAAACATACCATAAGGAACTTGACAAATACTCCTCAAGATATTTACATTAGAATAAATCTCCCGTATCATCGTTATTTGCGTAATCATATGTTTCCCTTTAAAAATAGGAAATATTCTCTTTTTACAAAAATGATAAAAATACTCTTGAAAAAAAGTAGGCTTAACTATTTTTTCCAAAGTCTGCTTGCTTTCTATTGAAAGTAAGAAGTAAATAATTGAGAATAGAATCATAAAAAATACTAAAATAAAAAACATATCTTATAGCGTCATTTTTCCAAAAGGAGTCAAAGATTATTATTTTAAGCAAAATAATAATCAATCCTCGATTGAACTTGTGATTACTCAAGGATATAAAGCAACAGAAGTGACAAATCAAGCATTAAAACTTTTGAGGAATAAAGGGAACAATCGACTGAGTGGTACTTATGAAACATTTGATATGAGTGCTTTGACAGACGGAATTGGCAATGTGCTTTCAATGTTGACGTATTTCATTTCAGCGATTGCAGGAATTTCTCTTTTAATTGCTGGTGTCGGTGTGATGAATATGATGTACATTTCTGTTGCAGAGCGAACAAAAGAAATCGGTATAAGGCGTGCTTTGGGTGCAAAACGGCGAGATATTCGTTTGCAGTTTTTGCTAGAAGGAGTTTTTCTTACCGTTATCGGTGGAATAATTGGCTATATTTTTGGTTTTCTGGTGGCTCTTACGATTTCTGTATTTCTTCCGTTTCAAGTAGCACCAGATTTCTTTACTCTTTCCCTTGCTTTAGGTGTTTCTGGTTTCATTGGGATTTTGTTTAGTGTCATTCCAGCAAATAAAGCGGCAAATAAAGATTTGATTGAGATATTAAGATAGAAAAGGACGCTCAAAACTCCCTTTAAGTTTTAAGCGTCCTTTTCATTCCCACAAAAATCCCAGCCATTGTATCTGCCCCAGACGTGCTACCACTTGCTAATAACGCTAAGAAACTGCTCTCGTGTGTTTGTGATAGAAAATCTATGATTAATGAGCTAAATTTCTTTTGTAGAGCAGCACGCAGATACATGGTTGAAACATCTGTTGTTCGCCTTTCGTGCAATAATTTTTCCAATATCGGATAAAATTGGCTGTCTAAAAGGTTGAAATGGCTATCGACAGACAGTAAACCTACTAGAAAATCATCTCCCGAAGGAGTCAAACCGCACCCTCGACCTAAATAATACGTCAAACCTCTCTCTATCTTCTCTTCGTTTGTTGAAAACAGACAAGAGAGGGTTTCAGAATTTTCCTCAAGTTCTTCCGTAAAATCTAGTCCAGTCAAAAGTTTTATTCCTTGAATTTTCTTTGATTCAACAAACGGCTGGTGAATCGTAAGGTTTCCGTCATGTTCCTCTACTTCGTCAAAGTGAAAGGTTTCACCATTTGCAAGCAATGTCATGGTGTGAAATGTGGGCGGAAAAAATACAGAAAGTTTCTTTTCCATTTTCACCGCCTCTTTCAGTCGTAAAAATTCACTTGTTTCCATGTGAAGTCCAAACGGTGTAATGCCTTTTTCCAGATTGCCAATAAAAATTAATTGGTTGTCTATTTGCATATTGAACCCACTTTGAAAAACGCTGTGAACTTTTAATTCTATCTCATTTTTCATTGAAGAATGAACTAGAGAAACGCTTAACATTTTCTTTACTAAACTGCCTATTTTGACTGATTTCATTTTCATCACCGTTTTTACTAACCTTTTATTTCTCCATTCCCAATTTTTCTGCGTAGGCACGGAGGGCTTTTTCAAAACAAGCAAGTGGCGGAGTAACCGTTCCTGCTCCGATTTGACCAATTCCTGCTTTTTTGTGAGCAATTCCTGTATTAATCACAGGTAAAATGCCTGTTTCCACCACTTTTCTTGCATCAATGCCTAAGCAAATTCCCTTGAAATCCCACGTAGGAACTGGGAAATTCGGGTTGTGTGCAAGGCAAATTTCGGTCATATTGTCGCTAATTTCCAATGCCTCATAGAAGCCACCTGTTCCTACAAATCGTGTAACTGCTGGAGCAGCAATCATCGCCATTCCACCTACTCCGAAAGTTTCCGTAATCGCACTGTCTCCAATATCTGTATTGGCATCTTCTGCTGAATATCCTGAGAAATACAGACCTTCTGGGGTATTTGCAGGTGCTGTAAACCAAGTATCGCCCATGCCACTAATGCGAATACCAAAATCTTTTCCATTTCGGCACATCGCAGTTACAACCGTTCCTTCTTGAATTTTCCTTGCTCCGTCCATCACTGCTTTTGAAGCTGCCATCATGATGTTGAGGAAAAATTGATCCGTATCCGCCAAAAATGTCAGCACTTCTTCTTTTTCCTTTTCAGAAATCACAAGTTTTGGAATAATCGGAGCAATTTCTTTTAAAAATGCTAGAGATGCGGCAATATTTCGCTGATGAAATTCGTCGCCCATCGCAATCGCTTTAGCAATCAAGACATTCAAATTCAAGCCATTTTCCAATGTTTTCAATGCTTTGCTCAATGTTGGTCCTAACACGTCACGCATCCAACTTAATCGCTTAATCACCTCTGGAGAATACGCACCAAATCTAAGCACGGCACCAATTCCCTCGTTCATTGTGCAATACGCACGATTGTTGTCTGTTGCATTTTCCACTACAAATACAGGCATATTTTGAGAGGTAATCCCTCCCATTGGTCCAACTGCTTGCACCTCGTGACAAGGGATAAAGGTAATTTTTCCATTTTCCAAAAGCTCCAGAGCCTCTTCTTCAGTAGTTGCCCAGCCCTCAAAAAGCGTTGCTCCGATACAAGAACCTTGCATTGGGTTTGTCATCTCATGAAATTGAATAGGCGGGCCTGCATGAAGTAACACGTAATCCTTTAATTCTGCAATCACTTCTTTTGCTGGCACTACATCCAATAAGAATGGAGATGAGGCAATTATTTTGTCAATAACAGCTTGATTGGCTTGATCAATTGTTTGATAATTCATTTTCTCTACTTCCTCCGTTCATTTTATGATTTCTTAAATTGATAAGTATCTAAGAAATGTAAGATTTTTTGTAATTCGATATTTCCGCCTGCAACAGGTGCCCAATTGTATTGAACGACTTCCCCGTTGTTTTCAATGATAGACTCTGTAAAGCTCTTTAAACCTACGTTGATAACCGTTGGTTTTGTTGAAAGTAGTTCGCTCAATTCTTTTGAGGTTTTTGGTAACGGACTTTCGCATGAAATTTCTTTGCTTGCGTAGATTTCTTTTTCTACAAACTGAACTTCTTTGCCTAGTAATTTCAAAGCAGTTTGTACCGCTTGTGTATTATTTTCACAAACTGTCACACCAACTTCTTCTAAAATTTTCTTTTGCGTCTCCATTCCTTGAACGTCTAAATCTGTTCCGACAATTACCCCGATAAAAGCGACTTCTCTCTTTTGAAGAGCGAGTGTTTCTTGTACTTCCTTGATTACTTTTGCAAGACATTCTGCCATATTTTTATGTGCTCCGTAGCCAAGGACAATATCAAAGAGTACGGTTGCAACCGTTGAGTCGTTGACAATTTCTTTAATTTTTCCAATACGATTTTCTGGGTCAATCATCGGATGTGGTTTCCCATTCGTATAAATATCATCACCCAAATCAATGATACTATGCTCACTCGTCTGGAGCATGACTCCTTCTTTATGCTCCACTTCCTCAAGAACAAGAGCATCTTTCAAGAGCATTGACGCCTCATAAGCTAACGTGCCGCCTGCATAAAACCCACGAATACCGACTTGTTCGTTCGTCAATTTTACATTGAGTTTCTCTGGAGAACGTGGCGTGTATTGTACTGGCTCATGATTTTGGATTTTCGTTGCAAGTTGTGCAGTTTCTTCAAGCGTATAGGCTTGATAAATATTTTTTTCATGAAAACTTGGTTTTTCGCCAATAAAAATCGTTACCACAGGTTTAGAAATGGCATGTAAAAGTTTCATCACTTTTTCCTTGATTTCTTTTGCAGGTGGCTTAGAAATCACGACAATTGTGTCAACATTCACATCTTCGTTCAATGCAACAATCGCATCAATCATGGAAATTGCCCCGACTTCTGATGACAAATCACGTCCACCTGTACCAATTGCATTGCTCACACCTTGACCATAACGGTGAATAAGTGTTGAAACTTCCTGTATGCCTGTGCCAGAGGCCCCCACAATCCCAATTTTTCCCGCACGAATGTTATTGGTGAATGCAAGTGGCAATGTGTGAAGAATCCCTGTCCCACAATCAGGTCCCATGACAAGCAAGCCTTTTTCATGTGCCAATTTTTTCAAACGAAGTTCTTCTTCTACTGGCACATTGTCGCTAAAAATAAATGCGTGCAACCCGTGATGAAGTGCTTTTTCCACTTCAAGTGGCACGTATGCTCCCGGAATTGAAAACAGAGCAACAGAGGCATTTTTCGCTTTTTTCAATGCTTTTTCCCACGAGTTCACATTTTCCTCTCGCACACCTTCTCCGTCCTGTTGTTTTAATAAATATTCATCTACTTTTTCCAGAACTTCTTTTTCATTGCCACCATTTTCTAGCTCTAGCATGATGACCATGTCATTTGCTGATGCCTCTTTCATCTCTGGTGTATCAAATCCTGCGGCGATAAAAATATCTTTATTTGCAGGTGTTCCCATCATAATCGAAACACGTTTTACCGCATCAAGTTCATTGATTTTATTCGTTAAAAGCATTAAAACAACAGAGTCTTGATAACTATTTTTCTTAATTATTGTTTGTAACATTCTTGAACATTCTCCCTTCTTCACCCTCAAATTGAGGATACTCCTTTAAACACTTCATTTTTTTGACCCTGCTGCAAATGCAGTGGAGTGGTCGTATTGGTTGCGGTGAATGATGTCGCTTTCTAGGTATTCATAGACTGATTTTGCAATCGGAATACCTTTTTCTTGGTTTTCTTCAGCGATTTTTTCCGACAGCTCGCCCGGATATAATACTTCGCTAAAGCCATTTCCTGCTGGAATACTATGAAGTTCATCAATCATTTGGCTTAGACGTGCCTTGAATGTCTCAAGGTCGGTAAAATAGGTTGGATTTATCACAATGTGTAATTGACCAAGATTCCTTTTTTCCGTCATGTCGTTATACATACTCGTCACGTGTTTTCCAAAAGGAAGTCCTAGCAAACTGCCAGAGAGAATATCCACCATCATCATCAAACCATACCCTTTTGCACCTGCAATCGGCAATAAGCCTTGCACTTCATAAGGGTCTGTTGTCGCATTTCCCTCTTTGTCGACTGCCCAAGTGTCTGGAATAGAATGATTTTTACTTCTCGCATCCAAAATTTTCCCCCAAGCCTGTACTGTCGTTGCCATATCAAAAACAATCGGACGTTTTTTATTTGTCGGTGCAGCAAATGCAATTGGGTTCGTGCCAAAATAATTTTCTCGCCCACCGAACGGGACGACCATTGGATCTGATTGACAAACGGAAATAGCGACTAAGTCTTCTCTTGCTGCCATATCTACATAATAAGAAAGTGTGCCACTATGCCCCATTTCTCTTACACCTACTACTCCAATTCCACTTTCCTTGGCAAGTTTGATTGCCTCCTCCATTCCTTTTTTCGCCACCATATGACCTGCTCCATTATCTCCATGAAAAATTCCAGTGCTTGCTCCTGTTTTTTCAAAGCGAAGTTTTGGCTCTAATGTCGTGCCTCCTTTTGAAATACGCTCAGCATAATATTCTACACGAACTGCTCCATGTGAATGAATGCCTCGAATATCTGCAAACACTAGATTATCCGCAATATCTCCTGCATATTCCTCGGATAAACCAGCTTTTGATAATTTTTTTACAATTTTTTCTTTTAATTCAAAAGCTCCTAGTCTAATCACTTCATTTTCCATTTTGCTCTCTCCATTCCAAGATTTTCTACTGATTTATATTCCCTTTTAGATAAGGGCATCTCTAAAAATCAGTAAATTTATATTTCTGCATCTCGGTGACAATCTTTTGAGTAGAGATAACTTAATGGTTCATCACGTCCTGTTGCGTAGCAGGCTTGCAAGCTATATGCTCCCATGAAAATGTAATCTCCTTTTTGTACTGGCACCCAATCGTTGTCTAGGTTATACATTCCTTGCCCAGAAAGTAACAATGCTCCATGCTCTTGAACGTGTGTTTCAATATACCCATGGCTTGCCCCCGGAGCGAAACTTAAAATGTGGAAGTTCATATCAAAATCAATTTCTGCTGGCAATAAATCAACTAATTGCACATCTTCCATTCCTTCATAGGCTTGAGATTTCAACTCATTGACATTTCCAATAACCGTGTAAGGTTTTGCTCCTTCAAGTTCTTGGTATCTTTTTTTGTAAAGGAATAATTCTGTCGCTTCTTCGCTTGTATTTTCAAAATAAATTTTCACACCTGCTGGAGCGTAGACATATCCTCCTGTGCTAAGCTCTTTCGTTTCTGTATCATCCGTTTTAACAGAAAGTTTTCCTTTGACAACGTATAAAAAGACTTCAATCCCTTCATCGCCAAAACCTTTGACATTTTTTCCATTTGGCAAGACTTTACAAATATAATCTACAAAGCTCGCACCTAGTTTTTTCGTGCTTAAAATTGTCATTTCGCAATTCTCGAAATTCGGCACAACGTTTTTCACCAATCCGTCTGGGGGAATGAGGGCATAATTGCCACGTTTCATAATCGCACGTGATGATAATAATTCCTTTGTATAACCAATTTGGTTTGTTTTGTATCCCATAATAATTCTCCGTTTCTTTTTTACTACTGCCTAACCCTTTTTCTTTTTTCCACGAAACTCTGTCTCTCTCCTAAATTTCCGCATTTATCGTTTTTTATTGACGATGAGGAAGAAAATCGCTGTGACAACTAAAATGGCAGCTGCTATATAAAATCCCATAATTTTAGAACCTGTGCTGTCGGAAATCATTCCTGTAATGGCTGGTGCCAAAACGGAAGAACTCATACCGAAAAAGTTGAATATTCCAAAAGTTGTTCCATAATTCTCTTTGGAGGCACTGTCACCAATGAACGAAATGATAATCGGCTCTACTGCTAATTTTCCTAACAAACCGTATAAAATCAATCCGATTAATAACAACGTAGCATTTGGTGATTTTACCACGAGAAAAAGCATACCCGCTGCTGCAAGCTCTAAAAAGAGTATAAAACTGATTTTCTTTTCCTTAAATTTGTCAGACAATCGGCTGAAAAATAACGCTCCCGGAATTGCCGCAAAAGCTACCAATGCCGAAGAAAAACCAATCGCAAGACCTTTAAAACCACGTTCTTCCTGTAAAAATGAAGGCAACCATGTCACAATCATGTAATAACTATAACAAGTGCCAAAGTATAAAAGATAAGAGGCAATCATGTGAATATTGAACAAAGAACTGATTTTAATTTTTTCTTTTTTCTTCTCAACTGCTTGTTCTTCTACTTTTTCACTTTTTACGCTAGATTTTATGCCACGTGCAAATACTAGCACCATGACAAGAATCGTAATTGAACAGATATACATCATCATTTGCCAAGGCAAACCAACGCTTTTCACCAGCAAACTAGAGCCAATCAAGCCAATGCCCATACCAACGGCAGAACCGCTGTTGATAATCGCAGTGGAAAGTCCACGTCTTTCGCTTGGAATACATTCACTTGACAGCGAATAGGCTGAACCATAATAAGACCCGCACCCTAAACCTGCAATAAAACTACCAATATAAATGGTCATAAGCGTGCCAGATTTGGCAATCAAAAATGCTGCCGCTGCAAAAATAAGAAAGCCCGGAATTAACACAATTTTTCTACCTAGTTTGTCAACCAGTATCCCTGCTGGAATTTGCATTCCTGTATAACCAAAGAAATAACAGCTTGAAATCAATCCCATTTGAGCATTTGAATGAATCCCAATAGATTGCTGTATTTCTGGAAATAGCGGGGTAAGTGCTGAACGATAAATCCAAATGGCAATCCACCCCATACAGAGCATGACGATTACTTTTTGCCAATATGGAACGCCTGTTTTTGCTTCTGAAATTTCCATTTTAATTCTCCTGTCTAGCTGTGAGGGGCAGGAGGGTGTCGCTGTTCGCAATGCCACCTGAAGCTCTGCTTCAGGCAAGTAAATGGCATGGCTCTCTGCGACAAACTCCTGAACGCCCCTCGTAGCTTTTCGTTTTGTCTAGCTGTGAGGGACAGGAGGTGGGTCGCTGTTCGCAATGCCACCTGAAGCTCTGCTTCAGGCAAGTGAATGGCATGGCTCTCTGCGACAAACTCCTAAACGCCCCTCGTAGCTTTTCTTTGTCTAGCTACATGGTGCTGAAGTTTGGCAACTGTTCGCAACTGCACTGGAAACTTACGTTTCCAGCAAGTAAATGCTGTGGCTCACTGTTGCAAACTTCAAAACGCACCATTTCGCTTTTTATTCTTCGTAAGCCAGTTTGTAAAGTGAAGAAACTAACGCTTTTACACCTTCTACTAAATCTTTTGTTTCTGTCGCTTCTGCTGGATTGTGGCTAATGCCTGCAATACTTGGAACAAATAACATTGCCGTTGGTACAAATTGAGCAAAAATTTGAGAGTCATGTCCTGCACCACTGTGCATGAGTTGATAATCAAGTCCTTGTTCTTGACAAGAAGTTTCAAGCACTTTCACGATTTTTTCACACATTGGTACTGGTTTTTCGTCCATCCAACAATCAATGTCAATTGCCAATCCAAGTTCTTCTGCAATTTGTTTCATATCATTTTCAAGAATTTGTGTAAATTCATTGAGTTTTCCTTGGTCGGTATGACGGCAATCCATTGAGAAAACAACTTTTCCGGGAACTACATTGACCGTATTTGGCATTACTTCCACATGACCAAACGTCAAAACAGTAGGATTTCCTTGAGCATTTGCTTTTTCAATGCTTTGGCTGACAATTTTGCTGTATCCGTAAATTGCATCTCTACGATATTCCATAGGAGTGGTTCCTGCATGGTTCGCCTCACCACTTAGAGTAATCGTATAACGTTTTTGACCAACAATCGCATTGACCACACCAACGGATTTACCAATACGCTCCAAAACGTTTCCTTGTTCAATGTGAATTTCTACAAATGCCTTAATGTCATTACGGAATCGATTATCCTCATCACGAAAATCAAATCCAGACTCTCGCATTGCCGTGACAAACGGCACTCCGTTTGCATCCGTTGCATTTTCAACATCACTTCGTTTAGCAAGTCCCCAAATATTTTTACTTCCCCAAAAAGCATATGGGAAACGACTTCCTTCTTCTTCTGCCATTGAAATGACTTCCAGACTTCTAAGCGGTTGACCGTACGTTTCTTTGAGGTATTTCACGGCAAGATACGCTGCGACAATCCCAAATTGACCGTCAAGACTTCCTCCGTTTACAACAGTATCTACGTGACTTCCTGACATAATCGTTTCTTCTGGGTATTTACTTCCTGTCAAACGACCAAATAAATTCCCAACTTCGTCGAATGTTGTACTTAAACCAATTCCCTCGAATTTCTCTTTTAAACCATTTTGAGCAATTCGCCAATTTTCGTCGTACAACAAGCGACTAATCCCACCTGTTGGATCGCTACCAATCGCAGATAGCCAGCTAATGTTTTCTTCGACTTCTTGATAAAAGTTCTCCATTTCGTATTCCTCTTTTCTTTTTATTTTTTTGGAAAATCCTTGTGCTACACCTTTTTAGCCTTAGAAATTCCTTTACCTTACACTTATATTGTAATCGTTTGCACCTGGATTTCATTAGTTGGTTTAAACAAGAATAAAAACAATCTTTATCATTTTTATACAAAGACTTTTTTCTTAAAAACACCAGCTCCTCTAAAAAAAGAAACAATCACCTCACGCAAACAAAGCGATTGTTTCTTATTGGCACGGTTACCCAAATTATTGATTTTCGCTTAAACGGAATTTTTAAAGGTACCCTTATATTATTCTGGTAAAATGAGATCCATTGGCTGTGGGCCTGCTACGCCTATTACCACAAAATCCTCATCACCTGTATTCGTCATGCCATGCTGATCACCCGGATAAGAAATAATCATGTCCCCGCTTGTAATTTCTACTTCTTCGTTTGGACGTGGGTAAAATGTACCTGTTCCTCGCACAACAATCCACAAATCATCCGAAGTCGTATGCGAATGAGTAAAAATACTCTGCCCCGGTCTCAAGCACCATACTGCACCTGCAGTTTTTTCTGTTTCATAAAAAATATTTTTCTTGCCTTCTTTTTCACAAAAACTCGTTACATCCGTCAACTTAAATAAACGTTCACTTATTGGATTCATATTGGTCTCCTTATTCCATTTTTTTCTTTTTTGTCTAGCTGTGAGGGGCAGGAGTTGGGCGACTGCTCGCAATGTCGCTTGAAGCTAACGCTTCAAGTGAATGAACGACATAGTTCGCTGTCGCAAACTCCTGAACGCCCCTCTACACTTTTCTTTGTCTAGCTACATGGTGCTGAAGTCTGGCAACTGTTCGCAACAGCACTGGAAACTACGTTTCCAGCAAGTAAATGCTGTGGCTCACTGTTGCAGACTTCAAAACGCACCATTACGCTTTTATTTTTTCTATTTATTCAAATTACCTTTAAACAATTGAGCAAATCGGAACAGTTGTTGGGTTGTTTTGCGAATTGCTTCTTTTGTTGATTGTGTTGATAGTATTTCTTGTTCGTTTGCGATACGTTGAATGGTGGGGAAAAAGGCAGAGATACCCATTTGATTGCATTTTTCTGCGTCTTTTGATACTCCTCCAGCAAGAGCAATGACTTTTTTTCCGTGTTTTTTCGCCATACTTGCCACCGCAACGGGAACTTTTCCCATAAGTGATTGAGAATCAAGCATTCCCTCACCTGTTACCACTAAATCAGCTTGTTTGATTTTTTCCTCCAAGCCTGTCAAACTCGCAATTTCTTCAAATCCTGACACGAGCCTTGAATCAAAATAGGAAAGAAAAGAAAAGGCAATTCCTCCTGCTGCTCCAGAACCCTCGTGTTCTCGGCATTGTTTGTGGGTTACTTCTTCGGTTAGGCGACTAAAATTCAAAAGCAACTCATCTATTTCTTGCATTTCGTTTTCTTTGACACCTTTTTGTTTGCCAAATACATAGGTTGCTCCGTTTTCACCGCATAAGACATTGCGAACATCACTTGCAAGTTTAAAGCGACATTCTTTCAATTCTGGTAGAAGTCCTTGACAGTCAATTTTCGCTAGTTTTCGCATATCTTTGAGCAAATAACCTAGACTTTTTCCATTTTCATCTTGAAAATCAACGCCTAATGCACTCAACATTCCAATCCCTGCATCATTTGTCGCACTACCACCCAAACCAATCAGAAAATCTCTATATCCTTTTTTCACCAAGGAACGAATTTGCTCACCAAAGCCATAAGTGGTCGCCTCCCAAGGATTGAGAAGTTCTTTTTTCACAAGCGTAATGCCAGAAGTCTCGGCAATTTCTAAAATTGCGGTTTGATTTAAAATGCCGTATTTTGCAATAACCGATTTCTCAAACAACGGTCCTTGCACAAAACTGTAAGACGTAGGCTCTTGATTTTGATAAAAAATAGAATCTATCGTCCCCTCCCCACCGTCTGCTATTGGGGAAACAAAGACTTGCGGAACGTCATGTTCATACGCTTCTTCTATTCCTTTTTTCACTGCCTCTCCTGCTTCAATGGAGGTGACACTTCCCTTAAAGGAGTCCATTACAACCAATATTTTCATTTCTTCGTTCTCCTTGTGCTACTTCAAGTATTTTATTGATTTACCACATTTACAGGAGTTGACGCCAAGAATTTTGCTACATTTTCTACTGCAATATTCATCAATCGTTCTCTTGCCTCCTTGGTTGCCCAAGCAATATGTGGTGTGATAATAATATTTTTCGCTTTTAACAATGGATTGTCGCTATTAATTGGCTCTGTTGAAACAACGTCAAGTGCTGCTCCTCTGATTTTTCCACTGTTCAATGCTTCTGCAACATCTGCCTCGTTGATAAGCGGACCACGTGAATTATTTATCAACATCACTCCGTCTTTCATTTTAGCAATGCTTTCTTTATTAATCATTCCCTCAGTTTCTGGGAATAGCGGGCAATGAAGTGAAATGACATCACTCTCACTCAACAATTCATCTAATTCAACAAATGTTGCTTGTGCGTTTGGCACATTTGCGTGTTTGTCGTAAGCAAGAATTTCCATACCGAGAGCTTGAGCAATTTCACCAACTTTTTGCCCAATACGACCAAAGCCAATAATCCCTAGTTTTTTGCCAGAAAGCTCCGTCAATGGATGTAGCCAGTAGCACCAATCTTGATTGTTCGTCCATTCTCCACGTTTTACACTATCCGAATGTTCTCCTATATGATGACACAATTCAAGCAAGAGAGCAATCGCATATTGAGCAACTGTATCTGTTCCGTAGGTTGGGATATTTGTCACAAGTATTCCTGCCTCTTTTGCTGCTTGTATATCTACCACATTATACCCTGTTGCCAATACACCAATATATTTCAAATTCGGTATAGCATCGAAAATTGTTTTCGTCAAAGGCGTTTTATTGGTCAACACAATTTCAGCCTCTCCAATACGTTCAACAATTTCCTTCTCTGACAATTTGCTACGATCATAAACCGTCAAATCTCCCAAATTGCCTAGTTTGTCCCATGATAAATCCCCCGGGTTTTCTGTATAACCGTCTAAAACAACAATTTTCATAATGAATTCCTTTCGTTTTCTTCATAAATGATCAAAACTTGAGTTTCGCCTGCTTTTCTTTGGATAGCTATGAGTGGCTGAAGTTTGGCAACTGCTCACAATGTCGCTCACAACTTTGTTGTGAGTAAATAAACGACAGTATTCGCTGTTGCAAACTTCAAACCGCCCCTCTTGCTTTTCTGTGTCTAGCTATGAGGGGCAGGGTTTTGGTCGTTGTTCGCTATGCCACTTGAAGCTTTGCTTCAAGCAAGTAAATGGCATGGCTCACTACGACAAAACCCTGAACGCCCCTCTCCGCTTTTCTGTGTCTAGCTACGAGGGGCAGGAGTTTGGTCGCTGTTCGCAATACCACCTGAAGCCGTGCTTCAAGCAAGTAAATGGCATGGCTCACTACGACAAAACCCTGAACGCCCCTCTCCGCTTTTCTGTGTCTAGCTACGAGGGGCAGGAGTTTGGTCGCTGTTCGCAATACCACCTGAAGCCGTGCTTCAGGCAAGTAAATGGCATGGCTCACTACGACAAACTCCAGAACGCCCCTCTCCGCTTTTCTTTACTCCTCCAATAATGCCCATGCTCTGTTTATCACACGTTTTGTTTGTGCGATTACTATATCGGCATCTTCGTATGCTCGTGGGGTTACTTCAAATGATAAAATCATTGGGTTGTGTTTGTCAAATAATCCCTCATTTTTGCAGACTTGGAAGAAATCTAGTAGTTCTTCTGTTCCATTTTCACTATTTGGGAAATCAAAACGTGGGTGCAAATCACCAAATGCCTCACAATCTTCCTTGATTACTGCATTCCCAATGTGCAAATGTGTAATGTATGGTCGAGTTGTTTGAATCACGAACTTGCTTGTTTCGTGCGTAATCGGGAAATGTGACAAGTCAACAATCAATCCAAAATTATTGCACACATTGCGAACATCTCCTGCAAATTTTGCCGCAAGAGGTGCAGGACCTATCAAGGATTTTTTATCCACATCAAAATCGAACACTTCTAGCTCAACGCTCATCTCTTTTTCAGCTGCATATTTACAGACATTGATCGTTGTTTTCAATAATTGAGCATATGCCACTTCTTTCGTTTCTTCCTCGTATTTTCCTGACAAAAAGGCAATTCCTTTTGCACCAAGATATTCCGCCTCGTCCACTGATTCCAAGAGAATTTTCTCTGCTTTTAAGCGTTCTGTTTCATCCAGTGCATTTGGGTTTAAACCGCCGCCCAATAAACGTGGTTGCACGCCATATGCCACACGCAAACCAGATTGTGCAATAAGTTCTTTGACTTCTTTGCGTTTTTCTTCGTCTGCAATATGTGTAATTTCTACTGCACGAAAATCTGCATCTTTTGCTACATTTTTCAACGTTTCTAGCACATCATAACGTGCTTGTGGATAACTCATAAATTGAATTAAACCTAAATCAAAGTATTTTGCTAATGGTTCTTTCATTTTTCGTTCCGTCCTTCCTTAATCTCCAAAATTACGAATATTGTCAAGGGCTACACCCATGTCGCAAAGTTGTTCTGGTTCGCAAATGACATCAATTACTACACTTTTCTCTGATTTTTTCGCTTTCTCTAGTGCCAAACGTAACTCATCTGGAGTAAAGACACGTTCACCCACACAACCATAACCTTCTGCCACTTTTACATAATCAATCAATCCATTTTGATTGTATGGCATATCTACACCGTACTCAAAATCATAGGCAACCTTTTGATTTTGTCTGATTAATCCTAAATAGGCATTGTTGACAATTACGGTAATCATTGGTTTTTCATACGCTGCGGAAACGGCGATTTCTTCTCCCATAAAGGTAAAACCGAAATCTCCAAGCACAGTAACAGAGGTAGCTGTTGGGTCTGCGACTTTTGCACCAAAGGCAGCAGGCACTTCAAATCCTAACGTTCCCGCACCTCCTGACGGTAAATAACGTCTTGGGCGATTAATCTCTTGCAATTGCCCACTCCAAATTTGCGTAATTCCGCACCCTGCTGTAAACATGGTATTTTCATCAAAGACTTCATTTAATTCCTTGAATACACGATGTGGTTTGATTGGCGTATCATCAAAATCCGTTTTACGTGCCAATTCTTTCCGCCACTCTGGCAGTTTCTCAATTTCTTTGCGACCAACTGCACCAAGATTGCGTTTTTCAGCCACTTCAAGCAACATTTCTAAAGCAATTTTCGCATCAGAAACAATCCCTAAATCTGGCTGGAATACTTTCCCGATCTGCGTTGGTTCAATGTCGATGTGAATAAATTTCCGTCCATGTCTATATACTTCTAAATTCCCTGTATGACGGTCTGTAAAGCGATTACCAATTCCGATAATCAAATCAGATTCCAAGAAAATTTTGTTCCCGATTGGCTGACCTACTTGAATCCCCGCATGACCTGCATTGAGCGGATGATTGATTGGAACTCCACCTTTTGCCATATACGTTTGGATAATCGGAATTTGAAGTTTTTCAGCAAATTGAATAAGTTTTTCTTCTGATTTTGAAAGAATCACTCCACCTCCCATAATAATTGCAGGCATTTTTGCCTCCTCAATCATATCCAACACTTTTTCAATTTCAGCGTAGCTCGCAGAAATTTTCTGGATTGCTTTTGGCTCGTATTGCTCAATGTCAAACTCAATTTCTTGTTGCTGAATATCAAGTGGTAAGTCAAGTAAAACAGGGCCGGGCTTGCCTGAACGCATGAGATAAAATGCTTCACGCATAATTTCAGGAATTTTTTCAGCCTCTAGCGGACAATATACTTTTTTACAAACACTTGAGGCAATGCTTACCATATCAACACATTGGAACGCATCTTGTTTTAATTGCCAACTATTTGCCTGACCTGTAATTGCCAAAACTGGAATAGAGTCAATATTTGCCGTATAAAGTCCTGTCACAAAATTCGTTGCTCCGGGTCCTGACGTACAAATAGCCAACGCAATTTTATGTTTGGCACGATAATAACCGTCTGCCGCATGAACACAAGCCTCCTCATGACGCATACAATAATGCTCAATCGGAGCATTTTCCATGTATTTGTAGACTGGGTTTATCCCCGCCCCCGGTATTCCGAAAGCATCTTGAATACCTTCTTTTACCATAATTTGTACTATTGCTTCTGCAACCTTCATTTGTATTCTCCTCTCGTGAGAGAATAAGAAAAATTTCACTTATTCCTCTTTTTCTTCTTAGAAACTCAACACCTTAAAACAAGTGAAGTACGCGGAAACAATATTTCTACTACATTTTAAGGTGTCGCATTTTTCGTGTGGCTTATCCGCCTCACCTGTAAAAATAGTATCACGTTCCTTTTCGGATAACTTTATCCGCTTTCAACAAAGAAACTCTATTTTTTTATTTATCCTGCACAAAATAAAAAACGTAAAATCTCAAGACTTTAAACCGTTCTCATGGTATATTATGTTTATTATTTATATACTAAGTAAATCTATTTTTTGGAGGAGAATATGAAAAGCTTAAAAGAAATTTTATCTACCCCTCGTTTTGCCGAGCTAAAAGTTTTGAACAAAAATGCCAATTTAGATGTGCCAGTCAGTAGTGTCGATATTAGCGAAACGCCTGATATTACTTATTATCTCGCACCTCATTCACTTCTTTTGACTACTGCAATGAGCTACAAGGACGATGTCAACGAGTTGTGTACGTTAATCAAAAATCTTCACAACTTACCTTGTCCAGCACTTGCAATCAAATTAGGTCGTTTTATTCCTGAAATTAGCGAGGAAGTCTTAGCGTATGCTGATTCGCTCAATTTTCCGATTATCCAAATTCCAAGCACGATGACTTTGGGAGATATTTCACACAAACTGCTTAGCTATCTTTGGGATAATCAGACCGAGGAAATCTTTTTTGCAATTGAAGTGCAGAAAAAATTTGCTGAACTTATGTTCAAAGGGGCGAGCATTTCTACTTTGATTGAGCAGCTAAGCTCAATGATTCACCAACCTCTTTTGCTTGTTGACCCATTTGGCAACTGTCTCAAGGCAAGTCGTTCGCAAGAAAGCAATGCACCTATGTCGGAGAAGAAAAAACAAGAATTGCTTGCACTACTCGTTGAACATCAAAAAGAGCGAGGAACACAGAAAAAAACATTTCTTTTTGAAATTGACGATGAAAACAGTAAACTTATCACGATTTTGCCAATTTATTCGGATAGTTATATTCCGCATCTTCTCGTTATTTTCAATGTCAGCTCTTTGAAATACCCCTTTTCGCAACTAGCGATTGAACAAGCACTTATGGTGCTTTCACTTGCAATTTACAAAGAACAGACCATTCAACAAGAAAATAGACGAATGAGATTGCATTTGTACCAAAATCTCATGCACATTGACAAAAATAAACAGCTTTTGAACATCATTGAACTTCAGCCTTTTTTGTCATCATTTGATTCCAATTATTTTCGAGCAGTTGTCGTTCACCTAAATTTAGCTGAAAACAAGCGATTTTTCGAGAAAAAAATAGACACGATTGCCTATGATTTGATTGATTTGTATTTGAATGAAATAAACTCTGACACACTCTTGCTACCAACCGAAGTAGCCAATCAATACGTCCTACTTTTTCACAATAAAACAACGATACAAGAAACTTTGGAAGAAATTCGTGAAAAAATAAAACAATTGGTCAATGTGGACACTTCTTTTGGCATTGGCGACCCTGTAAATAAAATCAATCTGTTCCGTTTTTCATACAAAGAAGCCTTGAGTGCTTTAAAAATGAACAAGCAAAAAGATGAATTTGTCTTTTACAATAAAGTACAAGGAATTAACCGTATCGCTGAAAATGTTTCAAAGGAAGAAATGCGTTATTTTTGTGAGTCTATCCTAAAGGAATTGGCATATCCAAAAAACGAGGCAGATGAGGATTTACGTCTTACGCTCTCTACATTCCTAGATTGTCAGTGCAATATTGCAGAAACCGCTGAACAACTTTACGTCCACCGCAATACGATTAAATATCGCATTGAAAAATGCACCAAACTGTTCGGGTTGCCAGTAGACAATCCTGAACTTTCTTTGCAGTTGAGAGTAGCACTTTATTTGTCGGAACCAGAATAAAAAAACTTAAGTGTCCCTCTAAAAACAATGTTCAAGAGGGACACTTATTTACCCTGCATACCAAATTTTCTTCTGCAATTGTTCTTGAATTGGGCGATTGTTTTTCCGCCACCCATATTTTTCTAGGAAAGAAAATAACGTTCTGCTACTTAACGAAGCAATTTCAGAGAATACAACCCAATGAATATCCCCACGACACGGCGGTGTAGTAAATGAACCGTAATAAGCATAATAACTTGATTTTGACAAAATAAATTGGCTCAAGTCTATTTCCACCTCATCACAGCCTTCTACCCACTCAAAAACAGAATGTTCCCTTGAGGCTTTCCCTCCTCGGAAAGTGTTTTGAATACAATCAAACAATACTGCGACAACTAAAACTTCACGAGCTTTAGAATAATGCACTAAATGAAACTCAATCGGATAACTTTTTCCGTCAATACTATGTTCACTTGGTAAATGAAAATGAATATCCTCTAAATAGAACCAGTTATCATTAAATTTCACACGATTTTTTTTATTTTTTGGAAGAAAATGAAAAGTATGCTTTGACCACCGAATTTTATAAATGTCCTCTTCATAGTGAAGTTGTAAAAAATCCTTATCCAAGCTATTGGTCACTTTCTCCGTTGATAATGCAATTGGAGACTGCATATGCTTTTGACAAGCAAATTTGAACTCATCACAAAGTTCCTCCCAACGATGTGGCCCATTTTCTAAATAGTCCCATTCCTCCATATTTATAATCATTCCTTTCGTTCCGCTCAAGGCACAACACCGTATAAAAACAGTTGTATATCCTCAAGTTTTGTCTTATAATCTACTTATATGGCTAACACCTTTTTAGATTTCTCACTATAAAGTGATGTAGTACACTTTCTACTCCTGATATTTCTTTTTCTTGTAGGACTGTAATGCACGCTAAATTAATATGCAGTTGCCTGTGGAATGATGTAAAATCTAAAAAAGTTGCAGTATAACCATATTGTAAAAAACTACAAGATAGGGCTAATTTTTTGTACCCTTTTTCTGTTTTCCTATTGTCTTATTTTTTCAAACTTCACCTCTCTATTCAAACGACTGAACCACCAAACCTTAGAACGCTTACATTCTTTTGTTATCACTTTTCTTTTCATAGTATTATAAAACCTAAAGCTCCCTCTAGTATTTGTCCAAAACTCTCAAAAAACAAAAATGAAACTGTTGATTCTACACAAGGAAAACTTTCCCAGCAAGAAGTACAATGTATTAAACGCTTACATTTTCTTTTGATATAAACCGAAAGGCGAAGAGGGGCGGTCTGGAGTTTGTCGCAGTGAACCACGTCGTTTATTTACTCACAACATAGTTGTGAGCGACGTTGTGAACAGCGACCAAACTCCTGCCCCTCGTAGCTAGACAAACCGAAAAGCGAAGAGGGGCGGTTTGAAGTTTGCAACAGTGAGCCACGTCGTTCACTTAATCGCAACGCTAGTTGCGATCGACATTGCGAACAGTTGCCAAACTTCTGCCCCTCGGAGCTAGACAAACCGAAAGGCGAAGAGGGGCGGTCTGAAGTTTGCAACAGTGAGCCATGTCGTTCATTTAATCGCAACGCTAGTTGCGATCGACATTGCGAACAGTTGCCAAACTTCTGCCCCTCAGAGCTAGACAAAGAAAAGCGAGCGGGGCGGTCAGGAGTTTGTCGCAGTGAGCCATACCATTTACTTGCCTGAAGCACGGCTTCAGGTGGTATTGCGAACAGCGACCAAACTCCTGCCCCTCGAAGCTAGACAAAACGAAAAGCGAAGAGGGGCGGTCTGAAGTTTGCAACAGCGAACACTGTCGTTTATTTACTTGAAACGAAGTTTCAAGCGACATTGCGAGCAGTTGCCAAACTTCTGCCCCTCAGAGCTAGACAAAGAAAAGCGAAGAGGGGCGGTCAGGAGTTTGTCGCAGTGAACCACGTCGTTTATTTACTCACAACAAAGTTGTGAGCGACGTTGTGAACAGCGACCAAACTCCTGCCCCTCGAAGCTAGACAAAACGAAAAGCGAAGAGGGGCGGGCTGGAGTTTGCAACAGCGAACACTGTCGTTTATTTACTTGAAACGAAGTTTCAAGCGACATTGTGAGCAGTTGCCAAACTTCTGCCCCTCAGAGCTAGACAAAACGAAAAGCGAAGAGGGGCGGTAAGAAGTCTGTGGCAGTGAGCCGTGCCGTTCATCTACTCGAAACGAAGTTTCGAGCGGCACTACGAACAGCCACCAGACTTCTGCCCCTCACAGCTAGACAGGAGACTTAAAATGGAAATGAAACAAGAAAATGCCAATAAAAATTATTGGTTGCGTGTAATTGTAATGTTGTGTTTGGGCTGGGTGACTATTTGGATTTATCGTTCTTCCTTAAATCCACTTTTTTCTGAAATTCAGCAAACAGTAGGGCAACACACCAATGCTCAAATGGGGCTTATTTCTAGCTGTTATTTCGTTGGTGCAGTTGGTATGCAAATTCCCTCAGGAATTTTAGTAGATAAATTTGGGAAGAAAACGGTGCTTATTCCTGGCTTTATCGCTTTCGCCTTGGCAGCATTTCTCATTGCACAAGCAAAAGGGTTGACGACAATTTATATTGCAAGCGTCATTGCTGGAATGGGTTGTGGCTGTTATTTTGGAACAGCATACTCTCTTACCTCAGAAAGTATTCCAGCAGATAGAAAAGGGATTTCTACTGCAATTATCAACAGTGGTTCTGCTGTTGGCATGGGAATTGGGATGATTCTCTCAAGTCTATTCGTCAAACAAATCGGACTTCCTTGGCAAACCATGATGTATATCTGCTTTGGTCTTATCCTGACAATGCTTGTCGTCTTCGTTCTAGGAATTAAGACCAATCAAACTCAAAAATCAACGAAAAAAACACAAATCGTTGAAGAAGTCGTGGTAGAAGAAGAAACCGAAGGCAAAAAAGGATTGTTCTCTCCTAAAATGTTAGTATCTTATTTATTGTATTTCGGCACTTGCTACGGCTATTACATGGTCGTGACGTGGCTGCCTGCTTTTCTACAAGATGAACGTGGATTCAAAGGAATTGCAATTGGCTTTTCTTCTGCTTTAGTAGCCTTTGCAGCAATTCCCGGGGCATTGATTTTCAGTCGTCTTTCTGACAAATATCGGACACATAAAACACTGATTATTTTACTGCTAGAAATTTCTGCGTCTCTCATGTTACTCTTAACCGTTTCTGCTCAAAATTCAACATTATTATTAGTTGGATTGATTTTATACGGTTTTCTTGGAAAACTTGCCGTTGAACCGATTATTATTTCGCATATTAGCGATCACGCCTCTAAAAAATTCTTGGGAACAACACTTGGTGTGTCCAATTTCTTCGGACTAAGTGCCTCAATTTTTGCCCCAACGATTACAGGAGTGATTTCTGATGCCTCTGGTACGAGAGAAATGGGCTTTTACATCTCTATTATCATCATGGCAGGAGCAGCTATTTTATTCTTCCTTGTTAATTCTTTCAAAAAAGAGAAAAAAGACACCGTCAATCTTTCTTCTCTTTCAGTAGATGAATAAAACTAGATAGCAAAAAAACGCATGAAGTTTTAAAACCTCATGCGTTTTTCTTACTCTCCAAAAGCCTCAATCATCTGTTTCTCGCTCCATACTTCAATGCCTAGCTGTTCGGCTTTCACAAGTTTACTTCCTGCCTCAGCACCTGCAATGACAATATCCGTTTTTTTCGATACTGAACCTGTCACTTTGCCACCAAGAGACTCGATTTTTTCTTTTGCTACGTTTCGCTTATACTGTTCAAGCGTTCCTGTCAAGACAATCGTTTTCCCTTGGAAAAGAGAGTTTACTTCTAAAATTTCACTTTTCTTTTGCCCAAGATAACGCAAATTAACCCCTGCACTTGCTAACTCATTCATCAGTTCATGCACTTCGCTATTGGCAAAATATTGCACGATAGAATCCGCAATCACGCCTCCAATCGTGTCAATGCTTGCAATTTCTTCAGCGTTTGCCTTAGACATTTTTTCCATTGTCTCAAAATGTTCCGCAAGAATTTTTGCCGCCTTGTTGCCGACATGGCGAATCCCAAGACCAAACAATAGACGTTCTAACGAATTGTCTTTGCTTTTTTGAATGGCAGTATAGAAATTTTTCGCCGATTTTTCTTTTACTTTCTCAAGATGTAAAAAATCTTCTTCACACAACTGATACAAATCCGCCACGTCTGCCACCATTTTTTTATCGAAAAGCTGTTCCAAAATTCTTGGCCCTACTCCGTCAATATTCATCGCATCTCTTGAAACAAAATGATACAAACCTTCTTTGATTTGAGCAGGACATTTTGGATTAATGCAACGAAGGGCAACTTCTTCCTCCAAATGCACAAGAGTGCTCTCACATTCTGGACAATGCGTTGGCATTTCATAAGGAAGTGAAGCCCTCCCTCGTTTTTCTACAAGAACACGTGCAACCGCAGGAATAATATCCCCTGCTTTATAAAGTATCACCGTATCATTCAAGCGAATATCTTTTTCTTTGATATAGTCAATATTGTGCAAAGTTGCACGACTTACCGTTGACCCTGCCACACGTACAGGAGTCAAATTGGCAGTTGGAGTGACAACTCCTGTTCGCCCAACCGTCCATTCAATGCTTTCAACCGTTGTTTCTACTTCTTCTGGCGGAAATTTATATGCCGTTGCCCAACGAGGAGCTTTTGCAGTAAATCCAAGTTGCTCTTGAGCTGAAAAATCATTGACCTTAATGACCACACCGTCAATTTCATAAGGCAAGCTACTTCTTTTCTCATGAAATTCCTCGATAAATGCCCAAATCTCATCGGCATTTCGACACAACCGTGCAAAAGAATTAACCTTCAAACCTAATTGCTTCAAATGCTCCAACGCTTCTTTTTGACTTACCGCATGAAGAGGACCAAAATCAGCCAAAGTATAAAGAAACGTGTTCAAATTTCTCTTAGCAGTCTCTTTTGTATCCAGTTGTCTCAATGAACCTGCTGCGGCATTTCGTGGATTGGCAAACACGTCAAGACCATTTTCTTCCCGTTGTTCATTTAACTGACTGAAAGAAAGTCGTGGCATATACGCCTCACCACGCACTTCAATTGAGATATTTTCTTTCAACCTCATTGGAATCGACTTGATTGTCCGAAGATTTTCCGTAATATTTTCGCCAACTGTTCCGTCACCACGTGTCGCACCACGCACAAACTTTCCTTCTTCATATTTTAAGGAAATAGAGAGTCCGTCAATTTTCAGCTCACACATATATTCCTGAGCTTTTCCAGACTGACGTTCCACACGTGCAACAAATTCTTCGATTTCCGCTTTATTAAACACGTCACTCAACGAAAACAGCGGAATTTCATGCGTTACTTTCTCAAAGCTCTCTAGCACTACACCGCCCACTCTACGTGTTGGTGAATCATCTGGCACTTCCCACTCTGGATGAGCCTTTTCAAGCTCCTCAAGCTCACGATAGAGCTTGTCATAATAACTATCCTCCACACTTGGATTATCTAAAACGTAATACTCATAGGCATAACGTGTCAGTTCTTCTCTTAATTTCTCTGCTTTTTTTTGATTTTCCATAACACCCTCCATATTCTTCCGTCTCTTTATTATAAATGATTTTTTGCTTACTATCTATTTTTTACAGCTAATTTTCCTCTGTAAAGAAAAAATCTTGACATTTCAAATTATTTTTATTGCGTTCTTCTCCGTTTTTCGTTATAATGAAAAATGTTGATTACGAATTTTCTATTCTTCGTAACTCGTAAATTACTAGTGGAGGTGAATATTCATGCCTAACATTAAATCTGCAATTAAACGTGTTGCAACAAATAAAGCTGCAAACGAAAGAAACTCTGCACAAAAATCTGCTATGCGTTCTGCAATCAAAAAATTTGAAACTGCAGTAGCTGAAGGAGTTGATGCAACAGAGCTTTTCAAAGCTGCAACAGTTGCCATTGACAAAGCAGAAACTAAAGGATTGATTCACAAAAACAAAGCGAACCGTGACAAATCACGCTTGGCTGCAAAATTGGCTAAATAATTTTGGACTTCCTTCGGGGAGTTTTTTTGTTGGGAAAATTGGCTACTTTTATGATATAAAAAGAACGCCATCTCTGACGTTCTCTAATTTTACATTGTTGCTAAAATAATCCAGTTCAAAATAAACAAGAGATTGACCACCCAAAGAATTGGATGAACTTCACGGAATTTTCCTTTCGCCACTTTTACCACTGCGTAGAAAATAAATCCTGCGGCAATTCCATACGAAATGCTGTATGCAATTCCCATGAAGACACTTGCGAAAAATGCTGGAATTGCTTCTTCCAATTCACCCCACTCAATTTCTTTGAATGATGACATCATCATCACCCCAACCATGATTAACACTGGAGCGGTCGCTTGAGACGGCACTACGGCAAGAAGTGGGCTAAGGAAACTTGAGAGAGCAAAGAAAATCGCTACAAACACTGAGGTCAACCCAGTACGTCCTCCTGCACCAATTCCTGCGGCACTTTCTACATAAGTTGTTACATTACTCGTTCCAACGACTGAACCAATGGTTGTAGCTGTAAAGTCAGCAATCAATGCACGATCCATTTTCGTTTTGAAACCACCAACAGATGACTCATCTTCATCTGAAAACAATCCAGATTTCCGACCTGTACCGATTAATGTACCAATCGCATCAAACGTATTCGTCAAAGCAAATGCCAAAATTGTCATCAATGTTTGTGGAATTTTTGATGTGTCAGAAAATAGTGAGCCAAGTCCATCTTTACCTAATGCTACACCGAAAGTTTCACCTAATGCACCAAAAGCTGCTCCAAGTGAATTGTCTTTCCAATTAATCGCAGATAAATCTACAACACCTGTTAAAATTCCTACGATTGTTGTGATAACGATTGATAGTAAAATTCCTGCTTTTACTTGTCTTACAACTAAAATTGCCGTCAACGCAATCCCGAAAAGTGCAAGCAACACTGCTGGTTGAGAGAAATTGACAAGTGCTGGCACAGCACTAGAAGAAACTTCAATCGTTGCTGCACTCTTATCTGCTCCTTCACCAAACACCGTATACGTGCCGGGATCTGCTGTAAATTTCAACAATCCTGCGTTTTTAATTCCGATATAGGCAATAAAACACCCAATTCCGCCACCAATTGCGTATTGCAATGTTTGTGGAATTGCATAAATCAACATTTTCCGTACCTTTGTTAGCGTAATGACTACATCAATCAACCCGCAAATGAATACCATCGCAAGTGCTTGTTGCCATGTATAGCCTAACGACAAGACAACGGTAAACGTGAAAAATGCGTTCAATCCCATTCCCGGTGCAAGTGCGTAAGGCACATTTGCAAATAATCCCATGACTAACGTTCCAATTACTGAGGCGATAATCGTTGCCAAAAAGACCGCTTGGAAATTCATACCTGCTTGGCTTAAAATTTGAGGATTGACAAATAAAATATAGCTCATTGCGAAGAATGTTGTCACTCCAGCGAAAAACTCTGTTGAAACGCTTGTGTTGTTTTCCTTTAATTTGAAAAACTTGTCCATAATAGAAGAACTCTCCTTGTAAATGATTTTTTGTTAAGCAAATTCTCAAAATTCGCCTATTAAAATGAAAATAATAGCTCGGAAAACATCTTTTTCCGAATACATTTCAAGTTTACTTGTTTAATATTCGTTTTTCAAACTTTTCACTATCATTTTGTTAATAAAAATTTAAAAAGTTCGCATTTGAACCGTTTCCATAAAGGTTAAAAGGAATTTCTATCAAATAACCGACAATCGAAACAATCGCATATTTTAAAAGTTCGTGCTATGATAAGGAAAATAACAATAGGAGAGATTCACGTGACAGAGAAAAAATTAATTGCGATTGATTTAGACGGAACGGCTCTAAACAGCGATTCTAAGTTGAGCAAAAAAACAATTCAATCATTGAAAAGAGTGAGCGAGAAAGGACATTTTGTGAGTATCGTAACAGGTAGACCTTATCGCTTGGCGATTGACTTTTATCGTGAGCTTTCACTGACAACACCAATGGTCAATTTTAACGGTGGCTTGATTGTCCTTCCTGAAAAAGATTGGGCGGGCGAAAGACAGGCACAAATTGAGCGTGAGCTAGTCTTTGAAATTCTCGCACGCAAACATGAGTATGATTTAAACTTCATTGCAGCAGAGAATAAAGATCATTTTTACGTGGATAATTTTCATTATATGGAGCCAACATTTTTTGGTGCTGCTACTTTTTCCGAAGAAAATCTGCTAACGCCAATGAATATGCGAATCAAACCAAATTCCATGCTGGTTAGTGCTTCTTCTGAAGAAAATAAACATTCTGTGGCAAGTGAATTACGAAAAGATTACGGTGATTTACTTGATGTCAACCCTTGGGGTGGACCAAATCCAATTTTAGAGCTTGTGCCAAAAGGGATTCACAAAGCACACGGGGTGAGCGAAATTGCTGATTTTCTGCAAATTAAAAAAGAGAATATTTTCGCCTTTGGAGATGAATTAAACGATTTGCAAATGATTATCGAGGCAGGGTGCGGAATTGCAATGAAAAATGCAAACGAAGAAGTAAAAGCTGTCGCAGATGACATTACACGTTTTACCAATGACGAAGACGGTTTAGCGGATTATTTAGAAAATGAACTAGGGTTTTAAGCAATCGAAAAGGCTTGCAAAATTTAAATTTCAGCCTAAATGAAACAATAGAAAAATCACATGAAATCAACATTTGAGAAAATGAAATTTCTGTGATTTTTCTATTTTGCTAGTTTTTTCCCAACCTCAAGTAAACGGTGTGGCTCACTGCCTCAGACTTCAAAACGCACTTCTCCGCTTTTCTTATTTCCCTACCACTTTTCCACCTAATACATTTTCAAAATGTCCTAATGCCCATGTGTGTCCAATTTCGTCAAAACTTGCTACACAGCTTTTAGGAATGGTAATGGTATATCCTAAATTGTACGCATCAACGGCTGTATGCAAAACGCAAATATCCGTGCAAACTCCTACCAATGTCACTTCCGTTATCCCACGCTCACGCAGACGAATATCTAAGTCCGTACCAGAAAACGCAGAATAATGTCGTTTATCTATCCAATAAACATTTTCTTGTCTCTTTGTTTGCTCGTAATATCCTTGCAACTCTCCGTACAAATTGCGTCCAGTTGTCTCTGCCAAATTGTGCGGTGGAAAAAGTTTCATTTCTGGGTGGTAAGTGTCACTTTCTTCATGCTTGTCAATCGCATAGACTACAAACTCCCCCTGCTCTGTAAATTCTCTCGTTTTTGCTAAAAGTGCATCGTGAATGTTTTGCCCTGCCACACCAGTGGTCAATTTTCCGTCTGTCGCTACAAAGTCATGCGTGTAATCAATTGAAATGAGTGCTTTCATAAGAGTTCCTACTTTCTTGATTTCTATTATATTAATAATAACAAATTCTTTCGTAAATACAAAAAAAAGCAGCTTAAAAACTACTTTTTTTGTAATCTCACTCTACTTCGCTGAAATCCAATAACTTGTTTCAAACACACCAAGCGGTTGAAGGACTTGCACACTTGATTTTTCATCAAAAATCCCGCTGTCTTCGGTTGTATCAGCAAAACTACACCAAGGTTCGATACAGACAAATGGACTTTCTTTTGGATAAGGACTCCACAACCCTACGTAGTCGATATTGTCATAACTTAGTGTAAGTGCGTGCGGAGATTTATCTGATTTTATCGTAATTTCCGTATGTCCTTTTGTTTCATAAATAAGTGCATCATTGTGAAATTGTTCGTGAAAAATTGCAATTTTCTCCACTTCTTCATCAAATTTCCCTGCCACATCAAGATAAGGCACCACAAACGGTATTCTTGTTCTCATGCCTTTTGGAGATAACTCAAAATAATAATCCTCAAACGTCAATCCTTCCGTCAATGGCACGTTAAATGCAGGATGTCCGCCAATTCCAAAGTACATTTTTTCTTGTGCATCTAAATTTTTCACTGTCCATTTCGTTTCAATCCCTTTTGCACTTAATGTATAAGTAATCAAAAGCTCAAACTGAAACGGATAACGTGCGAGAGTTTCCTCATCAAAACGTAGTGATAAAACAATTGTTTCATCCGTTTGCTCAACTAAGGTAAATTCTTTGTCACGTGCAAATCCATGTTGTGTGCTAGAATAGCTTTTCCCTTGAAAAATAAGCGTGTCATCTTTTAACTTGCCAACGTGCGGAAACAATACAGGCGTGTGTCTCGCCCAATACTCTGGATTGCCATTCCAAATATACTCAATCCCCGTTTCCTTTGATTGATAGCTAACTAATTCAGCACCTAAGGATTTTATCGTTGCGGTAAATTGTTCGTTTTCAAGCGTGAAATTCATGTTCATTCCTCCAATTCATATCAAGGCGAAATAGCACTTCTTACCTGCGTAAATAAGTGCTATTTCGTTATTTGAAACTAGATAGATAAATTATCTAATTCCTCAAAAATTCCTTTGTTGATTACTTTGATGAACGTACCTTTCATACCAAGTGAGCGACTTTCAATAATCCCTGCACTTTCCAATTTTCTAAGAGCATTTACAATGACAGAACGTGTAATGCCAATGTCATCTGCAATTTGAGAGGCAGTCAAACGTCCTTCGTCTCCACCTAACTCTCCAAGAATCGCTTGAACAGCTTTCAACTCTGAATAGCTCAATGTATTCATAGCAAGAGAAAGTGCTGTTTGTTGGCGAATGTCAGCCTCACGTGTACGTGATTGTTGATACAAGATTTGCATTCCAACTACTGTTGCAGAGTACTCAATCAAAACAAGCTCGTTTTCTTCAAATACATCATCTTCACGACCTAAAATAATGCTACCAAGACGTTTTCCTGTGGCAAAAATTGGTGAAATAGTTGTCAAACCATTTGGAAATTGCTCACATAATTCACTTGGGAAAATAGTCAAATCATTTGTAACAGGGATATTCGCATCTGTTTTACGCAAAATAGACAAACCGTCTGTATATTCTTCTGGGAATTTACGGTGGTCAACCATTTCCATAAAGCGTTGCGAGCTATATTTTCTTTGCTCATGATAACCAAGCAATACCCCTGCCTCACTAATGATATAAGCATTTGCATTGATAATATCACTTAAAACTTCTGCCATTTTATCATATGGCAAATCATTTGTCGGATTCAATAGCGACGGTTTTTGTAGCAATTCGTTAATTTTTCTTGTTTTTTCCAATAATGTCTTCATTTTGTTAGAAGTCTCCTTAATGTTGGCTTATTTTTTTGTTTTTTTATAATATGGTTACCCATATGGGTACCTCTAAAAACTCACACTTACCCAAAATTGCTAGTTTTCCGATTTTCTTCGTCAGTCTCCTCAACCTATGAACCACATAGCTTTCGTCGATTTCCTCGAAAATCGAAAAACTATCTAATTTTGGCTTAACCGGAGTTTTTAGAGGTCCCCATATAAGAATAGAGTAATTTTTTCATGTCGGATATTCCGCCACTACAAAATATATCTACTCAAATCTTCATTTTTCACAATACTTCCTAGTTTTTCATCTACATAGGACGCTGTAATCGTGATTTCCGTGTTTGGCATCTCGCTTGCCTCAAAGAGCAATTCTTCCAGCACCTTTTCCAAAATCGTATGCAAACGTCTTGCACCGATATTGTCTGTATCACGATTCAAAGCATAGGCAATTTCTGCCATTTTCTCAATTGACTCTTTCGTAAAGGTAACTTGAACGTCTTCTGTGGCTAATAGTGCCATGTATTGCTTGACAATCGCATTGTCTGGTTCTGTTAAAATGCGGATAAAGTCCTCTTTTGTCAGCTCCTCTAGCTCCACACGAATTGGAAATCTCCCTTGAAGTTCAGGGATTAAATCACTTGGTTTCGTTAGATGAAACGCACCACTTCCAATAAATAAAATATGCTCTGTTTGAATCATACCATGTTTTGTATTGACTTGTGAACCCTCAACTATCGGCAAAATGTCACGTTGCACACCTTCTCTTGAAATATGCCCGCCATGATCATTTTTAGAAGTGATTTTGTCAATTTCATCAATGAAAATAATGCCATTGTTTTCTGCTAGAAGAAGTGCCTCACTGGCAATATCTGCACTATTGACAAGTCTTTCACTTTCTTCGTTGATCAACAATTCACGTGCCTCGGCAACTGTTACAGTGCGAGCGATTTTCTTTTTCGGTTTCAAGGCGGAAAGAGAATCCTCCATGTTCATCTGGAGAGCCTCCATGCCGTTTCCTAGACCAACCACTGGTCTTTTCGGCTCATCAAGTTCAATTTCAACCGTTCTTTTATCAAGAACGCCTTGCTCTAATTGCTCAAAGACTGTTTGGCGATTCAAACGAATTTCATCCGTTAGCTCTTCTTTTTCCTCATTTGTTTCTTCGTTCATTTGAGAAAACAAACTCAACACTTGTTGATAAGGACTGCTTGTATTCCCAGTTTCTTTTTGCTCTTTTTTCAGCCCCGGCACTAAGACTTTGGCAAGCCTACGGTGTGCCTTTCTCATTGCCTCAGGACGAACTTTTTCATAAGCACTCTTGCGAACGATTGAAACAGAGTTTTCAACTAAATCACGCACCATACTCTCAACATCTCGACCAACGTAACCTACTTCTGTAAATTTTGTCGCCTCAACTTTGACAAACGGTGCTTGTAAAATTTTTGCCAACCTTCTCGCAAGTTCAGTTTTCCCAACACCAGTAGAGCCTATCATCAAAAGGTTTTTCGGGGTAACTTCCTCACGCATTGTCCCCTCAAGCTGTAATCTTCGATAACGATTTCTAAGAGCAATCGCAATCAAACGCTTTGCCTCACTTTGACCAATAACATATTTGTCCAACTCCTGAACAATCTCTCTTGGCGTTCTACTTCTTTCCGTCATTGTTATATTTCCTCCACAATCACATGATGATTGGTAAACACACAAATGTCGCCTGCAATTTTTAAAGCATTTTTTGCAATATCTTTTGCAGAAAGCTCGCTTTCGCCAAATTGTAACATGGCTCTTGCAGCTGACAATGCATAATTGCCACCTGAGCCTATCGCAAGCACACCATCATCTGGTGTTATAACCTCTCCTGTCCCTGAGATTAAGAGCATTTCACTCTTATTCATTACAATCAGCATCGCCTCCAATTTTTGCATCGCACGCTCACTTCGCCAGAGCTGTGCCAATTTGACTGCTGCACGTGTTAGATTGCCGTTGTACTCTATCAGTTTTTCTTCAAACTTTTCTTCCAGAGTAAAAGCATCCGCTACACTTCCAGCAAATCCGACTACGACCTCATCATTGTAAATCCTTCGTACTTTTTTTGCTGTCCCTTTCATGACAATCGACTGCCCCATCGTTACTTGACCGTCACCTGCCATCGCAAACTTCCCATCTTTTTCAACAGCACAAATGGTTGTTGAATGAAATAAAGACTCACTCACTCTTGCACTTCCTATTCTATCTTTATCTTAAATAATCTTTAGAGCAACTCTACATATTACATGATAACATTTAAGAAAAAATTTTTCAAAAATAATTGTCAGAAAGGTTTTAATCTTTTTTCACACAAACCCCACCTTACACGTAATGTAAGGTGAAAAAATCGCCGTCACTATCCGTTTTCAATCTCTTTACATTTTTTTAAAGTCGATTAAAATTTTTAAAAATTTTTTTCTTTTATAACTTCCAATGTCGCTAATGCACGATTGGCGATAGCTGTATAACGTTCTTTTTTGTCACGAATACGCTCTGGCAAATCTTGAATAATACCAAAATTTGCATTCATCGGTTGGAAATGTTTGCCACTTGTATGTGTAATATAATGTGCCATTGAGCCAATTGCTGTGGAGTGTGGAAAAGTAATCATTTCTTTTCCTTCAAATTTTCTTGCTGCATTCACACCTGCCACAAGTCCACTTCCCGCACTCTCAACATAGCCTTCAACACCTGTCATTTGCCCTGCAAAGAAAATATTTTCCGCAATTTTCGACTGATACGTTGGCAAAAGCAACTCTGGCGAGTTCATAAAACTATTGCGGTGCATGACTCCATAGCGTACAAACTCAGCATTTTCAAGCCCAGGAATCATGCGAAACACACGTTTTTGTTCGCCCCATTTCAAATGCGTTTGAAACCCGACGATATTGTAAAGACTTGCTGCGGCATTGTCTTGTCTAAGTTGTACGACCGCATAAGGCGTCTTAAAATCGCCGTCTCGCTTGCCTTTATAATCATCTGGGTATTCTAGTCCAACTGGTTTCATCGGCCCAAATAGCATGGTTTTATAGCCACGATTTGCCATTACCTCAATCGGCATACAGCCCTCAAAATATTTTTCTTTTTCAAATTCCTTTAATGGCACAACTTCAGCCTCAATCAATGCTTGCTGAAATGCTTGAAACTCCTCTTTGGTCATCGGGCAATTCAAATAACTCGCCTCACCCTTGTCATAACGGCTTTTTAGATACACTTTTTCCATATCAATCGTTGACACATCAATGATTGGAGCGGCGGCATCATAAAAATAAAATCCTTGTTGCCCATTAAATTCTATTATTTTCTCAGCTAACGCTTCACTTGTCAAAGGACCTGTGGCAATAACCGTTAGCTCCTCCTTTGGAATTTCCGTTACTTCCTCTTGAAAAACACGCACAAGTGGGTGATTTTTCACTTTTTCTGTTACCATTTGAGCAAAACCTTCTCTATCAACCGCTAAAGCACCGCCAGCTGGTACTTGTGTCGCATCTGCTGAATTGATAATAATCGAGTTCAGTTGTCTCATTTCCTCTTTTAGCAATCCGACAGCATTCGTCAAACTATTGCCACGCAAGGAATTGGAGCATACAAGCTCAGCAAAGTCGTCTGTTTTGTGCTGTGGAGTAGATTTCACCCCACGCATCTCATAAAGATGAACAGGTATGCCACGCTCAGCAATTTGCCAAGCCGCCTCACTTCCTGCAAGACCTGCACCAAATACGTTGATGTGCTTGTATTTTGTCATGTGTTTTCTCCTTGTTTAATATTCTCTAAAAGGTACCTCTAAATGTAAAAAGGCTAGGACAAACACTTTGCACACATTTTTAAGAGCATACAAAAGTTTGTCCCAGCCCCTTTATTTCTGTGCTACTTCTTCATAATCACCGTTCGGACAAATCACTTGTATTCCTTTGCCACGCATTTTTTTCTCGACAAGGTAATGATTACATTTCGGACAATTGCGTGCAACAGGTTTGTCCCAACTTGTAAATTCACATTTTGGATAGCATGAGCAACCGTAGAAAATACGATTTTTCTTCGATTTTCTCTCGATAATTTGCCCCTCATGACAAGTAGGGCAAACCACGCCAATTTCCTTGACGATTGCCTTGATATTGCGACAATCTGGGAAATTGCTACACGCATAAAATTTTCCGTAACGTCCTAATTTAATCACCATTGGATGCCCGCAAAGGTCACAATCAAAGCCTGCTGGCTCATCTTTAATCTCGATTTTCTCGATTTTTTCCTCGGCATCAAGCAATTCTTTTTCAAATGGTTTATAAAAAGTATCCACCACTTGCACCCAATTTTTCGCTCCCTCTTCGATTTCGTCCAATTGATTTTCCATTGTCGCTGTGAAATCAACATTGATAACATTCGGGAAAAACTCCACGATTAAATTATTCACAATCTCACCAAGTTCTTGTGGGACAAAACGCTTGCTCTCCATTTTCACATAATTCCGTTTGCGAATCGTTTCAACAGTTGCTGCATAAGTTGAAGGTCGACCAATGCCACTTTCTTCCAGTGCCTTGATAAGCGTTGCCTCAGTAAATCTAGCAGGTGGCTGTGTAAAATGTTGTGCAGGTTCAGTTGAAACACTCTTCACAAATTCGCCCTCTGTCATATCTGGCAACATATTGTCCTTTTCCGTATCATTGTAAACAGCTGTATAGCCTTTAAATTTCAATTTAGAGCCATTTGCGATAAATGCAATCCCATTTTGCTCTAAAGTCACTCTCATTGTGTCATAAATAGCAGGTTTCATTTGACTTGCGACAAAACGATTCCAGATTAATGTGTAAAGTCGTAGCTGATCTTTGTCCAAATACTGTGCCACGCTCTCAGGCGTGCGTTCTACGCTTGTCGGGCGAATTGCCTCGTGAGCGTCTTGAGCAGAGTCAGCATTTTTTACTTTTCTCACACCATGAGCGGTATACTCCTCACCAAAACGTTCTGAAATAAACGCAGCAGCTTCTTCTTTGGCAACAGAGCTAATCCGTGTCGAATCTGTACGCATATAAGTAATCAAACCTACCGCACCACCACGACCAAGTGATACCCCTTGATACAATCCTTGTGCTGTTCCCATCGTTTTTCCTGCTCGAAAATTCAGCTTGTTGGCTGCATCTTGCTGTAAAGTTGACGTTGTGTAAGGATTTGGTGAATTTTTCTTGCGTTCTTTTTTGCTCACTTTTGCAATTTCAAATTTTTTTGACGCAAGACGTGACAACACTTCCTGCACATCTTGATTGCTCTTTAGCTCACGTTTTTTTCCGTCCACACCCCAAAAAGCAGCTTTAAATTTATCTTTCCCTTTTTGAAAATTTCCGTCAATCGTCCAATATTCTTCTGGTACAAATGCACGAATTTCTTTTTCTCGATCAATAATCATTTTCACTGCAATAGATTGCACACGACCTGCTGAAAGTCCACTTTTTACCTTTTTCCACAAAATCGGCGAAAGAGAATATCCTACCAAACGATCCAAAATCCTTCTCGCTTGCTGTGCGTCCACTAAATCTAAATCAATTTTTCGAGGCGTTTTAAACGCATTTTTCACCGCATCCTTTGTGATTTCGTTGAACACTACACGATTTTCTTCTTCTGGATTGAGCTGTAAAATATGCGACAAATGCCAAGAAATCGCCTCTCCTTCTCTATCCGGGTCACTTGCGAGATAAACTTTATCCGCTTTTTTTGCCTCTTTTTTCAATTCCTTAATAATATCGCCCTTCCCACGAATGTTGATATAGTCAGGCTGATAATTATGCTCAATGTCAATTGCCATTCTTGATTTAGGTAAATCACGAATATGCCCAATACTTGCCAATACCTTAAAGTTACGCCCCAAATACTTTTCTATCGTCTTAGCTTTCGCAGGAGATTCCACAATAACCAAATTTTTCTTTGCTGTCGTCTTTTTTGCCTTTGCCTTTGTTACCAAGAGTCACCCTCCTTATTTTCAGTGTCTTGTTATCATTCTTTTTTATTATTATCCGTAAACTTATTATAGTAGAAAAAACAAATTCGTTACTTAGAATAAGCAACCTCTCTTTCTTTGTCAAGGAAAAAAGGAAAATGAACGAAAATTTTTCGCTCATTTTTATGATTTTGTATGATTTTTTCTATATGGGCACCTCTAAAAACTCGCACTTATCCTAAATTGCTAGTTTTCCGATTTTCTTCGTCAGTCTCCTCAACCTATGAACCACATAGCTTTCGTCGATTTCCTCGAAAATCGAAAAACTAGCTAATTTAGTCTTAAGCGGAGTTTTTAGAGGTGCCCATATTCCAAAATAGAAAGTATCGCTTTTCTAATAGAAAACACGCCAAGAAAAATTAAAAGAGCCGCTAGTGGAAGTAAAAATATAAACCTTGTCCAGTCTTCATAAATCTTATCTGTTATGCTAAATACTAGGCTCATCACTCCAAAAAATAGTAGGAAACCACCTACAATAAATAACACAGTCCACATGAATATCAGTGCAAACAAATATTTTTTCTTTCCCGATTTCGACCATTTCATCAATGAATACCCTGCAAAAGACAAATAAGCAAAAAATGCAAACTTAAAAAGTCGTCCAAGGAAACTTCTTCTCTCCAAACCCTCAAAATACAAGAGAGCAAGAAACATCAAAATCAACAAAATTGGATAAATGACGAGAACCATCACTCCACTTTTCAAAAACACACCTATTTTCAAACATTTCTCTCTCGCCCACTTATCAAACTTTTCCTCTTGCTCTTTCCCAAAAAAATTGTCAAGTTTTGTCAAAAAAAATCCCTCTTCCTAAAATGTACCTTTAAAAATTATTCATACGTTCGCTTGCTTAAAAGTCCGTCTGGCAAATCATGAAAATCCTTGCCTTTACGGAAATTTTCAAATTTGTGCAGAAGAAAATCATATGCCTCAAGCCTTGAGTGATACACAACCATTGCTGTTGCAGCATCCATATTTTCTTTGTCTAACTCAAAAGCACGCTGAGCCTCACGTTCTGCCATGATAAAGACTTTGACTTGCTCCATTGTCCATTCCTCAAAGTCATCCACAAATTTTTTATAATCCAAGTTTTTTTCTGTCATTTTCTATCACTTTCTCTTCTCTATTTTTTTCAATCTTAACATCGTATAAGGAAGTGCTAAGAGAATGGTCGCTAAAATGTATAGCCCAATCACTAATAAAGTAGCTGCACCGCTTGTCAAAACACCTAGTACAAACACAATAAAGACTATACACATCACAATCATCATCAAACCTAAAAAATTCGATTGTCTATCTTTTTCTTTTACAGGATAAAGATGCGTTAAAATCATATAATCAAATTGTGAATAAAGCGGCAATAACTGAAATGCAATTAAATACATAAATAGCACACCTACCGCTAAACTTAAAAATTCTTGTTTGGTAAAAAGTAAAATCAAAAATCCAATTGCACTCAAACGAGCAACCAATCCAAAATACTCACTTCCACGCAAAAATGCTCGAAGATATAAGTATAAATAAGTATTTTTATGTTTACTAGTAATTGGCTTGAGAAATAAATCAAAATATTTTCTACGTTTCACTACACTTGTGATTTCTGGCACATCTGTAAAGAGCGAGATAAATTTATACACCCTGTGCAACCGTTGATTTTCCACATGAATCGCCCGATCCCAATCTAGCAAAGCGAAAGTTCCTTTTTCCTTTAGCGGAGAAAGCCAAAGAAAATTGACGAACACAAGGAAAAAGAGAAACGGCGTAACAAACGTCATAGCAAAAAGTAAAATGCACATTGTCAAAAGTAGACATATTTTCATCTCTCTTGCTTTTTTTTGCATCCCTTGATACAAACCATTACACTCAATTTTCAACCAAATCCCTTTGGCAATTAACATAACGAACAAATAATAAACAAAATCAATAAATTGCCCACTTGTTGACACCACCAAAAGTGGCATGAAAAAGCCTGTAATAACCGTCAAAAACGCAAACGGTAAAATAAGCGAACGTTGAAGTGCATATTTGAGATAACCATTGATTTCTTTTTCTTTTGGCAAAAGAAAGACCAGATCCGCCTCCTGTAAAAGAGTGGCTACTTTTCCGATAGGAAGGGAAAAAAGTAAAACAACCACTATGATAATTTTTCCCCAAAAAAAGTCCTTTGGCAAGGTCCTAATCAGACCAGAATAATAAAATCCAACGCCACCTAGCAAAAATAGACAAACCAAAACGAAATGGTCATTGAATACATAACGCATATAGCGTAACATTCTATTCATGTGTTGCGTGCTACGCTGTTTGAAAAACTCAACCATGACTCCCCTCCTCTGCCTCTTTTGTAAGAGCAAGATAAATTTCATCAAGCGTTGCGTTTGGCATAGCAAATTCCTTTTGCAAATCAACGAGCGTACCATTTGCACGCACTTCCCCCTCGTGCAAGACGACGAAACGGTCGCAGTAACGCTCAGCAGTCGCTAAAATATGCGTTGACATCAAAATCCCTGCACCTTCTTGTTTCATCTCTTGCATTAGCTCTAAGAGTGCATGAATGGCAAGCGGGTCAAGCCCTAGAAACGGCTCATCAATAATATAAAGACTTGGCTCAATCAAAAACGCACAAAGCACCATGACTTTTTGTTTCATTCCTTTGGAAAAATTCGTTGGGAACCAATCTAACTTTTTCTCTAAACGAAACGTAGTCAATAATTTTTCTGCACGTTTCATTGCCACATCAAGCGGAATATCATATGCCATTGCGGTAATTTCGATATGCTCTTTTAAGGTTAATTCTTCATACAATGACGGAGTTTCTGGAATATAGCCGATTTTTTTCCGATATTCTTCTGGATTTTGAGCAAGTGTCAAATCATCAATCGAAATCTTGCCCTTTTGTGCTTGTAGTAAACCAATAATTTCCTTAATTGTCGTACTTTTTCCTGCACCGTTTAGCCCGATTAAACCTACAAGTTCACCTGAGGCGACTTCGAAGTTAATATCCTTTAAGACGGGGATATGACCGTATCCACCTGTTAAATGTTCAATTTTTAAACTCATTTCATTCTCGCTTTCCGAATATAGTAATTAGTCAAAGCACTATTTTTTCTCTTTCTATATTATAATAAAAAGTAACGTCAATAGCGAATAATCTTATCAAATTTTGGAGGTTCCTATGGAAAATTGTATTTTTTGTAAAATTGTGCAGGGTGAAATTCCAGCAAGTAAAGTTTATGAAGATGAAAAAGTGGTGGCATTTTTGGATTTGACTCAGACGACAAAGGGGCATACTTTGCTTATTCCAAAAGAGCACGTTGCAGATATTTTTGAATATGATGACGTACTTGCTGGCGAAGTCTTTGCACGTATTCCAAAAATCGCTCGTGCTTTAGACCGTGCATTTCCGGAAATGTGTGGTTTAAACATTCTTAACAATAATCGAGAGGTAGCATATCAATCTGTTTTTCATTCGCATATCCACTTGTTGCCACGTTATTCCGAAGAAGATGATTTTAACATTCATTTTGGTGATCATTCTGAGGATTTCACGAACGAAGAACGTACAAATGTTGCAGAAAAAATTGCACAGGAGGTCGAAAAATGAGCATGAAAAATTTTGGAAAAGGATTGATTTTTGGGGCAGTCGTAGCTGGTGTTGCAACTCTCTTGACCAATCGCAACAAAGGAGAGGAAAATAGAAAATTTTTAACTGATTTTATAGACGAGGTAAAAAACGAAGTTGAACAAGGAGTAATTACAACCACAACGATTCGTTTGCAATCTGAAGAAGTCAAAAAACAGGTAGCAACCGCCTTGCAACCGGCAATGCGAGACATTCAAAAAAGCATCAAAGATTTTCAATTTCAAGCTGAACCACGCATAACGCAAATTCAAGAGCAGATTGAAACGATTCAAGAACATTTGCCAAAGGTATAAATTTTAGATACAATAAAACAAAACCGCATGAAATCAACGTTTCTAAAACGAATTTCATGCGGTTTTTTTATTTTATGTACTGACGAGCAGAATGACTACTCGTCCATTGGCTTTTATTTATCGTTTTCTTGTGCTTCACGATTTTGTAACTCTTTGATTGCCTTTTCGTAAGCTTCTACTTGCCAAGTTGCTCTTGTATCCATAGTCGCAAACCTCCTTAGCTTTTATCCTTGCTCACTCCCCATGATGCAAAGGACTTAATGGTCAAGAGTTTTCCCCCTCAACGTGAGTAAGAATATCAAAGGATAAAGACTGGTGCAAGAAAATAACTTTTGTTTTCTGTAAATTTTCATGAAAAGTAAAATTTCTGTAAATTTATAGAACAAGTATTTTTTTCCTTGAAGTCTCAAGTGTTCCAAATTATAATGAGAGATTTTAAAAATGTCTATCCTTTTATTTGTATAATGAGAGTTTCGATTGGAAGACTTCCCACCAAGAGTCATCACGCCAATCTCTTTGGAAATTGGAAAGTCATGAATTATATTATGGAAGAAAATAGATAAACGAAAGTGGAATAAAATTCAAATGCTAGACTAATTTTGTAGATTTTACATGAAAAACGCATGAAATGATTACCATTTCGACTTCACTTCAAATTTTTGAAACTCGTCCTCCGCAATGATAAAATCCAAGCAGGGACACTCATAAGTTTCCCTGCTCAAAGTCTTTTCTAACATTGTTTTTTTAGAGGTTTTGAAACCATTCAATTAAGAACACCAAACACCCCTAAAGGACACCTCTAAAAAAACAAACTACAATTTTCAACTTCATCATCCCACTTGATAAACATCAAAATACAATTTCTCAAGTTCTTCTAGCAAATATTTTGGATTCAAATCTTCGCCTGTGGCATTTTTTAAAACGTCTTTTGGTTTTACGCTTGCACCGAATACACGGACGTTTTCATCTAGCCATTGTTTGATTGGCAAATACTCGCCACACTTCAGCAATGTGTCAAAATCAAGTGTTTGACTCATTGCGTGCTTCATTTGACTTGCATACATATAGCCAAGAGCATAGCTTGGGAAATAACCAAAATCACTTGTCCAATGGACATCTTGTAAAATTCCTTCCAAATCATTTTGCGGACGAATCCCTAAAATCTCCTCGTACTTATCGTTCCAAAGCTCTGGTAATTTTTCTACTGACACATTTTCATTGAACATCATTTTTTCCATTTCATAACGAATGATAATGTGTAGCACATACGTCAATGTGTCCGCCTCAATGCGAATAAGACTTGATTGACTGCGTTTTAGTCCTGCAAAAAATGTTTCAAAATCAATGTCGTCAAAACGACCCTCACAAATTTCTTGGAAACGTGGGTATTGCTTTTTCCAAAAAGATTTATTGGAACCTATCATGATTTCTTGGAATAAAGATTGAGACTCATGAATCCCCATGCTCATAGTATTTTTTAACGGGGTATATTCGAAATCTGGTGAAACGTTTTGTTCAAATTGCCCATGTCCTTGCTCGTGGAGAACGCCGAAAATCCCCATTTGAAAATCCTCTTCATTCCAACGTGACGTAAGGCGTGCATCGTTGTAGTTAAATCCTGTCATAAACGGATGTACTGCCTCGTCTAGTCTACCACGTGAAAAATCGAAACCAAGTGCAGTAGAAAGCTCTTTGGCAAAAGAAATCTGAAATTCCTTCGGCACCTTTCGACTCAAAAAGTCCACACGTGGCTCTATACCTTTTTCAGCAATCGTTTGACGAATTTGCATAATGCCCTCACGCACTTTGCCAAACACCTCATCTAAAATTTCAACGGTCATCCCCGGTTCGTATTGATTTAGCAAAACATCATAAGGCGTTTTTTCATCTTTTCGCCAAAGTGTGATAAATTCTTTTTGCATAGCAATTAAATTAGCAAGAGAATCTTTGAACAATCCAAAATCTTTTTGTTCTCGTGCTTTTATCCAGTTTGTAAATGCTTTGGAAGCCTCACGGTTATAAGCCTCGTCTTTTTCAGCAGGAATTACACGTTTTTTGTCGTATCCTTCTTTTACTTTATCGTAGACTTTTTGCCCTAATTCACTTAATTCCACACGATTTTTGGCAAAATATTCCATTGCCAACGTCATTTTTTCACCTGTCATTCGCTCAAACAACAGTTGAGATAAAAATGCGTTTTGTTCTGCTCTGTACTCACTCGCACGCTCTGGCATTCCAGTTTGAATATCCCAACCTGAAAGTGCAAGGGTTGATTTTAATAGCTCAATTTCTTTTACTAATGCTAAAAATTCTTTTTCTGTCATACTTCTGTCCCTTTTTCTATTTTTTGTTCTCTTGGTTTTCTCTTACCCCAATATTGATAATAATCTACTCGCAAAGCACCGTTATACAGCTTACGCTTTTTCGTTGCTTTCGCCCCGAAATGTTCTTCAAACATCAAGTCACTCGTCAAAATATATTTACTCCATGTTTCAAGAGGGATTAGCACTTCGCCCATTTCACGATACAGCGGTTTAACCGCACTAAAATCCCCCAAACGTTCTCCATAAGGTGGATTGGAAACTAGCACGCCGTACTCTTTCTCCGTATGGAAATCTTGCAAACGCATTTGTTTAAACTCAATATCTTCTGCCACACCTGCAAGTCTAGCATTTTCCTTAGCAATCTCAATCAAGCGGTGGTCAATATCTGTCGCCAAAATATCAAGTGTCAAATCTTGCTTGATTTCGCTTCTGGCAGCCGCCTTGACTTCTGCCAAAACATTCTTGTCAAACCAACCCCATTCCTCAAACTGAAAATTTCTCTTCAGTCCCGGAGCGATATTGCGAGCAATAAGTGCCGCCTCAATCGGAATTGTCCCACTTCCGCAAGTGAAATCGACAAGTGGCTTGTCTGGATACCAGTTGGTCAACATCATAAGAGCTGCCGCCATATTCTCTTTGAGCGGAGCACCTCCTTTTTCCGTCCGATAACCACGTTTAAACAAACTACTTCCTGTCGTATCAATCGTAAGTGTGGCAATATCGTTTCTGAGTGCCACTTCAATTGGGAATTTACTACCTGTTTCAGCTAATGGCACACTTGCCGGACGATGATACACTTCACGCAATTTATTGACTATCGCTTTTTTTGTGATAGATTGCACATCTGGCGTAGAAAACAACTTAGACTTAATAGATTTTCCAGCAACAGGAAATTCTGCATCTAATGGCAAAAATTCTTCCCACGCAAGAGCTTTCACTCCCTCAAATAAACCGTCAAAAGTCGTAGCGGGAAATTCACCAAGAATAATTTTTATTCGATCAGCCGTTCTCAGCCAAACATTTGTACGTGCAATATCAACAATTGTCCCTTCAAACAGCACTTTCCCATTTTCAACTTGGCACTCAATCCCAAGATTTCTAATTTCTCGTCCAACCAGTGCCTCCATACCTGCCGCACAAGCTGCAACTAATTTTAATTTTGTTTCTTTTGTTATCATCTTTTTTCTCATTTCAACGTTTTATTTAAATTCGTTTTATATCTCGTTCTGTTTTGTATTTTAGAAAATCTCCTGCAACTTCCGTATCAAAATCTCGCAATTGTTTCACCACGACATTTTGAATTTCATCAATTGGCACTTTTTCAAATTCAAGATTGGCAATGTATTTCTCAACAACTTTTGTAACATTATTTGCCAAATCATTTGCTGCCACAGGATTTTTTGCATATTTCCCATAAGCTGCCGCTTTAAAAATCGCTGCTTGAATACGGAATGAATCCCAATAAGCAAGACGACCGTCACGTTTTATTACAAATTTTTCGTACAATTTCATTTCCATTTGTCATTCACCTCATAGGTATTTTATCATATTCTAGCCATACAAGCATGAAAGGGAGATGATTTTTCGTTTTTCATTTTAATAACAGGTGTTTTTAATAAAAAAACTAGCAATCTCTTTCTTTTTCCGTTATACTATTTCTCGTGGTTCAATCCACCCTTTGACACTTCCTCACTTTGGTCAAAGCATATTACACTCGGGTTTCGCCGATAAAGGAGAGTTTATTTATGGAACAAACACAAGTAAAAACCAATTCTTTGGTAAAAGTGGCAATCGTCGCAGCACTTTACGTTGCCATTTCATTTGTTGTTGCACCTATCGCTAGTGGTGCAATTCAATTTCGTATTGCGGAAATGTTTAATTTCCTCGCTTTTTACAACAAACGCTATATTTTTTCCGTTACGATTGGTTGTATGATTTTCAACTTCCTCACCTACGGAATAGTCGACGTTATCGTTGGCGGAGGGTCTACACTTATTTTCGTGACACTTGGGACAATTTTATTCAAGTCCCTTAAAGGAAAACGTGTCGGTATTGGCTCGATTTCTTACAACTTGCAATTTCTAGTTTTTGCGATTTTCTTTTCGCTTTCTATGATTACAATTGCTTTAGAGCTACATTATCTTTTCAAAGAACCACTCTTGCTCACTTGGGCAACAACTGCTATTGGTGAGTTTCTGAGTCTACTTATTGGTGGCTGGATTATTGAACAGATTGGCAAACGTGTGGATTTGACGCTATAAAATAAAAAAAATAATCGCTAAGCATATGAAAAATAGCTTAGCGATTTTTGAATAGAAAAGGAATCTTTTCTATAACACTTGGCAATATCGCCTGTTCATTAAAATTCATTGGTGGAGTATGCGGAAAAAGTAGCATCATTCTTACTACATATACAAGAAGAAACAAGCTCCCTACCACTATCCAAAAAGTATTTTTCTGAACAAATAAAAATCTTTTTCTCTGCCAAAATAAGAGGAGCAAAATTGGTACTAGCCAAAAAAGTGGGTGAAAAAAGAAAGCTGTTGATACTTCGCCATGTAGTAGTGCCAAATACGCTCTTGTCATGCCACAGCCTAAACATGGAATCCCAAGTGTTCTTTTAAAAACGCACCATTCATCTGGCATTAAAAGCAAATAGAGCAAAAGGGCAAGAATGCCGATTGCCATTCCTTTGCCCTTTTCATTTTTCAAGAAAGTTTTCATCAAAATTCTGCAATTCCTTTGCTCCAAACTTTGTTTAACTCACTTTGTAGAATTGCTATATTGACAATTTCCAACCTAAAGATCGCAAGAACAAGATACAAGACAGCATTGTCGTTGACAGGTAATCCTGCTTTTTCATTGATTACATTCATCTTTTTAGCTGTCACATACCACCAATAATAGCCGTAAATACCGCAAGTAACAATGGTTAGGAGTAAAACCATTCCCCCACTAAAGCCTTCTTCATCTCCTATAAGTTCACGAATGTCATTGTGTGTAACCACTAACCAATACATATAGTAAATTCCACAAGTAATCAAGCTAAGAATAATGACCAACGCTGGTGATTTCATTTTTTCTGAAGTCATTTTTCATCCTCCCTTTCTTTTTTTTTGAAATTATTTCCCCTTTTTATATGCGGAAATAATCTCTTAAAGAAATTTTAACTTTTTTTCGTTTAACTTTCAATAAAAAACTTTCCTTTTTTGAACCTCTCCTTATAAAAACAATCCATTTTCTAGTGCATCAGCAAGGTTTACATTCCTCTAAAAACTCTATTTCAAATTTGGAAACCAAATTTTAATTTCTCTTTCTGCACTTTCAGGAGAGTCGCTACCATGTACAATGTTTTGAATTTCATTATTGTCCCAATCACGTCCATAATCGCCACGAATTGTGCCAGGTAGAGCATCTGTTGGCTGAGTGGTTCCCATCATGACACGGAATCCGTGAATGATATTGACTCCTTCTGCTACAATTGCCACCACATCACCACTTGTCATAAATTCTACCAATTCTGGATAAAAAGACTTTTCCACGTGCTCTTGGTAGTGTTGTGCCAAAATTTCTTCCGTTGCTCGGCATTTTTGAATTTCTACGATCACATACCCCTTGCGTTCAATGCGATGTAATACAGAGCCAATTAATCCACGTCTCACTCCGTCTGGTTTCACTAAAATCAATGTTCTTTCTGTCATCATAATTCCTCCGTTTTTTCATTAAATACTTGATTGAACAATAGTTTACGTCCTTATCATTTTTTGTATCCGTTCACATCTTGTGATATAAGCTATACAAACAGCCTAACGAAACTCTTCACTTTTTTATTTTAACAAAGATTTATTGGGATTTCTAGTTTTTTAGTGTTCGGTAATAAAACTTTGTCAAAATTTTGGAACCATTCAATTTTACACGACTCTAAAACAGAAAGATTTCTCGATTTCATGCAAATCTAGTTTTGGAACCATTCAATTTAACACGACTCTAAAACCGAAAATTTATGAAACGCTCGGTCATATTCGTTTTGGAACCATTCAATTTAACACAACTCTAAAACGGATATAGAGCAAAAGCAAAATCGGTAACAGTTTTGGAACCATTCAATTTAACACAACTCTAAAACTTATTTA
>NZ_FUXI01000005.1:94422-132026 GCF_900167335.1 Pilibacter termitis
GTTTTGGAACCATTCAATTTAACACGACTCTAAAACCTCAAATGAATTTTTTTCCTCGGTTTTAGCCTTGTCGCTTGGGTGACAAATCCCTTCAAAATTGAAGATTCCTTTATTTTTTTAGTTTTTTTCCTTTAAAATCGTGAAATTTTTCTTTGATTATACCACGTTTTTGCTCAGAAAGAAATCTTCATCTAAATACCAATGTGAAATTTCTTCAAGATGATATTGATTGCTTTCGATGATTAAAACCGTCAAATTGTTCAAGTTAATCTGCTCTACGATTGCTTGATATTCCTCTCTTGTGAGTAAAATATTTAAATTGGTGAAAATCAATAACTTCTCGCTTGCCAACTCGTTCAACGTGTCAATCACCATGCACACTTTTTCAAAAATGCTCGTCATTCTTTCTTGATTAATGCTTAATCCAATCAGTTTGAACAGCTCTTTCATCTCGATTTCATCACGAAAAGCAACATCAATTTCTTCATTTTCATAAACATAACTCATGACTTTATTCACTAACGATTGATAGCTCTCGGCAATATCTTGCTTTATCGTTTGTTCAACGTTTAACGTGGTCAAAATTTTGTTATAAAGCATTGTTTTTAAACTTCGCTCATCAAAGTCAAATTGTAGCGGATTGAAAATGGTTAACAATTTCTTTTCTGGTATATTTTTATATTTTTCATCAAATATTTTAAAGTATTCATCCGTTCGATTATATAACGAAAACATAATTTTAGAATACAGTTGATTCTCTTCAACTACCAAAATATTCGTGCGTTTCCCCTCTAATTCAATCGGTCTATCCAAATGTTCAAAGTTTATCGAAATCATCTTCTGCCATCCTTTCGCCAAGAAATATTACACGTTCGTCAGAATTTGCAAAAGAAGTCTCTCTTTCACCTAAAACAAATGTCATGTTCGCAAATTGTTTCTCTGTCACTTTGAGTACCACGACACTTCCTCTTGAAGGTCTATTTTTTTCAATTTTCCTCAAAATTGTTTTCGCTTGTGTGTCGTTCAAGCTCAGTTTGGAGTAAACGGAGAATTGCAGCATCAAAAAACCTTCATTTAGTAGAAACTTACGAAATTTGCGATATTCTTTTTTCTCTTGCGGGGTTTCTGTGGGTAAATCAAAAAATAACAATTGTCTCATAAATCTATAACTCACTTATCCTGAACTCCATCATCTTCGTAGCATCCGCCTCAGCCAATGCCTGCAACGTTTTCTTCACATAATGTTCGACAATATTCACCAAATACATTTCATTGTTATTATAACAATAGGTTTGATTAAAAATTTCAAATAAATGGTGCTTGTTTTTAGCGAAATTTTTATTCCTCAGCTCGTAAACCTTTTCATCAACAACTACTCTAAACGGTTCCATCAAATCGCTTGAAAGATTGAAGTGATTAAAATAATTGGAATGTTTCAACCCGAGTTGCGTGAGATGACCATTTTTCACAATTTCTCGATTGAAAATAGATAACAAAAGTGAATAACCGTAATCCAGAAAAGCATTGATTTCACTAGGTTCGTCACGTGTAAATTTCTTACCAAATAACGCATTGAAATAAACTTTCGCCGAATGCCCTTCTCGATTACTCGTGTCAAACAACTGTAATTGCTCCAAATAACCGCTCAACATCTCCGCCTCAGCCAAATAGTCATTTTTCATCAAATGTCGCCGTTGATTGTCGATTTTTTGCCGAATCACTTGCGTCCAAACTTCTTTCTTCACATTTTCTTCCCACATCAGCTGTTGATTCAACTTTTTACTGCTGTCATGGCTACCATAATATTGCGTCAGCTCACCTAATGGATTCCGCTTGTCATCACAAAAAATAAGCCGTACATTGTATTTTGCCAATTTAAAAATCAACGCAGTAGTAATCGCAATGTCCGTTGTTTCAAGCAATAATGTGTGAATTTCAGAAAGATGAATTTTTTCCACCCCCTCACTCGACTTAAAAATCAAATGATTGTTTTGATAACTCAACTTGCAATGTTGATTAATTACAACCGTTCTCCATGTCATACATTTTCTCCTTGCCATTTCAAATTTTTTCTGCTATAATGACTTTGTTAAATGATTTTTGGAACTAATCAAATTAACACGACAAGTTAAAATAAGGTTTATCCGTAATCAACTTGAAAAAGTAAGAGCGTCATCGCTCTTTTTTTGTTTTCTAAAATGCTCTCTCAGAGGAAAAATGTGTCCTCTGAGAGAGTTTTATTTTAGTCTAGTTTGGTTCTTGTTTCGTAAAGACCGGTGATGGATTGGTGCAGAATCGTATAATTCTTCATTGACTTATTCCCGATTTTTAAAATTTTATTGTTTAATGCTTTATCTACTTTAGCCAAATTCGTATCTTTACTGCCAACTTTACCCGCAGATAAATAAGAAACCATCCCTTGAATCACCTCTTTTTGACCAATTTCTTTGACCTTTGTTTTTTCAAGAACATTTTTCAAAGGAAAACTTAAGAATTTTTCTTGTAATTTTTCAAATCCCTCAAATGCCTTGTCAGACAAAATTTCTTCTTGTTTCAATAAACCTAACAATGTCTGATAAAGTTTTAATTTCTCTTCGTTTGTTGCTTCATCAAACTTAACCAACGTCTGATAATTCTCTTTCTCTAAAATAATTTGTCGTCCTTTATTAAAAACAATCCCGTCACTTTTATTCCAACTTCTAAACATTCGACGAATACCTGTATCAGTAATCACGATTTGATTGTTTAAAATTTTAGGCATAACAATTTCAATATCAGACCAATCAGGATTTTTAGATTGAATAAAGCCTAGCAAATCTTCTTTTGCTTTCTCTTTTTCAATTCGCATAACAGAAAACACACCAATTTTAGATACTTCTTTTTTCTTTTCAATTGTCGTGTATTTTACAACAACACTGTATGCAGGTTTAACTGAAGATTTCCCGCCATATTTTTGTCCGTCCAATCCATTTTTAACTGAAATTAAATCCGATATTTTTTTAGAATCCCCTTTATCATCTTTATCGTCTTTTTTATAAATGGATTCATTATAAAATTCGCCTGACTCCTCTGAATACATCCTAACAATATTACAATTTTTATACCCCAAAACCTCTCGCATATAATCAACTAAGAGTTCACCTGTTTCTAAATTTGCTGCTTTAGAATTAAACAATCTGACCAAATACGAATTTTTTTCCTTCAATTCTTTCGCTTTTGTATTTTCCACGGCATCAGATAATTTTTCTTCTATTGTTTTCATCAATGATTTTTTCTCTTGTGCTTTCGCTCTAATGATATTTGCTCGTTCATCTCCAAAGTTAATTTCATTTTTTAAAAATTGACCAACATTCGCTATAATATATGCATCGTGTGCATGATGATAATCGTTAAGTTCACGAGACTTGTGAAAATTATTTACTTTTCTAATCCCGTCGGTAAAGGATGCTTTCATTGAAAGAATATTTGTCTTTTTAACTTTTTCTTTTTTGCCATCTTTATGAGTAATTGTCTCAAACCCAAATTCTTCCGTTAATAAATTTTTGACATGTTTTATAATTTGTCTACTTTCTACTAACTGACGATTGATAAAGCCTTCTTCTTCAAATTCTGAAAACGGTGCTGTTCGAGTCAAAGACTCATATTTTTTCTTGGTAAATAAAGGCGTCTTAAGATTTGCATTTTGATCTCTTAAGGATTTCCACCATTCTTTCACTTTATCATCAATCATATCAACGAATGGATAATTTCCACTTTTTTTCTGATTCCATTCACTTTTAACCAAAGCCTTATTGCTAAAAGAATCATCTTTTATATATCTTTGTGGCACTATATGGTCTACTTCGTATGAAGACAAGTTGTCTAATTCTAGTGGTTCCATGGAATATAAACATTTTCCATTCTGAATGAAATATAAAAACAACTTCTCATTTAAAAGTTTTTTATTTGCCTCCTTTTCATCTTTTCCTAGTTCTTCATATTGTTTTAAAATACTAGCATCAAAACCTTTCTTAAATTCACCAAGTTGCTTATATCTTGAATGATTATTAGCTTTTGGATTATCATCTTTTGCAACTTCTAAAACAATATTTTTTACATTCTCTTTTCCTAAAACCTTTGATAACTCATACACAATCTTAAAAGTTTGTTTAATTCCTTTTTTAAGGGCTGGACTACCTGCTAGAGCATTAATTTTATCTTCAATCCTCTCCATTGAATCAGTAGCTTTCATGAAATCAGCATTATGCTCTGCAATTTGTTCTTTAAATGTGAGTGTGTCATCATTAATAAGTTGCATAAAATTTCGATTCGCTAATTGCGGACGTTGCTTTTTAATATTATAAACTTCATCATCTAACAAAAAATCAAGAATGGTTTTGGTTTCTTCAGATACCGTAGAAGTTTTTTCTTTTGAAAGTACACCGTTTATCAATTCAGCTGACAGCGAACCCCAACCAGATAATGGTTTCTTAGAAAGTTCTTTAATTTGCTCAGCTGTTAAGACACTATCTTTAGTAAGTTCTTTAATCTTCTTTGTTCTTAACGGTTTGTCTTCAAAAATTGTTTTTGCTCGGATGATTTCTTCTAAGAGCTCTTCATTTTCTTCAATAAATTCAGGAGTTAAACCAACTTTATCGACCAAATCATAAAATGTTGACAAATTGGCATTAAACCCTTTTCCATCAATACCACGAACAACTTTTATTCCAGTTTGATAACCTAAATTATTATGCAAAAAAGTTTCAAATTCTTTACGAGAGATTGTGCGTTTTCTATAAAAAAGTTGCCGTAAAATTTTTTCTTTCTCTATCTTATCGAGAAAAATCCCCTCTTCTCCATCAAAACCTATCTTAATTTTTGTCAATTCATTTAAAACAGTGAATTTTTGATAAAGCAATGAATTTTTAGGCAGAGCCTTTTTTCCAAGTAAATAAGTACACTCACTAGTCATTCTGACTATGAAATTTTCTGCTGATTCATCTTTATCAATAACATCATTAAAATTCCATGGCGTTAATTTTTCATTAGTCCTACGAACTAGCCAAGAATTTTTAGATTTCTGACCTGTTGCTTGCATTTTTCCAGAAATATCATCACGAACCCAACCTACATTTTTTTCTGTAGACAATGGTCCAACAAAATAAGGAATACGAAACTTCATCAATGCTTGTATTTTATATTGCTCTTGTATGCTAATTTCGCCATCTTCGTTTTCTATCTCAGTCTCTACTTTTTCATTTAGAAAATCGTAATATTTACCTTGGTTTTTCAGTATTTCTAAAAGCTCATATTCATGCACTTGATATGGAATCGCACCATTTTTATACATTCTTTGTTTGACTAAAAAAGTTTCAAGCTCTATTTTTTGCAAAATCTCTTGAATTAAATTTAAAGACTCATCTTCTTGACCCTCTAAAAATTCAACGGTTTTTGCTATCTTCTCTTGTTTTGGTACTTTGAAATCTGTGAGTTCAATAATTTTAGGTAATAATATTTTTTCAGTTAAATAATTATAAAACTGTTCTTGTGTTGCATACTTATTAAATGGTTTTTCTAATTTATTGTTGTATTTGGCATAGGATTTTGGTAGACCGACATAAGCAACATAATTTGTAAGTTCTGTTTTCGTTGCTTTTCCTTTTTCATCAACCTTAAAAAACCCTGTTGATGTCAATTTAGGTACTTCTCTAAAAAATTGTTCGTAATCAGCCCTATTAAAATATTTATTAAATACTTCTCTTAATTGTTCTAAATCTTTTTTATGCGTGTCATATTTCATCATCATCGCACTTGAAAGAGAGTTCTCGCCTTGTAAAATACTTGATAATAGAACCGCCACATATATATCTTTGATACTTAAAATCAGCTTACTTTCATTGTCATCATCAAAAGGTAATTCCTGCAAATCATCTTCAAATGTTTCTTTGCTAAATTTAAAGTTAGCATCCTTATCCCAAACTTCATTTGTTTTTTTGCTGTATTCCGCTTTGTTGAGGATACTAGCAATATCTACTTTATTTCCTACAATAGCTTTAAATATCGCTTCCACATTGATAGAATACTTCAAAATCGCATCTGGATTCTTCTTAGAAATGATTTTATAAACCTTATACGAATTTGAAATTTTTTCTTTTAAGACATCCTGAATTTGATTAAGTTGCTCATCTGAGATATTGATCTTATCAGGATTTTTCCTAAATTCCGTTTCTTTAAATAAATTACCATCTTCGTCAATAGGTTTGCTATCAATATAATCGTTATAATCAGCAATAAAAGTTTTGATATTTCCTAAAATATCAACGTTTGATACTTGTATATTGACACCTTCTTGAACAAAATGCCCTCGATACTTCAAAATATGGTGCATTGCCAAATAGATCAAACGAATATCTGCTTTGCCATTTTCATCAAAACCAAATTTTCCTTTGGCACTCTCTGGATACATCAAAGCATATCTCAAGTGATAAATGGTCGGGAAGTCTTTATAATATTGCTTTTCTTCTTGTTCTGTTTTAAAAAGTGGATAGTCGAAAATTACTTTGTTTGCAACCTCTTTTTTAACACGTTTCCCATTTTTATCCCGGTAAGTATAGTGCTTTTGTTGCTTATCTTCAGGATGATAAAAGCTCTCATCCATACGAATAAAGAAACTATCATCTATTTTTGCAATCTCTTCATCAAAAATCCCCCGCAAGTAGTTCAACCGTTCTTTTCGTCTGGCAATACGTCTCCTTTGTCCACGATTTTGACGTCGTTCTTCAGCCGTATTTCCTTCATCAAACAAACGCACACCCCAAAGATTCGTCTTAGATGTAGTTTTGTAAAATTTGCCATCTGGCAGAATATCGCCTTTTTCATATTTAACGCCGTTAATTGTAATGCCTTTTTCAGAGAGAACAGCGTTTGATTTGATTTTTTTCTTCCCTTGAACAAGCTGAAAATTCTCATCAATGACCGCCCAACCAACAGAATTGGTTCCAATATCAAGTCCGATTGTGTATTTCTTCTCCATTCATTTTTTCCTCGTTTTCTTTTTTTGATAAATATTAGTTTTTTATATTTTTTTCTTTCATTATATAAAAACGGTATCATTGTTGTCAATCATATTTTTTATAATGTTTATTAACTTTTCCTTTGTGTTTTCATTTTTTCTATAAAAACAACAAAATGTGTTCCGATTAACGAAAACTATCTATTTTTGATATTTCATTCACATTTGAAAAGAAAAAACATAAGAACATACAGCTCTTATGCTTTTCATTATCAACCTTCTTCATCATAAAGTGTTGTGCTGAGGTAACGTTCGCCGTTGTCGGCTGTAATTGCTAAGACTTTTTTGCCTTTTCCTAGTTTTTTTGCAACCGTAAGAGCGGCATGAATAGCTGCTCCTGATGAAATACCGACCAAAATGCCATTTTTTCCTGCTAATCTAGCAGATTGAATTGCCGCATCACTTGTTACTTGAATAATTTCATCATAAATTGTTTCATCTAGCACTTTTGGCACAAATCCTGCTGAAATCCCTTGAATTTTATGAGGGGAAGGACTTCCGCCAGACAATACAGGAGACTCCGCAGACTCTACGGCATAAATTTGAATGTTCGGGTTCACTCGTTTTAATTCACCGCCTGCTCCTGTAATTGTACCACCTGTTCCAACACCTGCCACAAATGCGTCCAATCCTGTCGCACCAAATGCCTCTATGATTTCTTTTCCTGTTGTGCGTGCATGAACTTGCGGATTTGCTGGATTGTCAAATTGAAGTGGCATAAACCAACCGTTTTCTTCTGCCAACTCTTCAGCTTTTTGAATTGCACCTTTCATTCCGTCTGCACCTTTTGTCAAAACAAGGCTCGCACCATACGCCTGCATCAATTTTCTACGCTCAATCGAAAATGTTTCTGGCATGGTCAAAACAACTTTGTATCCTTTCGCCGCTCCGACAAATGCTAAGCCCACACCTGTATTCCCGCTTGTCGGCTCTACAATCGTGTCTCCTGCCTTTAATTTTCCTTCTTTTTCCGCAGCCTCAATCATCGCAAGAGCAATTCTGTCCTTGACACTTCCTGCAGGATTGAAAAATTCAAGTTTGACATACACTTCCGCAGATGAGTCATCTCCATGGTTGATACGAACAATCGGCGTGTTGCCAATCAAATCTAAAATACTGTTATAAACCTTACTCATGATAAAAACCTCCATTTATTTGATAGCTTTATCATAACGTGAATGAAAGATTAAGAAAAGAGAAAAATGCTGTTGCACATGAAAGTTTTTTTCTATCATTCTTTGAAATGTTTTAGTAAAATGTATGGGGTACCTTTAAAAACTCCGTTTAAGCCAAAATTAGCTAGTTTTTCTTGTTTTCGAGGAGATTGACAAAGAAAATCGGAAAGCTGACATTTTTGGATAAGCGTGAGTTTTTAGAAGTTCCCTATAAGGAAAGTGTGGTGACAATTGAAAATGGAAATTATCAATATTAGCCCTCGTGGTTATTGTTATGGCGTGGTAGATGCCATGGTGATTGCAAGAAATGCAGCACTTGATGAGACATTGCCACGACCTATTTATATATTAGGCATGATTGTGCATAATGCACACGTGACGAAAAGTTTTGAGGATATTGGTGTGCAGACGGTTGACGGTGAAAATCGACTGGAAATTTTGGAAAAAATTGAGCGTGGAACGGTGATTTTTACTGCTCACGGCATTGCTCCAGAAGTCGTTGAGCGTGCAAAAGAAAAAGGATTGACAACAATTGATGCGACTTGCCCTGATGTACAAATTACGCATGAGTTAATTGCTGAGAAAGTAGCAAAAGGTTTTGATGTGCTGTATATCGGAAAAAAAGGACACCCCGAGCCAGAAGGGGCAATCGGCATTGCTCCAAAAAAGGTGCATTTAATTGCCAGTTTAGCTGATATAGAAAAATTAAATCTAAGCAATCCAAAACTTTTTGTTACCAATCAAACAACTATGAGTCAGTGGGATGTAGCTGATTTAATGGCAGAAATTCAACTTCGTTATCCGCAAGTAATTTTACACAAAGATATTTGTCTAGCAACGCAAGTACGACAAGAGGCAGTGGTCGAACAGGCGAAAGGGTGCGACTTAACCTTAGTAGTAGGCGACCCACGAAGTAATAATTCCAACCGTTTAGCACAAGTTTCGATTGAACAAGCCAAAGTAGCCGCCTATCGCATTAGTGACGTGTCACAAATTCATTCTGATTGGCTGTTTGGTATCAAAAAAATCGCCGTAACAGCTGGTGCCTCTACTCCTACTCCTGTTGTACGTGAAGTCATTGAGTTTTTGGAACAATTTGATGAAGAAAATCCAGCCACATGGCAAGGAAAAAGTCGTGTAACAAGCGAAGATATTTTGCCACGTGCAAGAAAACGTGATTTAACGAAAAAACGTGAGGGTATTTTAGAAAAATTGCGTGAACAACAATTGAGATAACAAAAAGGGCTGACAGTGTACGCAGCCCTTTAGTCATTTTGCAAAATAAATTCGTTGATATGGTTCATTCCATTGTGAAGTTCTTGAGAATGCATCCGGCGTAGCTTTTGGTAAAGTTTCCTCGCCTCACTACTAACCACCAAACGTTCCAAATCGTCGGTTGTCTTTTCACATAAAATATTTTTCTTTTTCCATTCAAATACTTTAGACAAAATAATATAATCCATTGTTTTCATCTTCATACCTCCCTCGTAAATTGTTTGACGACATTCATTACATCCCCTTGTCTAGTTTTCTCACTAGACTGCTTTCATTGTAACGAAACATAAGTTTTTTTCAATACTATTGCTTGCCATTCCGAAATAACAAAAATATTTTAATTTAAATAAAACAACGTTTGTTAATGGTTAAATTAACTCACTTTTCAATCCAAACAACAGCTAAAAAAGTTTAAAAAAAAATTATTTGTATGTGTATCCCTTTCCAACAAAATGAGAATGCTTATGCTTTCTATTTTTATTTCGTTTCTTTGTTTTTTTATCCCTGATTTTTTCATCGCTTTTTTGATAAAAAATCTTTCTTTTTTTAAATAAGGGCTTGACTTTTTTGAGATATAAAATATAATTTATATTTGTAATTGTCTGAAATCTGATTGTTATAAAATACAGACTTTTCTCAGGGAAATAGCCTGCTAAAACATAGGGTAACCAGTGAAAAGACGAGCATGATGAAAGCTATTGAAAAAAGAGCCGAAATAGAGTGATTTTGTGCTAGCTCTGTTGTTTCTTTTCTCCTTAGTTTACTCCAAGCGTCTCTGAAAAATCGCATCGTGTCTGTTCTTAGGAGCAGTTGCAAACTTGCAAGCATTGCAAAAAACAGAAATGCTAGAAAGGCGTCATCGCTTATTGTGACAAATGACAAAGATTGACGGATAAGAAAACTTGTGCAAATAAGAATAACGAGCAGAATCGTTGAGATAATGGAAATTTTTTTCATTATGTTCCCTCTTTCTAATGGATACTTCTATTCTACCGTTTCTCTTTATTTTCAGCAAGATTTCATACGGATAACTCGAATTTTCGCCCATAGTAATATAGGCAAAAATCGAGAAATATCCACAAACTTATCGGGGGTGTAACATTTGAAGGACTTTTTACGCTATATTGGCAAACGAGTTTTCTTCATGATTTTAACGCTATGGCTTATTGCAACCATAACTTTCTTTCTCATGAAGCTTCTGCCGGGGACTCCATATTCCAACGCAGAACGACTCAGCGACGCACAAATCGCATTATTAAACAAACAATACGGGCTTGACCAACCTGTCATTGTGCAATATGGAAAATATTTGAGCAATTTATTGCACCTTGAATTTGGTGAAAGTTTCCAATTCAAAAATCAAAAGGTCTGGGATTTATTGTCTGCACGGATTGGACCTAGTATGCAACTAGGATTGCAGGCGGTTATCTTTGGTACGGTTGTTGGAACATTACTTGGTATTCTTTCAGCCATGCGAAAAAATACATGGATTGACACGCTTTCGACTTTGATTGCTATTCTCGGGCGTTCCATTCCAAACTTTGTATTTGCCGTTCTTTTGCAATATTTCCTTGCAATGAAGTTAAAACTTTTCCCAATCGCTCTTTGGGATCAAGGGTTAGCTTCGACAGTTTTGCCAACTTTGGCTCTTGCAATGAGTCCAATGGCAGATTCCGCTCGTTTTATCCGAACGGAAATGGTAGAGGTACTCAATTCGGATTATATTGAGCTTGCTCGTGCGAAGGGATTGTCTAAAGGACAAATCGTCTTTAAGCATGGCTTGCGGAACTCACTCATTCCACTGATTACCTTGCTTGGTCCAATGGCTGTCAACCTTATGACAGGGTCGCTTGTCGTAGAAAATATCTTCTCTGTTCCGGGAATTGGGGAACAATTTGTAAAATCTATCATGACCAATGACTATCCAACAATCATGGCAGTAACTGTAATGTATTCTGCTCTGTTGATTTTCGTTATCCTGATTGTCGATATTCTCTATGGTATTATTGACCCAAGAATACGTGTGCAAGGGGGACAAAGCTAATGGAAGTAACAGATAAATTCCGTTTAGTCGGACTCAGCGATGAAAATGCTGATAGAGAAAAAATTGAGGCACCTAGTCTTACGTTTTTACAAGACTCATGGCGTCGTTTAAAGAAAAATAAAGCAGCCGTCTTTTCAATGGGGATTATTGTCGCACTCATTTTGGTTGCAATTGTCACCTTGTTTGTTTCGCCGTATAATCCTACGAAATCAAACACAGATATAGTCAACTTGCCACCAAAAATTCCGGGAATAAACATCAACGGTTTGAACGGAAAAATGGATGTGGGAGGAAATCTTGTAGACAAATATGAACAAATGAAAGTGCCAAGTGGCGAGTATCATTTGCTCGGAACAGATTATTTAGGTCGTGATATTCTCTCAAGACTTTTCGTTGGTCTTCGTATCTCGCTCATTATTGCCTTTATGGCAACACTTATTGACATTTCACTCGGTGTGTTTTACGGAATGACAAGCGGACTTCTCGGTGGGAAAGTGGATATGTTCATGCAACGTATCGTAGAAGTCCTCTCTGGTATTCCAAACTTGGTCATCATGATTTTGATGTTAACCTTGTTTAAACCGGGTATGACGACCATTATTCTCACCATGGCGATTTCCAACTGGATTTCAATGGCACGAATCGTTCGAGCCCAGACGTTGAAATTCAAAAATCAAGAATTTGTTCTTGCAGCGACAACTCTAGGTGAATCACGGTGGAAAATTGCACTCAAACATATTTTGCCAAATATCTCTTCTGTGATTATCGTGCAAATGATGTTTAGTATTCCAACTGCAATTTTCTTCGAGTCATTCCTAAGTTTTATCGGGCTTGGAATTTCACCACCAAATGCCTCTCTTGGAACATTGCTTTCAGACGGATACAAAAACTTCCGTTTCCTACCGTTTCAAATGTGGGGACCTGCGATTACACTTTCTGTCATCATGATTGGTTTCAACTTGCTTGCAGACGGATTACGGGACGCATTTGATCCTAAGACGAAAGAATAGGAGGGGATTTTATGACAGAAAATATTTTAGAAGTAAAAAACTTAAACATCTCCTTTGACACGTTTGCAGGAAAAGTTCAGGCAATTCGTGGCGTGGATTTCGATTTGAAAAAAGGGGAAACTCTTGCGATTGTAGGTGAAAGTGGGAGCGGAAAATCCGTTACCACTCGTACGATCATGGGACTTCTTGCTAACAACGGGAACATTGACTCTGGAGAAATTTTATTCAAGGGTAAAGATTTAACAAAAATATCCGAAAAAGAGTATCAAAACTTGCGTGGAAAAGACATTTCAATGATTTTCCAAGACCCAATGACCTCACTTGACCCAACCATGACCATTGGCAAACAAGTGGCTGAAGGGTTGCGTAAGCATAAAAAAGTGAGCAAAAAAGAGGCGGAGCAAGAGGCTCTCAGACTTTTAGAGCTTGTTGGGATTCCAAATGCTGCTGGGCGTTTGAACAACTATCCGCACCAATTTTCTGGTGGGCAAAGGCAGCGTATTGTCATTGCGATTGCTCTTGTCACACACCCAGAAATTGTGATTGCTGATGAACCTACTACTGCTCTTGATGTGACCATTCAAGCACAAATTTTGGAGTTGTTAAAACAAATTCAAGAAAAAATTGATATGTCGATTATTTTTATCACACATGACTTAGGTGTTGTCGCAAATGTGGCAGACAGAGTAGCGGTTATGTATGGTGGGCGAATTGTCGAAGTAGGGACAAGTGATGAAATTTTCTACAATCCACAACATCCTTATACATGGGGATTGTTGAGTTCTATGCCGACACTTGACACCAATGACGGAGAAAGTTTGTACGCTATTCCCGGTACTCCTCCTGATTTGCTCAATCCACCAAAAGGGGATGCGTTCGCAGCAAGAAATGCGTTTGCTCTAGCAATTGATTTTGAGGAAGAACCTCCTTATTTCGAGCTTTCAAGCACGCACAAAGCGGCAACTTGGCTTTTAGATGAACGTGCACCGAAAGTGGAAGTGCCTGATGAAATTAAAAAACGTTATGCGTATTTTGAAGAAAAACAACGTGGGAAAGAGGTGAAGGCATGAGTCAGAAAAAATTGCTTGAGGTAAAAAATCTTCACCAAATTTTCAATGCCAACACAAAAAAAGAAGTACGTGCCGTAGATGATATTTCTTTTCACATTTTTGAAGGGGAAACATTTGGTCTTGTAGGCGAAAGTGGGAGCGGGAAATCTACCACAGGTCGCTCGATTATCCGTTTGTATGAACCAACAAAAGGTGAAATTCTCTTTGACGGTGAAAACATCGCCAATCTAAAGAAAAAAGCTCAGATGAAAGATTTCAGACAAAAAGTGCAGATGATTTTCCAAGATCCTGCTGCTAGTTTGAACTCAAGAATGAAAGTGCGTGATATTATCGCAGAGGGATTGGACGTGTTTCGCTTAACCAAAACTCCTCAAGAGCGTGAAGAACGTGTAAAAGAGCTTTTGCGTACCGTAGGTCTGGATGCAGCTCATGCAACTCGTTATCCTCATGAATTTTCAGGTGGACAACGGCAGCGGATTGGTATTGCACGTGCTTTAGCTGTGCGACCTAAGTTCATTATTGCAGATGAGCCGATTTCTGCTCTTGATGTTTCCATTCAAGCACAAGTGGTCAATCTTTTAAAAGATTTGCAACGAAAAGAAAACTTGACCTATCTTTTCATCGCTCATGATTTGTCAATGGTGAAATACATCTCTGATAGAATTGGCGTGATGTATATGGGTAAACTTGTTGAAGTGGGGACTGCTGAAAATATTTATAACTACGGCGTACATCCTTATACGGAAAGTTTACTTTCTGCTATTCCACTCCCTGACCCTGATTATGAACGCAAGCGGAGACGGACGGTTTATCAGCCGATAGCAGACGACAAACCACGCAAGCTAAACGAAATTACTGACGGACATTTTGTTTATTCGACAGATGACGAAATCGAAATGTATCGCAAGAAATTTCAAGAAAAACAACAAAATGGGTAATTCCTTGTGCTAGGCACGAGTTAATTGCAATATTGTCCGCATATTTCGGACACCCCCAGATATGCGGGCAATTATATGGTAATTGGGGGCGTCATTGTTTAGATTTTCACACTCAGTATTACACTAAATGAATCTGGAGGATTTTTAAAAATGAAGAAAAACAATTTAATCAAAATCGGTGTAGGGCTATTTTCAGTAGCACTTTTGGCTGGTTGCTCTACTACGACAAATGACAAGAAAGACAATTCGTCAGGCGGTAGCGAAAAAATTGCGAAAACACAAGACATTAAACTAACAGTTGCACAAGAAATGCCTTCTGCTGATTTGTCAACAGCAACAGACACTATTTCTTTCTCAACATTGAACAATGTCTACGAAGGACTTTATCGTATTGATGCGAAAAATGAATTGCAACCTGCTGGTGCAGAGGAAAAAGCTGAAATCTCTGCTGACGGTTTGACTTACAAATTGAAACTTCGCAAAGAAGCAAAATGGAGCAATGGAGATGCTGTAAAAGCAAGTGATTATGTATTTGCTTGGCAACGTACGGTAAAACCAGAAACTGCTAGTGAATATGCAAGTTTATTCTTTGGTGTAGAAAATGCTGAGGCGATCAATTCTGGAAAAGAAAAAGATTTGAGCAAACTTGGAATTAAAGCAGTGGATGATTATACTTTGGAAATCAAACTTGCTCATCCTGTACCATATATGGAATATCTCTTTGCATTCCCTAGTTTCTTCCCACAAAATGAAAAAGTGGTTACTGAAAAAGGGGCAGATTATGCGAAGAAATCTGAAAATGCCGTTTACAATGGACCATTTACTCTCGAAGAATTTGACGGTCCCGGAACGGATACCGAGTGGGCATACAAGAAAAATCCACAATACTGGGACGCAAAAAATGTAAAATTGGAAAATGCAAGCGTGTCTGTCGTGAAAGATACTTCTACTGGCTTGAACTTGTTTACAGCTGGAAAAGCTGATGACGTAATGATTGCCGGAGAACAAGCGAAACAAATGGCAAATGATCCTGCTTTCCAATCTGTAAAAGAAGGGCGTACTTCTTACTTTGAATTGAACCAGTACAAAGGGAAAAACCAAAAAGTTTACGCAAATGCAAACTTCCGTAAAGCAGTTAGTTACGCTCTTGACCGTAAAGGGTTGGTTGAAAACGTATTGGGTGACGGTTCAGTAGAATCTACTGGTATCATTCCAAAAGATATGAGTTTTGACCCTAAAACAAAAGAAGACTTCGCTAAAGAAGTGGGCGACCAAGTAGAATTTGATAAGAAAAAAGCTCAAGAGTATTGGGAAAAAGCTCAAAAAGAATTGGGTATTAAAGAAGTTTCAATGAATATTATTGCCTCAGACAATGACGATACGAAAAAAGTAATGGAAAAAATGCAAGCTGATATTCAAGATGCTTTGAAAGGTGTGAAAGTGGAACTTTCTCCTGTTCCATTTGCTGTTCGTTTGGATCGCTCAAATAGCGGAGACTTTGATACGGTTCTTGGTGGTTGGGGAGCAGACTATGCAGACCCTTCAAGTTTCACTGATTTGTTCGTAACAGGGAACTCTTACAACCGTGGTCACTGGTCAAACGCTGAATACGACAAATTAGTTGAGGCAAGTAACACGACAGATGCAACTGACGCTGAAAAACGTTGGGACGACATGAAGAAAGCAACAGATATTCTTGTCAAAGACGAAATGGGTGTCATTCCTGTCTTCCAAAAAGCTGAAGGACATCTTATCAATCCGAAAATCAAAGGTATTGTCCACTATGCAACAGGACCTTCTTGGTGCTATAAATGGGCATATGTTACTGAATAATAATGCAAATAACAGCGTGAAATCAATGTTTCACGCTGTTATCTTTTCATCTTTCGTATCTCATAAACAAGTCTCGAAAGTCGTTTGATTTCTTGGATACCAAAATGATTTTCCCACTTGTAAATAAACGGACAGTTGATATGCTCAATTCTATCAGAAGAAGAGTAAATCACCATGTCATAATCTTGGTAGTGATGTGAAAGCGGAGCAACTTCTACCCCTTTCATTGCGGTAATTTCCTTGATAATCGGAAAATAAAACGGGCAAGTCGGCGGAATGGCGAACCCTATGACAAAATTGGTATTGGCAATCATATTCAAAAATGCTTTCTCCAATGTTCGCAAGACTTCGTCCACAAAATAATTTTTTTCCAAACAAGGAAAGACTTTTCTCAATTCTTCTTGGTGTACTTGAAAATATTTCGCTACTTCTCCCCTAATCTTCTCTAGCTCTTGCCGATAATCGAGCATATCGCTTTCCAAAAAATGAATCGGCGTAATAATTTTATGTTCATGACAAGCATGGAAAAGATAAAATTGATAATAAATATGCTCACGCAAAATTTGGTCAGGCAATTTTTTTCGTACTTGATAAAAAAAGGCACTTTGCAAATAATCCACAAATTGATTCGCAAGCAACAATACGTCTGGTGTGTCATTGAGTATGTTCACAGGAAAACAAAGCGTATTTTCACCTGTTACAATCGACTGCATGGTTCGCCTTTGATATTCTAGCAAGTGAGAGAGAAAATGAAGTAAAATCGTCTCGTTTCTGGCAATTTCTGCATTATTGTTAAAATACCGCATAGGTAAAATTTCATATTTCTCCCGTTGTCTTTGGTAAAAAGCTACCATTTCCTTTGTTGGAACAAAATAATTTCCTTGTTCTTGTCTTCTTCTAAAAACATAGTAAAAACTATTTTGCAAACTTGGTGACATAAAGTAAACATCTTGCTCAAAAATTTCCAGTGATTTTTCTTTTAAACTTTTCTCTCTTTGACTATCATTATACGGATAATCTACCTTTTTCTGAAAAATCATCGCATGAACAAAAGACAGAAACAAACGAATACTCATTTCTGCCCCTTCCAGTCGAATAGGCGAATAACAAAGTCTCAACTCATATTTTTTACAAAATTCCCGCATATTGCTCAACGCTCCAGAAAGCGTACTTCTATTTACTTTTATTTTTTTGCAAAATTCTTCCACGTTTATCAACTCTAAGTTTAACGAGGCTTGAAGAAACTGAAAAGGCAAGCTCCCCTCCATGATTTTTGCATAGTAATCTACGACAAGGTCACTGCAAGCAGTAAAAGAAAAACAATTTCGTTTAACGGTCAAAATTTTTTCTGAATACAGCTCGCTTAATTCTATTTCTAACTTCGCAAGATTGCTTTTCACCTTGCCGTAGTTGCTCTCTAGCTTTTCTGCAAGGTCACGAATGAAATACTCTCCGCTATCATATTTTCCCAATTCTTTCACCAATGAGAGTCGCCAGCTTTCCTTTTCATTTAAAAACAATCCTTCAAAATCCATGTTGCTCCCCCCTGTTGAACCTTTCTCCCTTGACTAGCTGTGAAGTGCAGGTGGTTGGTCGCTGTTCGCAATGCTACTTGAAACGAAGTGTAGTAGCAAGTAAATAGCATGGCTCACTGCGACAAACTCCTGAACGCCCCGCTTGCTTTTCTTTGTCTAGCTACGAAGTGCTGAGGTCTGGTGGCTGTTCGCAACGTCGATCGAAACTTGCGTTTCGATTAAATAAACGACGTGGCTCACTACCACAGACCTCAAAACGCACTTCTCCGCTTTTCTATGTCTAGCTACGTGGGGCAGGAGTTTGGTCGCTGTTCGCAATACCACCTGAAGCTCTGCTTCAGGCAAGTAAATGCCATTGCTCACTGCGACAAACTCCTTAACGTCCCTCGTAGCTTTTCTCTGTCTAGCTACGAGGGGCAGGTGGTTGGCAACTGCTCTCAATGTCGCTCGAAACTTCGTTTCGATGCTAGTTTTTCAAGAATCTTTGATTCTTAGAAAAACTGTATGCGAAACGAAGTGTAGCAGTGAATAAACGACATGGTTCACTGTTGCAACCCCCTGAACGCCCCTCGTAGCTTTTCTCTGTCTAGCTGCGAGGGGCAGGTGGTTGGCAACTGCTCTCAATGTCGCTCGAAACTTCGTTTCGAGTGAATAAACGACATGGCTCACTGTTGCAACCACCTTAACGCCCCTCGTAGCTTTTCGTTTTTCTTGACAACTAAAGCATAGCACCACACGTTTTTTTCGTCTGTTCAATAGTTGTGATTTTTTCTAAAAAAATGCTCTATTACTCATTCCTCTAACTCAACGGCTTATCCTCTAAGTTCCATGTAACAATACTACTAAATGAGCCAAGTTTTGCCTCTCCTGCTGGAATGTCAAGTGTGACATCTTCTGGTTGCCAGCTAATTTCATTCCAGCCTTTTGCTTGTTTTCCGTTGACCACACCAAACAATTCTGTGGAACTTGCTTTATTATCCGCAATGATTTCCATTGTGTTTTGCGTTTGTTTATAAGAAAATCCGCTATTGCTTGTTTTATCTGCACTACTTCCTTGAACATTGTGCAAAATGATTTTCACACCTTTTAACTCCTCTGCTTTCGTGCTATTGGTAAATGTTGTCGCACTCGCTGAAACACTCCAGCTTATCCCTTTGTCAAACATTCTCCCGTCAAAAATTTGTAGCACTTGTTTTCCTTCTTGATTCGTCACGTCATCGTTTGCCTTTATCGTTGCTTTTGAAGTAATCCCGTTTTTCACTTTCATATAATCAAGTCCCACTGAGCCAAAATTGAAAATGCGTGGTACTTTTGTGAAAGATAAGCCAAATGGATCAGCCTCTTTTTCTGTATTCGGATTTTTCAGCGTATTTCCAGACAAATGTGGTTGCAATGGCATAACGAGCGTGCCTGATTTTTTAATCAATACATTTCCCTTCGTTGTTACTACATTTGGATTTTCGCCTACAATCGAAAGTTTCCATTCTAATTCATAGGGATAATCTTTCTCCTTGGCAATTTTCCGACCTGTTTTGACAAAGAATCCTTCATCCACATCAAACTCATGTGAAAAATTTTCTTTGTCCTGCGTTGACATCGTCCTATCCGTGAAAATTTCTTCTTCCTTGTTTGGTGTCAACACTTTTTCCCCTTGTGAAGTTTTATAAATCAATTCATGAGGAAAATTTGTTTTATCCGTTTTTAATTTCACCGTCAACTTAAATTGCCGTGGCTGATCTAAACTTAAATCAAAGGTTTGTTTTCTCGCACTTGTTCGGTTCATTTGCTTCGTTTCACCAAATACATCAAGTTCTTCTAAAGAATAAGAGTGTCGAAACGTCTCGTCCTCTGGTAAAAACCACTCATACCTTGTCAATACAGGAATAACTGGTTGTCTCGGAAATTGTGGTTTGTCTGGAGAAGTGGTAGGGAAAATACCAATCGCTTTTGCACGTACCCAAAGAAATCTTATCGAGGAACTTACATTTGCAAAGTCTCCTCTCAAGTTTGGTAAATGCTCATTGGAAATCACCATGTCAATATCTCTATCTGCAAGTGCATACATATCACGATTATTGAACGTTAAATTGAAATTCTCATTTCTATCAAAAAAATCTTGCTCATTCGACGCCATAATGAAAGTATTGGCACCATTGGCATTTAGCACAATTCTATTTTGTTTAGCATAATTGGTCTGCTGGTTATTTTTACGGGAAACTATTTTTCCGTCTGCATCGAAAAACGAAACACTTCCACTCTCCGCTCTAAAATAATAAGAACTATTATTCACATTACTTGCCTCTTGTGCGTTGGCTAAATTTCCATTTTGACTTGACTCAAACATATCAAAATCAAAAATTTTTCCTCGTGTATTAATAAACGTTTTCGCATTTCTCTCTAACAAATAACGCACTTGCCAAAATTTGCTCCGTGAATTTTGAAAAGTAGCTGATTTTCCAAACTTAAACTCAAGTGTTCCTTTATTGTTCAAAATAAATCTTCTATTTTTCGAGTTACTATTGGTTTCCACCCAGCCATACTGGTTGTTCTCTGCCGTCCAAAATAACTCCGAGCGATTTTCTACATATACTCTCATTCTATCCAATTTCGATTGGTTAGAAGAATACCACAACGCTCCTGTACTACTTTTGTCATCCAACAACGTCATACCGTTCATCACAAGCAATTCTGCCGCCTCTAATGAGGGTAAATTTTTTGACCCTGCATATTGGAAAAAATTTTTCCCTCTAAATGTCGCACTTCCTGTTTCTTGCACAAGAAAACGATTGTTGTCCTGTATAATAGGAGCAATCCACGTCACATCTTGGAAAATAAGATTTCTCATATCGGCACCATGTGAAACTTTTCCCGATACCAAGCCATACCGATTGACAAAATAAGCGTCCATTCTTGATTTTCCGTCTGTTGTTGGTGCGAATTTGTAAACGCCATTCTTTTCTCCTGTGACGTTAAAATTTTTCAAGGTTACTTCCGCATTGTTTTTCCCAATCATCGCAGGCAAATCGTCTTTTTCAAAAAACACCCTTGCCCCATTAAAATCAATTGTCACATCTGCTAAAATATCCGTTTGTGACGGTATAGTAATTTTCTTTGATTTTACTGTAATACTTGCCTCTTTTTTCGCAAGAGCATCCGCTAATTCATCGCCATTTGTTACATCTTTTGCCAAAACATTCTCTGACAAAAAGAAAACAGAAAGCATGAAAGCAAATAGAACAGATAGTTTTATTTTCAATTTTCTTCTCCTTATACTTTTTTGTCCAGCTATGAGGGGCTGAAGTTTGGCAACTGTTCGCAGTGCCGCTCGAAACTCTGTTTCGAGCAAGTAAACGGCACGGCTCACTGTTGCAAACTTCAAAACGCCCCTCTCCGCTTTTCTTATTGTCTAGCTATGAGAGGCTGAAGTTTGGCAACTGCTCACAATGTCACTTGAAGCTTCGCTTCAAGTAAATAAACGACAGTGTTCACTGTTGCAGACTTCAAAACGCACTTCTCACCTTTCTTTTCCATGCAACGAGCAGTGAGAGAGTAAGTGCGAAAATGCCAACGATGAGCAATAGGCTATTTTTTCTCTCCCCTGTATTCAAAAGATTTCCCCTCTCTTGTTTTGTTTCTTTGTAGTTCATGTTTACTGACTTCTCAGGTAGTTTCTTTTCTTTTTTCACTTTATTTTCCATATTTGCCGTTACAAATGATGAGTCCACTTCAATTGTAATCGAGCTTTCGCTTTCATTTGCTGAAACATTGGTTGTCAAATGAAATAGACTCAGCAAACTACAAATAAAAATGCCCGCTAATAATCGTTTTTTCACTCTTCTCTCTCCTCACGTTGTCGTTTTATTTTCCGCTCCTTGTGACGTTTTTCTCTTTCTAGCAAAGCAATTTTTTCTTCGGCATATTCTTTGACGCTTTGTTTTTCTCTCCCTTTTCGTTTGATGAAAATCACAATGAAAATAACCAATACCAAGAACACCAGTCCTCCGATAATGACGTACAATCCTATCGGTTCTTTTTTCTCTGGCACACCGTCATTCAATGCCTCCTTGTTATGTTTTACCGCCTCGTCTGCCAAAATTGTGAAATTCTTGGAAAATTCCCACGTTTGCGTTTTCCACTTAGGATCGCTTGACGTCACTTTCACCCGAAACGTATAATCGCCCGCCTCAAATTGCTCCTTTCCTAAAAAAATAGGAAAAGCATAAGTAGAATTAGGGGCTAAAGCTCTTTTTTCTAACTTTCCTTTATACAGCACATCATACTTGCCTTTTTCCGTAATTTCCCCCTCATAAAGCAACTCCCCCATAATCGCAGGTTGATCATTTTGAATATGAGCGAAAAATGCTTTGCGATAATCGAGATTCCCGACAGTCACTTTTGTCAAATCAATGTGTGGCGTAGCAATTTCAGAGTCGATTGTTATTTTTATCCCTAATGTATAAGTGTATTTCATCTGAATGGCAACACCTTTTTGCTTGTCATTCTCGCTCGTCTGCCCTTCCTTATCGAAAAACCACGAGCCTAAAATCACCCCTTTTTGTGCATTTTCTGGCACTTCGATTTCAACACGTACTTTCCTCGTTCCTTTTTTCTCCACTTCTGCCTTAATATCACTTTCATTGACCTTGGCAATATCACTCATCTTGATTTTCAAACTTTCATCATAACTTTCACTTTTCGTATTATAAGCAATTTCCCCATTACTATTCGTAAACGCTGTATGAATTTGATTATCCACCACAATTTGATTTTCCGAACTATTTTTTATTTCAGCAACAATCGTCCGTTTTTCACCCGGTTTCATCAACAAATCAAAATATCCTGTATTTTCCTTTGCCACCGCACCTCCACTATCCACTTTTTGAACAGAGTAATTTTTCGTGTCAGCCCTTCCCTCTTCAGCAAAAGTAGCAACACTCATTCCTCCAAACAAAAACAAACTCATCACAATAAATAATTTTTTCCTTAACATTTTTTTCCTTTCCGTCACTTTACTACTTTTTCTCTTTTTCATCCAAATGTGCATCACCACCTTTTCTAGTTTTGTCATATGTAAGAGGAGAGAGAATTTTGTCTCTCTTCCTCATTTCGACTCATATGTGGCTAGTTAATTGCTGTATCAGACAAATTCCAGCTAATTGTTGAGCTAAATGTTCCTTCAACTAATTGATTTCCCGCAACTTCTAATTCCACTTTTTCAGGATCCCATTCTGCGTATGAGAACTGTTTTGCTTGGCTTGTAGAATCTTTTGTTCCGAAGAAATCAGCAGATGTGTTGTTCGTTGAGATAACAAAATCTTTTGAGGCTGTTTTAAAACTCAACGCTGCTGATGTGTCTTGTGAAGTTAATTTCACATCTTTCAACTTGATTTTTGCCCCTGTCAACTTCGCATTCCCATTTGCTGTTTTAAATTCTGTTGCTTTCGCTGAAACTTTCCAGTTAATCCCGTCTACTAAAAGGCGACCGTCATAAACCCCAACACGTTGATTTCCTGTTGTTACATTCCCTTGAGCATCTTTTCCTCTCACGGCAGTAAATGTAACAAGCGGTGCAATTTGGTCTGCAGAAGTAATTTTTTTGTTAAATAAAATTTCAGTCGGCACTTCCGCAAATTCAAGTTTTGACGGGCTTACCGTACCACCACCTGTATTGCCTCCACCAGTTGACGGTGGAACGACTACGTTTGTTGTCGTGTCTTTTTTCAATTCCACTTTTCCTGTGGTATCTTCCGCCGTCCCTAATGCTGAGACGTTCATTCCTGTTTGTAACGCTACTGCACAAAGTGCAATTCCTGTAATTAGTGTTAATTTTCTCATTTGAGTTTCTCTCCTTCTTCTGTGTGTGAGGGCAAAAGTTGGGTCAAGTTCCAAACTCCTGAATGCCCTCATAGCTTTTCTTACTTAATTTTTCGGTTCTGTTGATAGGCTCCAAATCATTTTTCCTTTATAAACACCTGCTTTTATTGATTCTTTTGGAATCCTGAGTGTTACATTTTCAAAATCCCAAAAAATCGAAGCCCCGTCTTTGACTGGATTGTTACTTGACTTAGAAGCCATAATGACCTTGCTGTTTCCATTTGCAGCTAAATAGGTCGATTGAGCATCTTTTGAATTAAACCCATGTTTTTCTAACGCTCCGCCACGAGAGGTGGCTCTCACCTTATCCTCCCCCAAACTCATTTCAATTCCCTTTAGTCCTTCAAATCCTTTTAAAGCGACACTTACTGAAAAATTACTCGTATTTAAGCGTCCTTCATGCACTTGTACTACTTGCTTGTAACCTTTTTCTTTCGACTTAGCAGGCGTTAGTTGATGAAATTCAAGGATTTCCTTTTTCGCATCAGGAGCTGTCACTTTGATTGTGCCAAAATAAAAATTTTTTGGTAAAATCGAAAATGAAATTCCCGTTCCTTTTACAGGATAAATGTAATTGGGATAATCACTATCTACTTGTTCCCCTGTCAAAGCAACTCCTGCTTGAATGTTTGGGTCTGCGGGATTTGGTATAATTTCCTTAGGCAAAATATTTCTCACTTCTCCCCCTTTCCCGTCTTGAATTGAAGGTTCCATAGGATTGAGAGGCAAATAAATTCCCTCCTCGTCCGCTGCTAAGGTTGTTAAATTTTGTGTATCACGCGATACGCTTGTAGCAAATGCACTTGAAAATGTTCCAACAGAAAAACACATCCAAAGAACAAAAGCTACAATTTTTTTGCCCATTCGTTTCCCCCCTTTCTGAAACCTACGCTCACTATAAGACTTCAAACGTGAAATTTCAAAATTCCAGACATCATTTCTTTTAAAAAAAATTTTTTCTACTTGTTTTTTTCGATTCTCGCAAAAAAAAATTTCAAAATTTCCACCGAAGATGAACATTCCTGTCACAAAAAGACATTTATCTTGAGAACTTTTCATAACCCTTTGATAATTTTCCTGTTTACCTATATAATAAAGAAGTTGAACAAATAAAAAAATTCCGAGGTGTAGAATATGTCATCAGTTGTTGTTGTTGGTACGCAGTGGGGCGATGAAGGGAAAGGGAAGATTACAGATTTCCTAAGTGAAAATGCTGAAGTTATCGCTCGTTATCAAGGTGGAGATAATGCAGGTCATACGGTCATTATCGAGGACAAGAAATACAAATTGCACTTGATTCCGTCAGGAATTTTCTACAAAGAAAAAATTTCTGTTATTGGAAACGGGGTGGTGGTCAATCCTAAATCATTGGTAAAAGAATTGGATTATTTGCATGAGGAAGGGATTACGACAGATAATTTGCGTATTTCCGATCGTGCTCATGTCATTCTTCCTTATCATATCCAGCTCGATCAGTTGCAAGAAGATGCAAAGGGAGAAAATAAAATTGGCACAACAATTAAAGGAATCGGCCCAGCTTACATGGACAAAGCTGCTCGTGTAGGGATTCGTATCGCTGACCTTTTGGACAAAGAAATTTTTGCAGAGCGTTTAGAACGCAATTTGAAAGACAAAAATCGTCTATTTGAAAAAATGTATGAATGTAATTCTATGAGCTTTGATGAAATTTTTGAGGAATATTACGCATATGGTCAACAAATCAAAAAATATGTTACAGATACTTCTGTTATTTTAAATGATGCACTTGACCAAGGAAAACGTGTTTTGTTTGAAGGTGCTCAAGGAGTAATGCTTGACATTGACCAAGGAACTTATCCTTACGTGACAAGTAGTAATCCTGTTGCCGGTGGAGTAACAATTGGTAGCGGAGTAGGTCCTAGCAAAATCAACAAAGTCGTTGGCGTATGTAAAGCCTATACTTCTCGTGTGGGAGACGGTCCTTTCCCAACGGAATTATTCGATGAAACAGGGGAGACAATTCGCCGTGTAGGAAAAGAATACGGCACTACAACAGGTCGCCCTCGTCGTGTCGGCTGGTTTGATTCTGTTGTCATGCGTCATTCTCGCCGTGTAAGTGGCATTACAAACTTGAGCCTAAATTCTATTGATGTATTAACAGGTCTTGAAACCCTCAAAATCTGTGTAGCTTACGATTTAGACGGTGAAAGAATTGATTATTATCCCGCTAGTTTGGAGCAATTAAAACGTTGTAAACCAATTTACGAGGAACTTCCCGGGTGGAGCGAGGATATTACAAGTGTCAAAACGCTTGCCGAACTTCCAGCCAACGCACGCAACTACGTTCACCGCATCAGCGAACTTGTCGGCGTGAGAATTTCTACATTCTCAGTAGGCCCTGCTCGTGAGCAAACGAATGTTTTGGAAAGTGTTTGGGCACAGGCATAGAGGGGTTGTAGGTAAAATCCTAAGCTAAAGTATTTAAAATTAAAAAACCACATAAACTCAACATTTTAGAGAACTATGTTGAGTTTATGTGGTTTTTGTATTTATGGCGGAGGTTTTTTAGAGGTACCCTTATTTGTGGAAATTTATTGTTTCACCTCCCATACTGTCAAGACAAAGAAGAATAACGAATAAGTCTACTTTTTTTAGACAATAAACCGTCATTTTTTTATATTGAGGAGGGAAAAATTGATAAAAAGCGTAGAAATGTTGAAATATCAATGGTATAGACCGTATCAAAAATTTTTATGCTTGTGAAGCTGAGTCGGGTTGCTATTAAAAAAATGAATGTAGTTTTATGATTATCTTGTAAATGAAACAGGAGAACATACAAAATGATATGTCTAGTCAAATAAACAATGGAGGCAAAATAAAATGAAAAAATCAAAGGTATTCAAACTATTATTCACAGCATCTCTTACAGTAGTTGTAGTCGCTTTAATCGGTGTTTTCTATAATAGCATGGAGGCACAAGCGACAAAAGCAACTGATGAGGAAAATGCAGTTGTTCAACAAATTGCTTCTAAAGCAAAAAAAGAAGCGACAGCTATATCCGCTATGTCAAGTTCAACAAAACCAAGTGCTACTAAAGCACCAGCATCAACTGCTACTTCTACTACGCAATCAGCAGAAGAAACTACACAAACAACCGAAGAAGAACCGCAAACACAAGCATCAACGGAAGATGTGGCACAAGCAGATACAGCAGATGCCACTTACGAAAGCACAGAGCCAGCCGAAGAAGCTCCTGCCACTCAACCAGCAACTGCACAAGAGCCTGCAACACCAGCACCAGCGGCAACTGCTACACCACAAAAGCAAGAAAATACACTCCAACCAAATACGATTTATGTTGCAGGAAGTGCCATTCCTTACCAAAATGGAGGTCAAGGAAGTGGGCAATCCATTATTGACAGCAATCCGAACGGCGTAGCATCAACTTGGGGTGGAGCAAGCGTGCAATCAGGCAATGACGGCATGAACACTCACTTTATTGGACACAATGTTGGAGCATTTAGTTGCTTGCTTGGTGTAAATGTAGGAGCAAGTATTGTGATTACAGACGGCAATGGAAATGCAACAACTTATATTGTCAACGAACGAGATGTGGTAGATACACATGGAGTAGATACTACGACAGGTCAAGATCTTTGGGATAGAATTACAGGAGCAGGTGGCGGAGAACGTGTAACACTCCAAACTTGTTTGAGCGATACAACAAGACTTATCTTATTTGCAGGAAAAGCATAAAGAATAAAGAATAAAAGCATTGATAGACTTTCTATTGATGCTTTTTTTATGTGGTGTGCCAGTCATGGCAGCTAAATAGGTGGTGGAATTTCATTGCAGACTTGGCAGTAGGAACTGGTAGCGAGAGGCAAAGTGTTTCTGTGAGGGCGATGTATAGACGATATGATACATAACCAACTGTTACTACACTTGAAAAACATCAGAGGAAGGAACACTACAAGGTGTGAACTTATCTCCGTTGTTAAGTAACATTTATTTAAGGGTATCACTAAAATTTCCAACGCCATTACTTCACATTTTTCTTGATAAAACTTATAAAATTTAAAAATTCTCCTTGTTTTTATGCTAAGTTTTTTTATAATAGAATTATAATAAAGAGCTTTAAAAACTCTATATAAAAATAATTTTTTCGAGAGAATCCTGAGTTTTTAGAGTTTCTATGTCATAAACCTTAAACTTTGCACACTATCCTAAAATGTATGATGATGTAGGAGGGCTAACAATGTTTGAACTGCTAGAAAACAAGGAAATTATTAAATTACTCATGCTCGAGACAATGCAGCTTTATGCGGTAAAAGAGGCGGATATTCATTTTTTTGAACGTTATTTAGAAGATATTTTGAGGCAATTTCATATCAAAATGAAATCTTCTCGATCTATTTTGCGTTACATGGAAGAAATCTCTGAGGATATTCAAACTCTTGGACTTTATGAGAAAATTCCCGTACAATTGCGAGGAAATGCGTTATTTGTGGATTTGGAACATCCTATGCAAATTTCTTTTTTATACGCTAGTTATTTGCAGTCAACGATAAAATTTTTGTTAAGCTATCAAACGCTTAAAGACAATCGAAGAAGTCTCATGAAAATTCGCAGTTGGATTGAAACGCTAGAGTTTGAAAATTTTGCGAAACATTCGTTGAAAAGTAGTGAAATCACTCTAATGGAAAAACGAAAAGAAATCAATCTGAAAATCAATTCACGAAAGTTTGAAATCAATAATAAATTCACTCTGGAGGGAAACGAGATACAAATACGCATTTTTCTCTACGAATTGTTTCACCGTTCCTTTTGCCCTTATCAAATGAGGGATTTCATGAAATTCGATAACCGTTGGTTGTATAGTTTCGCTAAAAAAACAGAGATTTTACTAAAGGATTTTCTGCAACGAACAACAGAAATTTTTCATCCCTTTTCAGAAAGTCAATATCTCTCGTTTTTTGCCATGTTTAATATTTCGATGTTACGAGCAAGAGAAGGGCATTTTCTTCCGAAAAGAATCGAACACCGTTTTTTGCGTTTGCCCGAAGAGTTTTCCGAAGAAATGGAACGTGTCTATCACATTTTGTTTTCATATTTTTGTGCCGAGGGAGTTGAGAAGAAAATCGCCGAACAAGAAGTGAGAATGTTGATGAATTTTCTTTTCATCGCCAATTTTCCACGGCGAGACACTACACAAGACTGGCTAAACCCTACATTTCGTCAACAACTTGATCGCATTTGGGAAAAATTTGTCGAACGTTTTGAGGAAAATTTCCTTTTACCTGATGAGATAAAACAGATTTTAAAAACACCATTTTCATTAGCTGTCGCTCGCTATATGCGATTTGAGGGCTTTTATATCAAACAACCGCTACTCATCGAAGAATATGAAAAGAATTATCCGATTGCTGTAAAAGCTGTTGAACTGCTTGCTGACATCATGAAAAAATACTCACAAGAAAACCGACAAACTTACGATTTCTCAACTCAGTTTGACAATATTTTTTTCAATCAAATGATTTATCCGTTTATTTATGGATTTTATGGCAAACAGGAATGTATTCATTTCCCCGCAACCAAACTTTTGCCTAAAATAAATGTTTGTGTGGATATGGCTGATAATATTATGAAAAATGAAGTCATTCGTGACACTTTGTCTCTACATTCTGGTGTGCATTTCCATTTTCAAGAAATACCAGATGAAACGACTGATTTTATCATTACAAACGTTGCACCAATCAAAAAAGAAACCGCAATCATCTTTGAATGGCGATTCAATGTTAGCGAGGCAATGTACCAATCTTTCTTTAAACTAGCTCTCAAGCTACAAAAAAATAGATTGGAGGAGACAGCTCAACATTAATAAATCGTCTGCTCGTGTGAAGTGAGCAGACGATTTTTTTGATAGGTGGTTGCGTGGGTTGAAATTTGGTAAGTGTTCGCAATGTCGCTTGAAACTTTGATTCAAGCATGGCTCTCTGCGACAACCTCCTGAACGCCCCTCTTGCTTTTCTTTGTCTAGCTACGAGGGGCTGAAGTCTGGCAACTGCTCACAATGTCGCTAGAAACTTACGTTTCTAGTAAATGAACGACAGTGTTTGCTGTTGCAGACTTCAAAACGCCCCGCTCGCTTTTCTCTGTCTAGCTACGAGGGGCAGGAGGTTGGTCGCTGTTCGCAATCCCACTTGAAGCTTTGCTTCAAGCAAGTAAATGGCATGGCTCACTGCGACAACCTCCTGAACGCCCCGCTCGCTTTTCTTTGTCTAGCTACGAGGGGCTGAAGTCTGGTGGCTGTTCGCAGTGCCGCTCGAAACTTGCGTTTTGATGCTAGTCTTTCAAGAATCTTTGATTCTTAGAAAGACTGTATGCGAAACGAAGTGTAGTAGCAAGTGAACGGCACGGCTCACTGCCACAGACTTCAAAACGCCCCTCTTCGCTTTTCTTCTAATAACAAAAAAGTATTAAACGCCAGATGTTGTCTATGCAGGTTTGAATGACTATGCGTTCTCCTTCGTTTGCGTTGATGATGTTGTAAAATAAATCTTTTCCTGTTCCACGCTCAATTCCTGACGGGTCAACCAATGTGATTTGCGTAATAGTGTAATAATACATTACACCTCCCCCGTCTGTCACTTGAACCACTTCCCCTTTTTTCGCACTGACGAAACACGTAAATGCTCCCTCGTTGTGTCCGATAAAATGTGTACTTAAACCGTCCACACCAGAGAATATTTCTGCTCCGCCCCAAGTAGAGGCGACACCATAAGGGTTGCTGTCAATAATCGCTTGACCGTTTGCTTGACCGCCGTTTTTAAATGGAATGGTAAATTCTTGGTAAAAAATCGTCCATGATTGTACTTGTGGCACTTCTGGTGGTGAAGGTGGGGTTACTGGGGCAGGTGGTGGTGGAGTTTGTTTGACCTCTACTTTTTCTTGCTCTTGAGGAACCGATACCGGTGGTGCTGGAGAAGTTTCTACTATTTCTTCTTGTTGAATTTCTTCCGGTGGAATTTCTTCTATTTTTGGAGGTTCCACTATTTCCTCTTTTGCTACTGGAGTTTCTTGTTTGACCTCCTCTTTTATTTCTGGAGTTTGTGGTTCATTCACCTCTTTAAACTCCTCGTTTTCAGCTACGTCTATTACTTGCATATCCTCCAACTCTTTTTTGTTTTCTGCTGGAATGACAAGTTCTTCTACTGCATTCACTTCAGAATGTAACGGAAAATGTGTTGGAAATACTTGTGATAAGCCATAAGTAAACATCACGTAGCCAAGTGATAGGGCAAGGACTTTGGTTTTCATGATTGACAACCCCTCTCTACACTTCATCTTGTGAAGTGTTTGTCTACTCATTTACAAAATTCCTTTTGTATAGGGTACCCATATCTATCGCCTTTTACAAACTTATCTTAGGTCAAATTGCAACGCATTTCATTAAACCTTTCTCCTGAAAAACGGACAAAAAATATAATAAAAAATAGTTTTTCCCTTTTTCGTCAAAATTCTCTCTCGCTCAATCCTTTAGCAAACACTCTTTGTCTATTTCCCAATAATCCAACATTGAAATATAAGAATTTGCACTTTCTTTTGACAATTATTATATGGTTACCTATATGATTAAGAACATTTTTTATTTCTTTTTGCAAAAAAAACTATTTCTCCCACGTTTTTTATGGTAAAATAAGAGTAAGTTCGGTGGAGGATACAATATCTTGTATGTCTTGAATCCACACCCACAAAATGTAGGATTTAGAACCCTTAAACCCCGTGAGGGGACGGAAACCTATCTAAGGCTTGCTTAGTGCCTTCATCTAAAATTTAGAACCCTTAAACCCCGTGAGGGGACGGAAACTTTGTAGTACAAATGTCAGGAGTTCCGGGAGTATTTAGAACCCTTAAACCCCGTGAGGGGACGGAAACGGTGTCCATAGTGCTGCCATTAAAGCTACCAATAATTTAGAACCCTTAAACCCCGTGAGGGGACGGAAACATTTTTTCCTTCAGGGTCAACTGCCCCCACATTTTCCATTTAGAACCCTTAAACCCCGTGAGGGGACGGAAACTATCAACTAACTTTTGTTCGATTTTACCGCTTACATTTAGAACCCTTAAACCCCGTGAGGGGACGGAAACACGATACTTTTTCTCATCAAACCCCACATAAAATTTAGAACCCTTAAACCCCGTGAGGGGACGGAAACCAAATCATTTGCTTGTGACGACGGATTATCCTGTAACATTTAGAACCCTTAAACCCCGTGAGGGGACGGAAACATGTAGAAGATGGTTTGGAGGATTTGATGAATACATTTAGAACCCTTAAACCCCGTGAGGGGACGGAAACCGAGTACGGGTCACGATAGTCTTTCATCGTTTGAATCATTTAGAACCCTTAAACCCCGTGAGGGGACGGAAACAAATTCTACAATTCCTGAAAATTTTGACATTTTGAATTTAGAACCCTTAAACCCCGAGAGGGGACGGAAACAATCGCCCTGTGAGCGATACGTTGTTAATCATCTATTTTAGAACCCTTAAACCCCGTGAGGGGACAAATAACCCAAAAAACAACTTTCAAATAAATGGAAGTTGTTTTTTCATATAAAGATACCTACAATAAGTTCCCCTAATAGCTCTTCTACTTTTACCTTTCCATTGATTTGTCTTATAATATGGTTACAAATACTATTCGTCAGGTGGAATATTTATCTTTTTGACCTAACTTTAGCATTAGAAAAGACTTTGAGCGGACTTTAGTTCGCGAATGACCCCGCTTGGACGAAGTGAGAGCGTAGAAAGGAGAAAAAATATGAGTGAAAATCTTGAAATTGAATTTAAAACAATGTTAAGCGAGGAAGAATATTTACACGTTTTGCACTATTTCAATGGAAACGAGACAAATTCTTTTACGCAAGAAAATCATTATTTTGACACGGAAAATTTTGAATTAAAAAATCGAAAAATCGGCTTGCGTGTTCGCACATTGCCTACTTCTGCAGAATTGACAATCAAAATTCCGCAAACAATTGGGAAATTGGAAATCAATGCACCGTTAAGCGTAGCTCAAGCAAAAAAGATACTTTCGGAAAATAAATTGCCAAAAAATAATGTTGTGGCAAAAAAATTAGAAGAATTGAGTCTTGAAGTTGACACATTCAAACATTTCGGCACACTTACTACCAAACGTGTAGAAGTTGAAGTTCCAGAAGGATTAATCGCTTTAGATGAAAGTTGGTATGGAGACGGACACGACTATGAATTGGAGCTTGAAGTTTCAGACGCTGAAGAAGGAAAAAAGGCTTGGTTGCAACTGTTAGAGACGCTCTCCATTCAAAACAAACCTGCTAAAAACAAAGTGGCTAGAATGTTTGAACAGCTTGGAAGAGTATAAAGTCTTAATATTATAGTCAAGAGTTAACATTTTCAAAAAATCGCTTTTCGTGCTATTATATTAATGTAGTTATTAATCAAAGATACTGAGATTAACGTGCTTGGAGGTGATAAGCGTGATTGAGATTTATTTATTTATCAATCCTATTGGAAACGAAAGTATGCTTGCTGAAAAGCAAACTTTGGCTATTTCTGAAAATGATGAAAAAAACTTCCATTTTCGTTTTATTCCTGTCGTCAATATGCGTTCTATCAAGGAAACTTTACTTCGTGACGGAATTGTCAGACCTAAAATAGAATTGCTCAACCATTTGTTTGAGATAAGCTATTCTGCTGCTTTAGATTTAAAAGCCATTCAACTTCAGGGGAGAAAAAAAGGACGAGAATTTCTTTTGACCTTGCAAGAAGAAATCAACACTCACAACAGAGAGTATGGAAAAGAATTAGTGCTTGATGTAGTAAATAAAATCGGAGCAAATTTTGAATTGTTTTGCTTGGATCGGCAAAATGATTTGGTCAAACGAGCGTTTATCAGCGACCAACAACTCGCACGTGAAATGGGTGTCAGATTATTACCAAGTGCTGTTGCCTACAATTTTGAAAATGACGATGATGCCATGCTATTTGAAGATGACTTACCTCAAAGCATTGCTTATTTCTACCAACAAGAGAGAAAAAGAAATACTTCACCATTGAAATTTTCAAAGTATTTCTCTCATCACAATACAAATTTAAAATCAAATTAAATAAAAAAAAAAAATCGCAGAAACTTCATTTGAAAAAATGAAATTTCTGCGATTTTTCTAGTCTAAAACCTCGCCTCCACTCGATAAATCCTCTGTCCTTTAGAAGAAAATTTCTCCTCATATTCTGTCATAATATTTCCCTCATAGTTAGAAGTGTGCAAATCTAACCACACTTGCTGGAGTTTCATACCATATTGAGAAAAACTCATGAGCGAGTATTCAAAAAGTCCTTGATTGTCTGTTTTGAAATGAATTTCACCATGTGGCACAAGAATCGTCTCAAACGTCGCAAGAAAGCTCTTATACGTGAGTCTACGCTTTTCATGACGTTTTTTATGCCAAGGGTCAGAGAAATTCAAATACAGCAAATCCACTTCATTTTCCGCAAAATAATTGGTCAAATCACTGCCGTCAACACGCAATAGCTGAACATTTGGCACATTTGCTTCCAGCACTTTGTCAAGAGCATAACTAATCACCGACAGCTGAATGTCAATGCCGATATAATTGATTTCAGGGTGTGCTTTTGCCATTTCCGTAATAAATCGCCCTTTGCCACTGCCCACTTCAATGTGAATAGGGTGGTCATTGCCGAACCGCTCATGCCAGCGACCTCGCCACTCATCAGGGGTTAGCACCACCCAGTCTGGATTTTCTGCGATATATTCTTCCGCACCTTTTCTTTTTCTTACACGCACAATTCTTCCTCTTTTCTCATAAAATAATGAGAAAATCATCTTCTGATTTCCTCATTTTATCGTTTAGCCTTTTTGTCGAATGGTAAAGTTTCGTTTTTTCTCGACTTTTGTATATTCTTTTGGCTGATTTTCCTTTTTAGTAGTCGTCTGTTTAAAGACTGGTTTCACACGTTTTGGCTTTTTCTCGTTGACTGGAGAAATTTTTTCACGTGTATGTGCTTGAGTTTGATTTTGAACTTGACGTTTTTTATTGCCGTAGTTTTTCCGTTTTTTCTTAGGAGAATACTCTCGTACCTCCTCACTGCGATAACGTTCGTGTTTGCCACCAATGCGTTCTAAAACAAAAAATGCACAACCAAAATTACAAAACTCATACAAATAATCTTCTAAAGTATCAATTTTTTGTTCTGCCAATGCTTTTTTATGCGTAGAGTTAAAAAATCCTTTCAAACGAAGTTGTTCATACCCCCAATCGCCCACGACATAGTCATAGCGAGAAAGCACTTCTGAAAAACGCTCGCCTAATTTTTCTGGCTCGAACGCTTCACGATGATTGTAAACCAAACGATATTTTCTTTCGCCAATTTGTACGATTTCACCGTCAACGTCCACATTTTCTGGTGTCCAAAGCTTTTTGAGTTTCTTCTCTTGAGCTTTTTCTTCTTCATGAATTTTATCTAAAGTCGCCTCTAATTCTTGCGACAAATCATGTGTTTTACTCATGTTTTCTTTCCTCATGTCTATAAAATACTTCTCCTATTATACCGCATTTTCCTCCAATGGAAAAGTCTTAGAAAGATGTTTTGCCAAAACCGTCCGAATAAATTCAGGAAAAAGAAACTCATGTTCGCTATATAGCTCTATCGTTGGAAAAAATGGAAGAAACATCAAATGGTCAACCGTTGCAAATGTGTAGTTTTGATCATTCTCCACTTTTTTCCCACAATAATAAACCTCTCTAGTTTCTTTGTCGAAGAAAATGTTTTGATAGACTAGCTCTCCAAATATTTTGCCACGAAATCCCATGCCGACAACCGCAAACGGTCGCAAAAATGAACGATTTTTTTCCATTTCATAAATCATTCGCCGAAAATTTTCACCGTCAAGCGTAACCCGAAGAATGTGCATAGGATGTGGCAATGTGCGGTGCAACTCGTCCATGTTGACGATTCCTTTTGGCAAATCTGTCTGGAGAAGTCCTGTATTCAAAATACTCGCCTCCGTGTTCGCAAAATTTGCAACAGCATTTAGTGTCATTTGTGTTAAAGGAAAATTATCTTCCGCCTGATTGGTCAAGTCAAAGGGAAGATTGGCGATTTTTTCTTCCTGTAAAAGTGCATGACCTTTATTCATGTAACCCAAAATTTCCTTTTCATCTGTGGCAATTTCCCGCATTTCAGCCGTCTTATACGTGTGTGCCTCTTTGCTGACAATTTTCTTTTCCTCTAGCAAAAGTGTCACTTTGCCAACATATTGCCCAAATTTTCCCGCACCAGTAAGCAATACACCATTTTCCAGTTTGCCATTTTCAAACAAATGATGAGTATGACTGCCTAAAATCACATCAATTTCTGGGAATTTTTGAGCAATTCGCTTGTCTGCGTTCACCCCTAAATGACTCATCAAAATCAGCACATCTACCTTTGGTCTAATTCGTTCCACCCACTCGTTCATCATCTCTTCTGGATTCAAAATCTTCCAGCCATTCGGCTCATACGTGAGCGGAAACGGAGCAGTAAAAGCAAACAAACCAATTTTTGTTCCCGAGTTTGTAACGAGAATTTTCTCATCTTTTCGCCAAGTAGGTGGCTCTAAAGTTTCACCGTCCAATAAATTTCCAAGCAATACATCAAAATTCGCCTGTTCGTACAAATGGTCAAGCACAAATTTTGGATTGCCAATTCCTTCATTGTTGCCAATCGTAACCGCATCATAGCCTGCTTCGTTCATCAGCTCAATACTCTGTTTTGCGTCTGTCGCCTCCGTAAGTGGATGCCACCTATCAACAAAATCCCCCAAGTCAACCGTCACAACCGTTGTCTGTTCATTTTCCGCTTTCTTCCCCTCTTGCAAAAACCGCCGCACCTTACACCAATTGTCCAAATGAGAATGAAGATCGCCACTGTGTTGAATAATAATTTTTTCCATGATTTGCTCGTTTCTGTTTTTTATAAAGGGTACCCTAAAGAGAATTGTTTTTATTTATTATAACAAATCAATCTTTTTAAGACATTTTTTAGCAGTGCCAAAAAACACCCCAATACTAATAAGAATTTTCTGGACTTTTTTCTATGAAAAAGGTAGTGTCCTTCGCCCCTGAAGTCCAAGCGGAGTCACTCACAATTTTCGCCTGCTCGAAATCTTTTCTAAATTGTTTTAAGTTCTCGAACTATTCAATTTTACATGACCTTAACCCTAAAACTAACAAATCGCACAAGCTCCATTTAAAAAAACGAATTGCATACAGTTTTTCTTACAGTTTCAATTATGGGCACCTCTAAAAATCTTTTATAAAAAAAGTTTTTTACGATATCTAAACATTAAGCGAATTTTGAACTGAACGCAAGTAAAATGAAAGGAATTTTTATTTATTTAAAACCGAAAGTTCACAATGTTTTTTCTATCAGAAAGCACAAGCAAACATAGACTTTACAAAAAAATAGCAACAATGCTCATTTCACGTTCAATTGAAAGAAAATACACACAAAATTGTTACAACGGATGAAATCATTTTTAATTAGATTTCTTTAACGAAATTTAAACAATAAATAATAATATTGCCATTTTCATCTCTTTATGGTATAAATAACAATAGATTCTTTTTAACCTAGTATTTTTAACATAAAAGAATGCCTACATATTCACAAAGTAACACAAAAAGAAAAGCGAAGAGGGGCGGTCAGGAGTTTGCAACAGTGAGCCGTGTCGTTTATCTACTCGAAACGCAAGTTTCGAGCGACACTGCGAA
>NZ_FUXI01000005.1:132346-134406 GCF_900167335.1 Pilibacter termitis
CGGGTTGAGGTCTGTGGTAGTGAGCCATGCCGTTCATTTACTCGCAACACCAGTTGCGAGCGGTATTGCGAACAACCACCAGACCTCAGCACTTCGTAGCTAGACAAGAAAGGACAATACCATATGTTAAAAATAGTTTGTGTCAGCGAGAATTTAGTTCTCTTAGAAAGATTAAAAAGAGATTTTCATGATTTTCAATCAAAATTTAACATTCCATTTACGGTGAAATTTTTTTCAAAACCTGAGAAGTTACTTAAAAAAATCAAAGATTTTCATCTTGTTTTTATAGATTTAGAAATGACTCAGATAAACGAATTGGGGATTATCAAAAAAGTAAAACATCTAAATTCGCCTCTTGTTTACATTTTGTCACAAAAAGAAGATTTAGGTTGGGAAAGTTTCAATTCTAATATTTTTTACTTTTTGAAGAAAGATACTCATTTAGAAGAAAAATTAGAGCCTATTTTGAAGAATGTTTTAGAAGAAGAAAAAAAGAAGAGTGCGTTCTTGCTGAAAGATGCGGAAAAAGAAATGCTTACCCTTGTAAAAGTAGAGGAGATTGATTATATCGAAGCATTCGCCAAGAAAAGCATGGTCATGGCAAATGGAAAATACTATGATAGTGATTTCACATTAAAACAGTGGGAAAGTTTATTTGAAGAAAAACATTCTTTTCAAAAAATCAATCGTAGTTTTATAGTAAATTTTGGAACAATCCGTTCTATCACAACAAATGAAGTCGTAGTTGGTAATGGTCAAAGTATCTCCATTGCCGTCCGCCAACAATCTGCTATCAAAAAAGCATGGAAAAAGTTTTTGATGGAACAAATGAATGAAATGAAAATGGTTGAGGGTGTTCGTTAGAGATACCCATGCCCTTAAAAAAAGCTCAGTTTATTTTTCAAAACTGAGCTTTTTTATCGAAAAAATTTCCTATATAATCGCCAAAAACAAAATCGGCAACACCAACAACAACACAAGTGGAATCAACACTTGCATAGGATCTGCCAAGATGTTTGCTGCTAGATTCATGCAGAACAAATGGAAAACTGAAATCGGAGGGTCTTTCAAATAAATCCCGTTTTTCGGTGTTCCTGACATTTCTAATTTCATTTCTTGAAGCAATGGTTTGCTCGTTTGTTTTGCCTCTGATAAAGGAATAGTTTTCACAAATTCTCCTTGCACAATTCGCCGATAAATCGTACCGATGTTGCCCTCACAGCGAATAAGCGTAATGATTGGAGACTCACCTTCTTTTCTTCTCTCCACGACATCTACTTCTGTATCTCTTACCACCTTGTTTTCAAACACCTTGTATATATAAATGTCTTGAAAATCAGTCGCATAGATTTCCTCGCCTTTTTTCAACTCACTGATACGATTAAATAACACGTCTGTTTCATAAATATTGTGGGCAAGTAAAACATAGTTGTCTAGCCCCAATTTTTGGTCTTGTCGAAAGGTGGAGGCACCATTTAGTAGATTTTCATTTTTTAAACCAGCGAGAATCGGTAAATTGATTTCTTGTGAGGGAATGTACAATTTTCCTACTCCCCAATCATTCACATTTTTTTGCATATTTTTTTTCGCCTCAGCATAATTGGCGATATTCACGCTGGCTATCTCTTTTCCCTCATAATCACCGTTTAAAATTTTATCTGGTGTATAAGAGGCAAGTTGAGAAGTTTCCCCAACTTGCACAGGAGGAAGTTCGGTGTTTTGTTTCATCAATAAGTAACCATAAATTGCCACGACTAATACACCAATCATCGTTACAAGTAGCGTAACAAACAAAGCACGTGTAACATAAATCAAATGTTTCATGCGTTTTTTCGCTTTGTTGCGAATGGTTTCGTCCTCAGATTTTGATTTTTTCATAAAATAACGATGAAGTAAATACAAAATCATGAATACAACAAAACAAAATAGAAGAGAACTCAACACGATAGATTGATACGACCAAAAATTCCGCTTATTAATTGGCATTTTTTCCGCTTTTGCGTACGGAATGCGATGACCATTCACGAGCAAGCGATATGTATTAATTCCCGGCGGAGTAC
>NZ_FUXI01000012.1 GCF_900167335.1 Pilibacter termitis
ATTTGCGATAGTTCCATGTTTATAGTAATCTGCTGAGCTCTGAAATAGAACCCCACAACTCTCGCAATGCGTAGGAACTTTCGCATATAGCCCATCAATTCTGTTGAATTTTCTATTTTTCTTATCTACCCCTCTAGAAAACCAACGGTCCTTTTCAAATATCAAACTTTCATCTTGAAATCCTAGTAATTCTCTTGTACACTTATCCATGAAGACATCTCCTTTACTGTTGGGTTAGGCACTTACATTGTAAACGAGATGTCTTTTTTTATGCAAAAAAATCGCATGGAATTTTTGTTATTCCACACGATTTAGTATAGAGCCTAAAAAACCCAAGTATCATTCTCTAAGATACTTGGGTTGATTTTATTTTCCTTTTACTTCCTCATCAAATGCCGTTCTTGCAACATTTAACGCATCTTTTAGCATTTTCTCACCAAAAGACAAGTCTTCGTGTTGCCAATGTTCTACTTTTATCCACATCGTATTTCCACCATGCAAATGTTCATACGCACGTTGCCTTTGCCCAAAACTTTCTCCTGTCACATCCCACGCAAGATTGAGCAAAATAGTGCGTTCTTTTGCTGAAAGGAGCGGGCTAGACAAGGCATTTTCAAGAGAGTCTGCATTTTCTCCTGCAAAATCACGAACATCTGGCACGCCAACGATAGAACCTGCTGAAAATTCTTGGATTGCACTGAGTACCTCGTCATACATTTCTGGCAAACTGTCACGCACTGCCAAAAGCGACTGCATATTCGGAGTAAATACCCCAAATTCTTCATGCCCACTAACTTCGGCAAAATGCAACGTACCACGAACAAGCTCAAGATTTCTCGTCAATTTCCCAAGCATTTCTTGCACACGTAAAAAGTCAGTCAAACCAAGTGAAATGGCAATTCTTTTGGCAAGAGCGGTCACAAATTCCAATTTGACGACTCCACGCACTTCATCTTGATGTGCTGTGTGCATGAATAACCCACTTTTTTCAAAAAATTGATTGGATTTTTTCGCACTGCCAAAAACAAACACTCGCTCCCAAGGAATAAACACATCTTCAAAAATCAAAAAAGCGTCCAATTCATCAAAGCGATTGCTCAATGGATAATCTGCCACAGAATAATCATACTTCGCACTTGACTTTCTCGTCATCACTTTTACACCTTTTGTGGCAAGTGGAACAGAGAATGCCAAGCCAAATTTATTGTCCTCTGGCGAAAGATTCGGCACATTGAACACCAAAAGCTCATCGGCAAGAGGGGCAAGCGTATTGACCATTTTCGCACCTTGCACGACAATCCCGTCACGGTAACTTTCTTTGACCCAGACACCTGCAAACTCATGTCCTTCTTTTAAAAGCTGGTTCATCGTTTTGCTACGGTCAACTTGTGGATTTTGCAACGCATGAGAAACAAATAAATCTTCCTCCTTGACCATTTTTGCCCAGTTTTTGATATTCTCTGCAAAATTGGTATATTCGCCTACCCCTAAGTTCTCCGCATAATTCTCCAAAATCGCCACTCCCGCATTGATAAAATCAGGCGTGCGACCAAGCATTCCATAGCTAACACTTGCAATTCTCGCGTAAGCCTTGCGTTTCATTGCCAAGTCATTCGCATTTTTCGGGGTGAAAAAAGTACGTGAATATCGCTTTCCTCCTTCTTCGTAGGTAAAAACTTCAGGCTCTTCCTCTTGCAATTCATAATAACGTTGAATGACCTTTAGAGTATCGGCAAACACACGAATACTTGAAAAATCTTCCACTTTTTTTCCCTCAAAATAGACCAGACGTCCATCTCGCAAATCGCCGTTTTTTGTTGTCATAATACTTCCTCTATTCAAGCGTATTTTTTGTCTTTCAGGGAACAGTATCCCTTATTCTCATAAAGAATTATAACAAACTATAAATCCATTAAACAAATAATAAATACTCAATAAAAAAAATCAGCACTGCACAAAGAAACTCATGCAATGCTGATAAAGTTAATTCATATTTTGAATTTCATAAATCAAACGACCAAGTTTTTTTACTTCTTTCACTCCAAAGAAATCTTTCCATTCATAAACATAGGAACATTGCTTGTTGTCGATTTCTTTCGGAAACGAGCTGATAATCATATCATAATTTTGCTGTCTGGAAAGAAATTCCACTTGCACACCGTCTATTTTCGCAATTTCTTTGATTAAAACGTAATAATATGGATCTGTCGTCTGCAAACCAACGCCCACTTTGAACACATTGACATCTCGCATACACAAAAATACCTTGATTAAAAGATTTTGCATTCTTTCAAGAAAATATTGCTCACGTAAATGCGGAAAAATTTCCTTTAAATCTTTCTTATGACGAATAAAATATGACTTACTCGCTTTCGTCAATCCTTCAATTTCTTTTTCTTGCCCAAGAGCAGCAGTTTTGATAAAACTTTGAGAGTTAATAACCTCATGATTGTCCAAAATATGAAACATATGAAATTGATAACTAATTTGTCGTTTCAAAAGCTCTTTTGGCAACACTTTTCCATACTCACAAAAAGCGATATTCGACAAATATCTATAAAAACTATCCGCAATCAACTGAATCCTAGGGATACTCTGAAAATCCGTCTCATGCGTCGCATCTTCATCTTCTCCCGCAGTAATCAAATCGACTAATCGTCTTTGCACTTTGGAAAAATGAGAAAGCAAGGCAACAAATGCCGACTCATTCTTCGCCACTTGCTTGTTCTCAAAAAATCGGATAGGCAGAAACCCTTCCTCCAAACCTAAAAAAGAAAGCAATTTTTCTGACGGTGTAAAATAATGCCCCTGTTCTTCTCTTCTGCGAATAACATAAAAAAATGTATTTTGATACGACGAGGAAATCATGTACGTTTCCGACCCTAATACATTACTGATCTCTGTCCGAAAAGAAAGTGTCTCCGCCTCATCACAGTACGGATAATTTTTCTTTCTTGAAAAAGCGATTACGTGCAAAAAGATTAAAAATAATCGTATGGTCAACTCAGATCCTTTCACACCGATCGGGGTAAAATTGAGTTTTAAATTATACAATTTACAAAAATCCTGCAAATTACTAATCCTATTAGAAAATGTAGATCTACTCATCCCATGTTTTTCACAAAATTCATGTACCGATAACGGTTTGAAACTTAATATTTCATTTACAAATTGAAAAGGAAGACTTTCTTGAATCAAATATTCACGATACGTTGAGACAAGATTGCCGTCTGATTTGAAAAAGAAACGATTTTTTTCCACCTTCAAAATTTCTTTTCCAAACAATTCTCGAAAATCAACCGCCAATTTTTCTAGCGTTCTTTTTACGAGTATATAATTATTATTTATTTTATCAGCAAACGAACGAATATATGTCTCCTTTGCCCCTGTTCTCTCGAGTTCTTTGCTCAACTCAAGTTTCCAAAGATCTTTTTCCGTTAAAAAAATTGACTCAAAATACATTGTGATTCCCCCTATTTTCTTTCAATTTACTCTCCGATTTTTCATACTGGTTCAACACTAAAAACTAAGATAAAAACCATGTTTTAGAGTTGAATCAATAGAAGAATAAACATAGTATAAATCCATAAAATGGATTTTAAAATTTGAAAAATTTTTCGTTCTGAAAAATCCTTCAAATATCCTTCCTTTTTTTCTAGCTACGAGAGGCTGAAGTCTGGCAACTGCTCTCAATGTCGTTCGTAACTTCGTTACGAATAAATAAACGACATGGTTCGCTGTTGCAGACTTCAAAACGCCACTCTTCGCCTTCCTTTTTTCTAGCTACGAGAGGCTGAAGTCTGGCAACTGCTCTCAATGTCGTTCGTAACTTCGTTACGAATAAATAAACGACATGGTTCGCTGTTGCAGACTTCAAAACGCCACTCTTCGCCTTCCTTTTTTATCTTTTTCACCCATATTAAATTTTCTTGCCCTCCAACAAAAAAATAAACAGGTTATAACTTTACTCAATAACAGTTACTTTTTATAATAAAACTTAGTTTATGTATGAATCTATATTTTTTCCGGTTTTCTTGCGAAAAAAGGCTCTTTATTTCGAGCCTCTTTTCTAATAAAACAAACTTAGAAAGTATTCCTTTTCTTTTTCTTCATCTTCTTTCAGCAAGCGAATAAAAAGGAAAATCTTCATTTTATCTGTAACCGTCAGCTCCTCATCTCGAAAAACTAAAGGAGAAAGTAGAAGTTTTTCAATATCATGCTGTTGCTGACGATTGGAAATGAGCCACTTTGGATCTATCTGAAATAAGTCTGATAAAGCAATAATAAACGATAGTGGTGGGTCGTATTCGCCACGTTCAAACTTTTGATAGGTCGTCCTTGAAACAAATAATTTTTTAGCGATTTCTTTTTGCGAAATTCCCGCTGATTCACGTAAGTTTCTGATGATCTCTTGCATATTTTCCAATTTCAAGACCTCCAAAGCGACTATTTCTCTGCTACTCAAAACGGTTTCTTCCAGTTTAAAAACGAATAGAAAACTGTTGATTTTCACTCATTGTGCTAAATATCACACAAGTGAAAATCAACAATTTTTATTTCAAACTGAAACCTACTAAAGCATTAGAAATAGCTCCCCACTAAAAAGTATCAATTCACTACGATTTGATTTACTCTTATGCCTGTGCTTCTCCGCTTCTTCTTGCTTTTCTACGTTCTCTTTCTTTTTCACGCTTTTCTTGTTCTTTAGCGTCAAGCAATTCTTTCATTTGAGCTCTTTGTTTTTCTTCTTCTTTTTCTTTCTTGCGACGTTTGAATAGAATAAAGAATAAGAAGAATAACAATAACAGAAGTAAGCCTGCAATTAGCCACATCCACCACGGAATGCCTTTATCTTCTTTCATCAAACCTTGTTGAATCATGGCATCTACATAGTTTTCTTTCACTTCTTTAATTTCAAAGCGATTCGTAAAATGCCATTTTTGTCCGTTTTTAGCATATACCCACATATCTAAGTTATACCAACCTTTTGGTACAACTTCTTTATAGTCATAAAGCACATCGAAACTAGAGTTAGGTGCAACTTGCCCCTCTCCTTTTTTCACTGTAACTTTAGAGTTGTCTTTTTCAGAAGTAATGGTACCTTCAATTTTTTCCAATTCAAATGCTACTGGCTCTATATTTGATAAGTTTACAGCGATTTGGTTGTAACCAAAGTTGGCAACTCCTTTTTCACCATTCAATTTTAATTCAGGTGTGATTTTTGTATCATTTTGAGTCAATGCCAATGCTTTCAAATAAGAATACACATTGTTGTAGCCTTCTTTTTGTTCTTCCAGTACCTTTGTTACGGTAATTCCACCAGCAATCATACCATCCCATTTTGCCCCTTTTACATCAAGTTCAATTGGAACAGTAACGTCTGATTTTGCTTTTATTTCCACTTGTGTTTTGGTAACTTTTACCATATCTTTGATGTCTGCTGGTGCTTTTTCTTTGTTTTCCGTTTTATCATCATATGTGATAACTTGGTTTGAGTTTGTACCCGCACGACCAAAGCCAACGTGGAATTTCGCATCTTTGTCTGATGTGTTTGTTATAATCAAGTCAAGTGTCGTTTTTGTATCTGGCTTAACACGTAAGTCAAAATACGTTTTGTTTTTGTCTCTTTGCAATTCTGAAGGTCTAATTCCAATGAAATAGCCAACAGGTGATTGATTTTTCTTATCTTCTGCTTTCGTTGTGAAAGGCAGTGTCGTAAATAAAGTGGCAATAAATGCCAAAGCAATAAATTTCCCCAGTTTCTTCATGTTCATTTTTTCCCTATCCTTTGTTTGAAAATTTGTCCTTATCCTTAAAATCCGTTCTATCAAAATAGAAACAGCGGTAGCGATAAGGTTCTACCGCTGAAAAAAAGTAACAAAGTGCAGAAAAACCATTTCCGGATTGGTTGTGTAGCAATTATCTTCACGTTTCTGCACTTTGGGTACTTACTTAAATAATAATATTATGGTGTAACTAATGATGAATCAGCAAGTGTGTAGATGATGTTCCCTTTGTAAGTAGATGCTTTAACACCCGCTTGGTTTACTGTCAATTCACTTGTTACATCACCAGCGTCATGCGTACCGTTTGAGTTCGCACTACCTTGTGCAACGATTGCGTGTTTGTTCATGATGTCTACGTCAGTTACAGCAGGAACTTCTGCTGAACCAGTAGTAGTCACTTTCAAAGTAGCCCATGGCAAAATGTTTGGAGTAGCTGTTGAACCAGTTGGAAGAACTTCTTTCAACTCTTCAGCTTTCGCAAATACTTTGTATCCAGTGCTACCACCACGCAAGTCAGTAACTTTAATCGTTACAGGAGCCCCTGCGTTTTGATCACTTTGAGTATTTTTGTACTCGTAGAAACCGTTGTTCAAGTTTTGACCTAATTGTTGAGCTGTTGCATAAGTAAAGCTTGGTACTTCTTCTAAGATCAAACCACCGTTTTGAGCAGTTACCCCTACAAAAGTAACCACACCTTGACCAGTGTTTACCGCTTGACCGTTCGCACCAGATGCTACTGGAGCTGCACTTGCTACGTTTGGCAATACAAGAGCACTAGCTACTAATGCTGTTGCTAATAATTTTTTCTTCATTGTGATATTTCCTCCACCTTATAATAATTTTCCCTTTTTTTACAACACTCTCTCTGGGTGAGAAACCCAGAGAAAGTAATAACTTTTTTATGGTAATTTACCATCTTCAAGTGTGTACTCTACAACACCTGTGTAAGTACCTGAAGTAATCCCTTGTTGACCAACGTCCATTGTAACGTCAGGGATTTCTGAAGTGATTGTTCCTGTTGCTTGTGCAGTTGAAGTGATCACTTCACCTTTTACTTTGTAAGTATCTACACCTGTTTTTGCAGCGTGAGTTGGAATAACGTTACCACCAGCATCAGTAAAGCTACCTGCTTTTACGCTAACTTTAAATGTGTTTACTGGCAATAGGTAAGAATTACCACCTTTAGTAAGTGACAAGTCTTTTACTTCCATTGATACTTTGTATCCAGTAGTTCCCCCACGTAAGTCAGTTACAACAATCCCTTGAGGCGTGTTATCTTGAGTAACCCCTGCAGAGTTTACTTCACGGATACCGCTAGCTGTGAATGTGTAACCTGTTGTGTTAATAGTAGTTGCAGTAACTGGGCTAAAGTCATAACCCGGTACTTCTTCTAATACTAAACCACCATTGTTAATGTTTACCCCTTGGAAAGATACACGGTTGTGTGCTTCCATTTGAGGTGTTAAATTGTTTGCACTAGATTTAGATGTCACTTTAGGATTAGTGTTAATATCATCAAGTGCTGAAGTAACCATTGGTAAAGCTACTGTTGCAAGTGCTAAAGCACTTAGGCTTAATACTGCTGTTTTTTTCACTGTACATTCTCCTTTATACTTTTTTCTTTATCTTCATTCTGTCTCTTTCTAAGAATGAGAAGAAGTAAGACCAAATTCATGAGCAATAAACCGATAATAGTGAAGTATGCGGAGTGTTCCTCTCCGAATGACCCCAAGTTGTTGCTACCCGATGTTTTAGTTGTTGTATTGGCAGTTGCATTCGTGTCAGGTAAAGTTTTTGAAGGCTTTACCCCATCGGGCATATCTGGCTCTACTACAACATCTTTCGGAATCGAAATGCGGATGTGATTGACGTTATCATCCACCACAGTGCTTTCATCTGCATTTGTTTTTGTATTCCCTGAAAAAATCAGTAATGATAATAGAAAACAAAAAAATGCAACCCTATTTTTCATTTTTCCACCCCTTTCTAAAACGTCTAAAACTATTTTCGTTCATTTCAAATGGAAATACTAGATAAATATACTGTATTCAAAAAAAAGTAAAAAGTTTAGGGGTATTTTTTTCAAAAATCATGATTTTAATTGTTTTTTAACCTAATTGAGCCGTTTTTTCACTTCCAAAACGCAAAAAAAGAACCTAGAAAAAAATTCTTTTCTAAGTCCTTGATTTCTTAAAAAATATCTGAGACGATTGTCATCTCTTGCACGACAGAACGCTTGAGGCTAGGGAAAATCCTGTTTTCAGAACACTTCACACGTTGCATTTTGACAAGCATATCAACGCTAGTATAACCTAGCAATAAAGAAGAGAACGTTCCAATATCACAGGAAATCAGTGGCAAATGAGGTGTCAACACTTTTTCTCCATTTGCAAGAAAAATTCCGTTGTTATTCGGGAGGTTTTTATCCGTTAGCTCAAAAGCAAAATTTGCCTCCTCTTGCCAAGGGTATGATTGAAGAAACACTTCAACATTTACAATTCTTGCCTGCATATATGGAAGTAATTCTCGTTTGACCGCACGAGGTTCTTTCATTAAATGCAAAACTGGAATTTCTTTCACATTGCTATTGGCTGACAAATAAGTAATCGTATCAAATGCCATGCTATGACTATTGATAAAATTGACACTTGCCTTAGCCGCCTCAAAATCCGCATTTACCCATTCGATAATATGCAAATTCGGATAATCCATTGTGTAGATTATATAACCGACTGCTTGCATTTCTTCGTTGTAACAAATAGCGGTATAATGCCCTTTCCATTTGTGCATATGCGTGTAGTTCCACCACCACGCATTACGACGTGAACTACCACGAGAAAATTGTTCATTTTCTGCGTGCAACTTTTTCAAAGCAGGAAATGCCTCATCAAAAGACATTCTCTTCATCGTATAGTTGCTCTTTTCTGCTTGCGGGAAATTTTTTGCCTCCCACGAAAGCAACAGACGATCACACGCAGCCTCATAGCCAAATTGTTGATAAAACTGATAAGAAAATGGGTCAAGCAGAGAAAGTGCTGCACCACGATTGTACTCACGCTCAAAAATTTGTCGAAAAACTTCACGAATCCCACCTTTGCCTCGAGCTTCTGGATAACTTGCCACATAACTAATGCCGCTCGCCAACAATGTTTTTCCGTGAAAATTCACCTCATGCTCCACAAGCGTAATCTGACTTGTTAGCACTTCGTCATGAAGTACACCAAAATTAATCGAATGCTCCGTCAAATAATCAAAACACTTTGCCCACTCTGGAGAAAATTTGTTGAAAGAATATTGTACTAATGCTTTGATTTCTTCATTTTTTTCGTTTGGCAAAATACCTATCTCTGTTTTCATTTCCTCAGTCCTTATCAATTTTTTTATGGCAAAATATTGCCAGCTGACATATAAATATCATACCATTCCTCACGAGTTAACACCACATCGCTTGCTTGGCAGATTTCTTTAATTCTGCTCGGTGTCATCGTGCCAATAATCGTTTGAAGGTTAGCAGGGTGGCGATTAATCCATGCCGTTGCAATTCCTGTTGGGGTAACATTATATTTTTCAGCAATTTCTTCGAGTTTTTTGTTCAACTCTGGGAATTTTTCATTTCCAATGAAAATACCCTCGAAAAATCCATATTGATATGGAGACCACGCTTGAATGGTCATATCGTGAAGTCTTGAATACTCCAAAATTTGCCCGTCATGGTCGAATGACCCGTTATCTTTCATATTTACATGAATCCCTGCATCAATCATCCCCGTGTGCATAACGCCAAATTGTAATTGATTGGCAATTAACGGCTGTTGAACAGACTTTTTGAGCAATTCAATTTGCATAGGATTTTGATTGGAAACACCAAAATAACGTACTTTCCCAGATTTCTCCAACTCGTCAAACGCAGCTGCCACTTCATCAGGTTCCACTAAAGCGTCTGGTCTATGCAAAAGCAAAGCGTCAACGTAATCCGTATTTAAACGTTTGAGCGAACCTTCCACGGCTGAAATGATATGCTCTTTTGAAAAATCAAATGCCACACCCGGTACAATACCACATTTTGTTTGCAAGAGAATATCTTCACGTTTTACGCTTGACTGTGCAAGTGCAGTTGCAAAAATTTCCTCACAACTTCCACGACCGTAAATATCTGCATGGTCAAAAAAGTTAATGCCACACTCTACTGCTGTTTCAATGACTTCAACGGGATTTTTTTCCTCATCGTTAATACGCATACACCCCAAAACAATCTGAGAAGCATTCAAGTCACTTTTGCCAATGTTAAATTTCTTCATTTTGATACACTCCGTTTCTTTTTTTTAGGTAACTCTAAAGCAAATTGGAATTTTTAGAGTCCTCTCATGCTCACGCAAATGGGTTGCCTGAACATTTACACTACTATTATATACCTTTATTTTAAAATGTATATAGTTTTTTGAAAACAATTACATTAAAAGAAAATCTAGCACTTCTTTTTCGATTGCTTCAACTTCAGCTAATGCTCCAATGGCAATTTTTCCGCTTGAAAGTCTATCTTCACGAGGCTTGATTTCCTTATACCCACGTTTTTTTAGCTTGTCAATGTTTTCCTGCACAATTTCTTGATGATACATCACATCATTCATCGCTGGGGCAAAAAGTTTCGGAGTGCCTTTAGGAACAGCTTGTGCCACGCTTGTGAGCATATTATCCGCCATTCCATGAGCAATTTTGCCAATCGTATTACTTGTCGCTGGGGCAATCAAAAAAACATCTGATGATTGAGCAAGAAAAATATGATTGATTTTTTCCGGTTCATGCTCTTGAGCGACATTTACACTCACCTCATTTTGTGTCAACGTTTGAAACATTAACGGAGAAATAAATTTCGTTGCATTTTCCGTCATAATCACGTGAACATCTATTTCAAACTGTTCATTTTTCCTAAAGCGTTCAATTAAATCACACATTTTCCAAACCGCAGAGCTCGCAGAAATACCAAGCGTTATCATTTTCTTCATATTAACACACTCCTTTTTCCGTTAATCATCGTAGTCTTTATTTTATCAATAAAAAGCAAAAGAAAAAAGCCTAAGCGTTTAGACTTATGGTCGGTATAACAGTTTTATTTTATTTTCCAATTTTCAACTACCTAAAAAAAGCCAACTCCATAGAATTGACTTTTCTTTGTATTTCTCTTGGGCACCTCTAAAAACTCCGGTTAAGCCAAAATTAGCTAGTTTTTCGATTTTCGAGGAAATCGACGAAAGCTATGTGGTTCATAGGTTGAGGAGACTGACGAAGAAAATCGGAAAACTAGCAATTTTGGATAATCGTGAGTTTTTAGAGGTGCCCTCTTGCTATTTTCCCAAGCAAAATTGGCTAAATAATTGATTCAATAGTTCATCTTGTACGCTTTCGCCAATAATTTCTCCTAGTAATTCCCAGCATTTTGTCATATCCATTTGTACCAAATCTACGGGTAAACCTGATGAAATGCCGCTTAACACTTCTTGCAAACTTGCCTGTGCTTGCTCAATTAAGCCGATGTGGCGGACGTTTGAGAGGTAAGTGGCGTCTTTTTCTATCGTTTCACCCGCAAAAAAGAGCTTGGCAATCGCTTCTTCGAGTGCGGATAAATTTTCGCCTTGCAAAACGGAAATAGGTAGAATTTCACTGTTTTCTGCCAAAGTTTCCAGAGTTTCCAATGAAATTTTTTGTGGTAAATCGGTTTTGTTCAGCAAAATAATGCGTTTTAGACCACTCGTTGCCTCAATGAGTTGCTCGTCTTCAAAAGATAATTCTTCCGCTGCATTTAGCACAAGCAAAATTAAGTCGCTCTCAGAGAGTGCTTTACGACTCCGTTCAACGCCGATACGCTCGACAATATCCTCTGTCTCACGAATACCAGCAGTATCAATCAATCGCAGTGGCACACCACGCACATTGACATATTCCTCAATCACATCACGTGTTGTCCCTGCAATATCCGTCACGATTGCTTTTTCTTCTTGCAGTAAGTAATTTAACAAAGAACTTTTCCCAACATTTGGTCGCCCGATAATTGCCGTAGACAAACCTTCACGCAAAATTTTCCCTTGCTTAGACGTTTCAAGTAAATGAGCAAGCTGTTTTTCAATAACAATCGCTTTTTCACGCAAAAGTTGTGTCGTCATCTCCTCAACATCATCATATTCTGGATAATCAATGTTCACTTCAACTTGTGCTAAAACTTCCAAAATCTCTTGTCTCATCTTTTGAATGAGCTGAAAAAGTCTGCCGTCAAGTTGAGAAGTCGCAATGCTCATTGCTCTATCCGTTTTTGCACGAATAACATCCATGACCGCCTCCGCCCTTGTCAAATCAATTCGACCATTTAAAAAGGCACGTTTCGTAAACTCACCGGGTTCGGCAAGTCTTGCACCAGAGCGTAGCAAGAGCTGCAAAATCTGGTTAGTGACAACAATTCCGCCATGTGTATTGATTTCCACCACGTTCTCACGTGTAAATGTGCGTGGTGCGTGCATGACACTCACCATGACTTCATCGACTAATTGCTCGCTTACAGGGTCAACGATACGTCCGTAATGAATAGTATGTGTCGCCACTTCACTCAGATTCTTTTTCCCTTGCAGAAACAATTTACTGGCAATTTCAATCGCTTGAGTACCAGAAAGACGAACAATCGAAATCGCCCCCTCACCAAGAGGAGTAGAAATTGCTGCAATTGTATCAAATTCTTTTGTTATGTTCATGGAATACTCCTTTTTTGTTCTAATTAAGGATAGCTCTCAAAACTATCTAGCTTTGGGTAGTGTATAACGTTTTGAAAAAATTTTCAAGTGTTCGTGTTTTGTCAAGTTAGTATGAACAACATTTTTAGAACACCTCTAAAAACTTACACTTCCCCAAAATTGTTCATTTTTGGTAAAATAAAGTGAGTGAAATTTAGAAAATGTAGGTGAGCAGATGATTATTTTTAAAATTACAGAAGAAGTGGCAAAAAAAGCTGGACTTCAATATGAAGATTTGCCTGAAATCGTTGGCAAAGAGGAACAAAATTTCTTAATGGACGTTGAACTTTTGGAGAATGGATTGTTGAATTTTTACTATATGAATCAATTTGACGGATTCATTCAAGCATTTCCAATTACTCCAATGTTGGATAATCTTGTCCCTGAGTTTGTCCTAGGTCCAAGTATTACTGGCGATATTCAACGAGCGATTTTCTTTGACGGACTTCCTTTTTCCGATGAAGTAAAATCAATCATTCATCAGTCTGGAAAACAATTCAAATGGAGCAAAATCAGTACAAAAGAAAACAATTTACTTCATTCTGTTTATGAAACACAAAGAACAATTATTCACAAGGAAATTGCTCGCAGAATAGCAAGAGGAAAAGAATGATATTTCTTCTCCTCAAAAAAATAAAAATCGCATGAAACACTTAATCCATGCGATTTTTTCATTTTTATTTCACAATCAATAAATCAACACTTGCAAAGCTCAAAATAATTTTGGCAAGTTTTTGCAGTTCACTCAAACGGTTGTTTTTCACTTGTTCGTTGTCTGTCATGACCATTGTGTTGTCAAAATACTCATTTATCACGCTTGATAAACTCATTAATTGCTGATATTTTTCTTCGGCATTGCCTGTGAAGTTTTCTTCAAGAGAAATAATTTTTTCATTTAATGCTTTTTCATATTCATTTTCAAACAGAGAAGTATTCACATCTACTGCTACCTCGGCTTTTTGAGCAAGGTTGACGACACGAGTAAGACTTTCGATACCCAAGCGGAAGTTTTCGTCATTTTGATGTGCGTTTAAAACTTCTGCGGTCGCAAATAACTCTGAAATGTCGCTTTGTTCAGCATTGACTACGGCATCTAAAATGTCGTGACGTGTGATTTTTCCACTTAAAAGCTGACGAACACGTCCTTTGACAAAAGAAAGTGCCTCTTTTTCGTTCGTGTAAGTGAGTTTGTAAATTTCCGTTTCTGCATTGATTGCTGTGAAAATCTTCTCTTGCAAGTCTGCAAATGAAAATTTCCAGCCAAATTTATCCAAAATACGAATCACTCCTTGTACTGCACGGCGTAAGGCATATGGATCGTTTGAACCTGACGGAATAAGGTCAACAGAGAAGAAACTATACAAACTCTCAAGTTTGTCACTTACCGCTAAAATAGCCCCTACTTTACTCTCTGGCAAAACACCTTCTGAGGTCGTTGGCAAATAATGTTCACGAATTGCTCTAGCAGTTTGCTCGTTTTCTCCTTGTAAAACCGCATATTTTTCTCCCATAATCCCTTGCAACTCTGGAAATTCTCCTACCATATTGGTCACAAGGTCAAATTTGTAAATATCGGCTGCTCTTTTCAAATCTTTTTTCTCTGTTTCTGTTAACTCTACCATTTCTGCTAGAACTTCACCAATTTTTTTCGTTCTAAGCATATGCTCTGCAAGTGTGCCAATTTTTTCATGGAACGTCACTTTAGAAAGTTTCGCCACCAAGTCAGCAATCTGCAATCGTTGATCTTCTTTCCAGAAAAATTCACCGTCCTCTAGTCGAGCAACTAGCACTTTTTCATTTCCTTTAATGACATTTGCCAAATGATTGTCTGTTCCATTTCGTACAGAAATAAAATGCGGACTTAATTTGCCGTCCAGTTCATGCACGTCAAAGAAACGCTGATGTTCTTTCATTGAAGTAATAAGCACTTCTTCTGGCACATCCAAATATTTCTCGTCAAAACTCCCCGCAAAAGCTGTCGGATATTCAACAAGATTGTTCACTTCTTCAAGCAATTCTTCGTCTAAATCAACCGTCCAATTGTTTTCTTTTTCAAGTGCAGCAATTTGCTTGCGAATGAGATTTTTTCTCTCCGCGGCATTAGCAATAACATTGAACTTCGCCAATTCCTCTTCGTAACTATCTGCATTGGAAAATGTTGGTACACCTTCTAGCAAGCGATGTCCTCTTGAAGTGTTGCTTGTGTCTACACCTAAAATAGAAAATGGAACAATTTCACTTCCAAATAAAGCCACAAGCCAGTGGATTGGGCGAATAAATTCTACATCGTTGTCCGCCCAACGCATAGAAACAGGGAACGTCATAGAAAGAATCACATTTGGCAATTCTTTCAAAATTTCTTCTGTCGCCTTCCCTTTTTCCTCGACCGTTGCAAAGACGTATTCTACACCTTTGACTTCTTTGAACGTCATTTCATTTTCAGTTAATCCTTTTCCTCGTAAAAATCCAAGCACTGCCTTGCTCAAATTTCCATTTTCATCATAAGCAATTTTTTTTGCAGGTCCTTTGACTTCTTCTCTTGTATCTTCTTGTTTTTCTGCAAGTTTTACAATTCTCAATGCCAGTCTTCGTGGGGTAGAAAATACTTCAATGCTTTCAAATGAAAGACGATTTTCCACTAAAAATTTTTCGATTTTTTCCTTTAATTGTATCATTGAAGGAGTTACCACATGAGCAGGCATTTCTTCTAAACCAATTTCTAATAAAAAGTTACGCATAATTTCCTCCTTATCTTTTTTATTCCTCTTCTTTTTTCGCAACAAAACCAATTTGTGCTCGCCCTTCATCATCTAGCAATGGGTAGCCTAATTTTTCACGCTCAGCAACAAAAATTTTCGCCACACTTTTTGCCATATTGCGAATGCGATGTAAATATCCAGCACGTTCCGTTACAGAAACTGCACCACGAGCATCTAATAAATTAAAAGTGTGTGAGCATTTTAAAATATAGTCATACGCTGGATGTACCAAACTTTCTTCGATACAACGTTTTGCTTCGTTTTCAAATTTATTGAAGTTTTCTAGGAGCAATTCTTGATTGCTAATTTCAAAGGAATATTTTGAGTGTTCGTATTCTGGTTGACGGAAAATTTCTCCGTATTTCACCCCTCGACTCCATTCCAAATCATATACCGAATCGACTTCCTGAATATAGCTCGCAAGTCGTTCTAGTCCGTAAGTTACTTCGCTTGTGACAGGTTTAACAGGTAGTCCTCCAACTTGTTGGAAATAAGTAAATTGAGTAATTTCCATGCCGTCAAGCCAAACTTCCCAGCCAAGACCTGCACAACCCATAGACGGATTTTCCCAGTTGTCCTCAACAAATCGAATATCATGCTCTTGTGGGTCAATGCCGAGCAAACGCAATGACTCCAAATACAACTCTTGAATGTTGTCAGGACTTGGTTTCATTACCACTTGAAACTGATGGTGTTGGTACAAACGGTTAGGATTTTCCCCATAGCGACCGTCTGCTGGACGTCGACTCGGTTCTACATAGCAAGCATTCCAAGGCTCTGGTCCTATTGCACGCAAAAATGTGTAAGGACTCATTGTTCCTGCACCTTTTTCCGTGTCATAACTGTTCATAATCATGCAGCCTTTCTCCGCCCAAAAATTTTGCAACGTTTGAATCATTTCTTGTAAAGTTAGCTTTTTTGTCATGTTGTTCTCCTTTTCGTGAGGCTAATTTTAGGCATAAGAAAAAGCTCACGCCCATGCCAAATAAATGACATAGGGGTGAGCTTGAAATTCAAATCCACGGTTCCACCCTACTTCTAAGATTTCTCTTAGCACTTCATTTGCTCGCTCTAAAGTGCCGTTCAACAAGTCAAGTTTTCCGGCTTTCACTCTCCCGAAATCGCTACAAACTCAAATTTGCCTACTCCTCTTTTTCAACACGAGCTTTTTTTATAGAATAATGCTTTTTTCGCTTGTTGTCAACTGATTTATCAATCAATAATGGATTTTCCATAAACCATTTGCACACTTCATAGAAAAAATAGTATGATAGTTCTTATACAGCTGTAAAAATTACAATAATTGACGATATTATAAAAAAGGGGTAACTAAAATGAAAGACTATGATTATTACTTTTTCGACCTTGACGGTACGCTGATTGATTCCTCTGAGGGAATTATTCACTCCATTCAATATGCAATTGAGAAAATGGAGATTCCAGTTTCACAAGATTTGGATTATTATTTGTTTATCGGTCCCCCTATTATTGAGAGTTTTCAGAGCTTTCTTTCCCTTGATGAAAAAAGAGCAAGAGAGGCGATTTCGCTCTACCGAGAATGTTTTAAAGACAAAGGCATTGTAGAAAACAAAATTTACGACGGAATGGTAGAATGTTTAAGCAAACTGAAAGAGTCTGGAAAAAAATTAGCAATTGCCACGAGCAAACCAGAAATTTTTGCCAAGCAAATCGTAGAATTTCTACAATTAGAAGAGTATTTTGACGGTGTATTTGGTGCTACACTTGATGACGGCGTGCGAAGTGAAAAAGCAGACGTCATTGGCTACGCTATGGAAAATCTCGGAGTGAACCATGAGGCAAATATCTTGATGATTGGCGACAGAAAACACGATATTTTAGGAGCAAAGGAAAACAATTTAGATAGTGCAGGCGTTTTGTGGGGGTTCGGTTCTGCAACTGAACTAGAAACGTGTCAGCCTGATTATATTCTTTCTTCTCCTCTTGCACTTTTGTCATTAGAAGAATGAGTGTAAGGGATAGGGTCAATTCTAAAAAGCTGTTCAATGCGTAGACAATTTGCCTACTTCATTGAACAGCTTTTTGCTTTCCCCTCGCTTGTCACACGTTCGTATTTTTTCTTGCCAATTTCCTCTGCTAACATTTTGTTGTCATAAAGAATCGCCAAACTATGATATTGCTGCAAATAGTCGTTGCACTCTTCACACCAACGTTCATCATCCTCGCTCCAAAAAGCTGCAAGAAAATTTCGCTTGCTATTGACTTCGTCAAACTTTTTTCTATACTCTAGCCAACATTTTTTGTAATAGCATAAGGCATCTTCTAGGTTTTCAAAGGAAGAAGATTGAACAATATCTTCTTCCCACCCCTCTAAAAACCACCATGGCTCATTATCGCCGAACATCTCGACTACTCGGTACATTTTTATCAATCCTTTATTAATATATGGACACCTCTAAAAACTCACGCTTACCCAAAATTGCTAGTTTTCCGATTTTCTTCGTCAGTCTCCTCAACCTATGAATCACATAGCTTTCGTCGATTTCCTCGAAAATCGAAAAACTAGCTAATTTTGGCTTAACCGGAGTTTTTAGAGGTGCCCATAACTTACTTATACAAAAAATACTCCGTTTTTCCTTAATGTGCAAGAAATTTGCTTACAAATCATTTTTGTTTTAGAAGTAATCCTAAAATATCTCTCTAAAAAATACTTTCTTAGAGAGATAAAGTCGATAAAATAATTATCTTGTTCCCCAACGTGTTGATTTTAGTGTACAAAGTGCATAAAATCTCACTGGTAATAAAACTAAAACGTGAATAAAGCCGTAAATTACAAAAAGTAAAAATCCTAAATCCCTCGTCCTAAAAATACCGTATAGCGAACGAAGAACTGCAATCAATGCTAGAACGATTAAATATTGAACGAAATGTCGAACATCTCCGTAATAAATCGTCTGGAATACCATTGCAAATAGTGAAACAACTAACATGAACGGCAAAATAAATTGCATTAACAAATCATAAAGCATATACCAATGATGTCTGTGAGCAAATTTAATTGTCCAAAGCATTTCACGATAAAAACTTTTGTTCCATCTTACTTGTTGTTTTACATATTGCCCTAGTGTTTCTGGTACAAACGTCTGCACTGTTGCGTGCTGATGAAACGCTACTTCATGCCCTTCTTTTAGCACTAAATTCGTCAAATGACGGTCATCACCATAAGTACAATTTTCACCTAAGAAATACTGTGAAACATACTCGTCTTTCACTTTGTTTACAATTTCAGTACGATACGCTGAAAATGGTCCAGAACAGCACATTACCACGTGAAAACGGCTTTGTGCCGCACGTTCTTGGTGGAATGCTGACCAGTAGCGATAGCTAATCAAGCGAGTGAGAAGATTGACTCCTTTGTTTTCCACTTGCACATCTCCTGTTACTGCACCAACTTTTTCGTCAACTAAACGCTGAATCAATTTTAAAATCGCATTTTTATCTTTCAATAGCGTATCTGAGTCAACTGTTACAATTATTTCACCTGTCGCTCTATCAAACCCTAGTTTTTGTGCATGACGTTTCCCTTTGTTTTGTTTTGGCAACAAAATTCGCACACGTTCGTCGTTTTCATACGCATTGTAAACTTTTTCGATTAATTCCTCTCTATTTTTAGAAAAGTCATCAACCACGATAATTTCTAACTCTTCAAGTTTCTGCTTACAAATGCTGTCAATACAAGCCTTTAAAATACTCGGCTCTTCATTGTAGGCGGGGACGATTACCGATACGCTTGCCGTATGCCCTTGGTGGAATGATTTAAATTTCTCACCATGCTGTCTTCTGTTTTCACTATGGCAAATCACGAGCTGTATCAAAATATGCCCCAATGCCAAAATTCCATAAACCAATAAAAAAATACTTAATAACGAGGTCATCGTTTTCTCCTTTGTCTAACTTTGTAGTGGTGAAGTCTGCAATTGTAGTTTCATCTTGCAGACTTCACAATGCACTACTCCGCTTTTTTTGTTAGTCTCTAGCAAACACATCATGTGTATGCACTTTTTCCTTTACATCTTGCAAACAATCGTCAAAGCGATTTGCCAAAATAATTTCTGATTGCTTTTTAAATTCCTGTAAATCATGAATGACTTCAAATCCATTGAAATGCGTACTTTCATGAAGTGGTTCGTAAACTAATAAATCAATTCCTTTTTGTTTTAGGTGTTTCATTACTTCTTGAATGGCACTGTAACGGAAATTGTCGCTTCCGTGTTTCATTGCCAAACGATAAACGCCAACTTTCTTAGGTTGCTTTTTCTCAATCGTCTCGGCAATAAACTCTTGACGTGTCTGATTACTTGCCACAATCGCTGAAATCAAGTTTTCTGGCACATTGCTATAATTTGCCTTTAACTGCTTGGTATCTTTTGGTAAACAATAACCACCATAGCCAAAACTTGGATTGTTGTAGTGCATACCAATCCTAGGGTCAAGACTGACTCCTTCGATAATTTGAGCAGTATCCAAATTATTCATCGTTGCGAATGTATCTAGCTCATTAAAATATGCTACTCGCATTGCCAAATAAGTATTGGCAAATAATTTGACGGACTCAGCTTCTGTTTCTCTCATGTAGATAACTTCTACATCTTTTTTCAAAGTATTTCTCAGAAACATTTCGCCAATGACTTTCCCCTCGTCTCCTGTATTTCCTACAATAATGCGTGACGGGTACAAATTGTCATACAACGCTCTGCCCTCTCGCAAAAATTCTGGGGTGAAAATAATACTTGCGACATTCGGAAATTGCTCCTTTAGTCGCTCTACATAGCCAATCGGAATGGTCGACTTAATCAAAAATTTACTTTCTGGTTTAATCATAAGAGCATCTGAGATGACTTTTTCAATGGAGGTTGTGTCAAAGAAACACTCTTCCTCATTGTAATCAGTTGGAGTGGCAATCAACAGATATTCTCCATGTTTCACTGCCTCCTCAAAACTCACCGTCCAACTCAAATTCAATTGTTTTTCCTGTAAAAAATCAGAAATATGCTCATCAACAATCGGCGACTGTCGATTGTTCAAAAGTGCTATTCGTTCTTCATTGACATCAAAGCCCATTACTTCTTCATTTTGCCCGAGCAAAAGAGCATTGGATAATCCAACATATCCAAGCCCAAAAACTGAAATCTTCATTTCCCATTTTCCCTTCGATTTTTACTGAAGGGGACCTCTAAAAACTTACGCTTACCCAAAATTGCTAACTTTGGCTTAAACGGAGTTCTTAGGTGTACCCTTAAAGTGACTTGTTAAACAAGCCCTTCCGTAAACTTTCAACTATTTTTATTATTGTGAAAATTTGTATATATCCTTCAACCCATAATATCGCACTGACCTTTCGTGCAACTTCCCCGATTCTTTTTTAGCACTTCATGATACTACCACCAGAAATTCATTCTGTCATTGTCTAATTTTCCTAAAATCATTGTCTTTTTTACCCAGAGTCTGCATTTTCAAACTTTCTTCACAATTTTTGCCGTATAATTATTTTCTGGATATTTTCACCTCTTTCTTTTTATGTTGGTCATTAATAAATTTCGTTTTTTATTAATAACTTAAGTTTCCTAAATGATAGTAATACAAAAAACGAGACATTTTAATCTTTTTATACAAATTACAAAAAATAAATAAAATAAAACGTTCTCTTTTTTCACTTCTCCACCTTTTCGTTTCTATTAGTCTTAAAAAAAAAACAAAAAACCACCCCCATAGAGAGTAGTTTTTGCTTGCTTTTTATCTAAAATGAAAATGCCAATCCTCACCCTCTCGCTCTGTCAGCAATTCTTCTTAACATCTGATAAAATTTGTATTTCATTGGCTGAATCACGAGGTCGAACGAGCCGATTTTTTCTTCGACGACTCCTGTGAAAGATTGTTTGAATTTTAACACACCGTCGCTACCATCAAAATTTCCGTCAATTCCGTAGAAATTGTACTTTTCAATTCCATTTTCAATCGTAAATTTCATCATTTCATCTTGAATAAGATAGGGTGCATAGAAATTTTTATACTTGTCATACGTGCCAGAAAAAAGGTAAATGACTTCTTGTTTGCCGATGATAAATAAAGCTCCTGCAAGAAGAACATCTTCATCGCCACTTTCTTTCCGAAACTCTTCTGCCTCTTCAATTCGCTTCTCATGCGTTGCCTTTTGAGCCTCAAATTCACGTTGCTGATTGAGCATTTTAGAAGAATTAGGTGTCTTCTCGAGATTTTGAGCAATTCTATCCAATTTTGCTTGCAATTCCTCCTCACGCTTGCGGAGATTTTCGATATAGTCCTTAAAATTAATTTCTGCGACCATGAATTTTGCTTTTTCACCAAATTCTTTGAAAACTGCCTGATAATAATCAAGTGGTTTATCTTGAAAACTACGTCTTTTAGCAGTATGTTCGGTCAATTGTTTGAATTTGTCTAGTTCTTCGTACGGCAATTCACGCAAAGTAATCCCAAATTGTGCAGTTTTTTTCACAGAATAAATCGCATCTTTTTGATAGCTTTTGCGAAGTGATTTTTCATCAAGTCCACGCAATTCTTTGACAAATACCCAACGAGGTGAGGCAGTGGAAAATCCTTTTTCAAAGCCGTGATGAACAAACCCAAGAGATGTCAACTCGTTTAAAATCTCACGTTTCGGTGTGCCTACTACATTTCCATTCCAATCACGTTGTTGATACACGACGTTTGGCGTCATAGTGAGGTACAATGCACCGTTTGATTTCAGGTGTTGCTTTAAACCATTGGTAAAAACGGACAAGAGTTCTTTATTGTCAAAATCAGCTAGAAAACCACCGTCAATGTCATAATAATAGCCAAAACGAATTTTCATGCGTGCCAAAAGGGCAGTTGCAATCACCTCTCCGTTTTCTTTTACTCCTACATATTCCACGCCCCAGCCACGCATTTTGCGAACGCGTGCCATTTCTTTCGTCTGTAAAAAGTTTGCCAACGGATGATTTTGTGCATGACGTTGATATTCTTCTTCTGTTAATGTTGTAAATTCCACTTTTAAAACCTCTCTTATTCTTGCTCTGCTCGTAATTTTTCTGCTATTTCATTGATTTTTCTCATGCGATGATTGATACCTGATTTTGAAATCGCACCACTTGGCATCATTTCCGCAAGCTCTTTTAACGCAAGCTCTGGATTTTCTAAACGCAGTTCGGCTAGTTCTCGCAATTTTGGAGCAAGAACACTCAAAGTGCTATGTGCTTTAATAAATTCAATATTTTCAATCTGTCTTGCTGCAGCATCAATCGTTTTATTGAGATTCGCCGTTTCACAATTTACCAAACGGTTCACCGAATTTCGCATATCTCGCATGATTCGCACATCCTCAAATTTCAACATAGAATTGGTTGCACCAATCAAAATCATAAATTCTGTAATATGTTCCGCACCTTTTAAATACACAATATAACCGTTTCTACGCTCTAACTCACCTGCATTCAGCCCGAAATAATTCATCATTTCAGCCAAATCGTGATTGTGGTCTTCATAAACCGAGTAAATTTCCAAATGGTAGCGACTTGTTTCTGGATTGTTCACACTTCCACTTGCCTCAAACGCACCACGAAGATAAGAACGCATTTTCTGTGCATTCCCTTTAATATCCTCACTGACTCCCGTGGTAAAAAATAAACCGTCCAAAATCTCTAAATCAGCTAAAATTTCCTTCGTTTCTTGTTTTAAACGTACGATATAAACATTATTTTTCTTGAGTTTCATTTTCCTACGAACCAAAACCTCACTTTTCACCCCATAAGTATCTGAAAGTAAGGTGAAAATTCGTCTGGCAATTGACGCATTTTCCGTTTGGATATTGAGAACAAATTGCTTGTCGGCAATAGATAACGCACCATTCATGCGAATGAGGGCAGCAAGCTCACTTCTTGCATGCTCACGATGTACTTCCAATGTCGTTAACTCTTTTTTTACCTCACTTGCAAAGCTCATGGTAACTCCCCCTCATACTTTTTCTACTTGATTTATTCTAGCATAAATTTTGAAATAGTTCTTGTGTTAATTTTGTTTACTCACATTCTTCTCGTTTTATCACTTCAAGAAATTTTTCATTGCTAAAAATCAACATTTCTATCTCATCTCCTCCCAAGTACGCACACTCGGTTAGATTTTGTATGGTCGCTTTTTCTTCTTGTAGCAATAAAGCATACAATTTTTCCTTTGCTCGTTTCTTCGCTTTTGACACTCTAAACTCAATGATACCGCCACTAATCAAGAAAGAGGTCGTAACTCCTGTTGTAAATAGAGAAACCATGCTCGAAACTTCAGAGATGACTTCTCTTTTTGAAAAATAATTCACCAAATCAATTACTTCTTTTCTCTGCAAGAATTGCTTTATCTCCGCAGGAAGTGAGGAGTCATTCGGAATTATTTCACCGCTAAAGGAAATTTGCGTAAAAATCGCCTCCATCGCCACAGGTGTCGCTTGAATGATGACCGTTGTCAAAATCGAAAGAATCAACATGATAAAAATTTTCTTCGCATTGATTCTCCTTAGGGTATACAAAGGCAATATTAAAACAAAAAGAATACATAAAACTAGAACAATGACTAGGAAAATAATCAAAATGAATACCTTTTTCATCTCTTGTAAATGATTGCCAAAACAAAGAAGAACAAGTCCCGCAACAAACGGAATACTAATATAGCTACATATCGGATGTTTGTATATACTAAAACCCGCTAAAACCGCAAGAATAAATAACAAAACCAAAAATTCGACAAACGATAAAAATAGCTCACTTACTGGGTTTGAGAGCTTGCTCAAAAGAGAGTAAATAGAAAAAATATTCGCCGCCAGCACCAAAAAACTAGCTACACTAAATGTTCGAGGTAGTCTTATCAAAACTTTCAAATTCTCAATTCGTGCATTCTTATCCTCATTTTTCCCAATATCTTTGAGATGATAATATTTTATTTCCCGCTTTTTATACAAAAACTTCTTGATTCCTTCTTGCAACGCACTTCGATTGCAAAACAAACAAATGAACGTATATGAAATAACCCCAATTTCCGCTATCACATATTGTTTAGCAATTGAGAGAATGATAGCAAGGAGAAAAAGAAACGATAAAACGAGATTGATTTTGTTCTTTTTCATTTGTTTTCTCTTTTCTTTTTTGTAAAATTAACTTATGGCACCTATAAAAAACATTGTTTTTTATACTACCTAAACATTAAGCGAATTTTTAAATCAATGCAAGTGAAATGAACCTATTCACACGACTCCCACATACAACTAACAAACCGCATAAAATCCATTTAAAAAAACGAATTTCATGCGGTTTTTCTTATAGTTTCAATTTTAAGGGAAAATCCGATGCAACATACGAGGAAACGGAATAGCTTCACGGATATGTTCGTTTCCGCTAATCCATGTTACCATGCGTTCAAGTCCTAGACCAAAGCCAGAATGTGGCACGCTGCCGTAGCGACGTAAGTCTAAGTACCATTCGTAATCCTCTTGGTTTAATCCTTCTTCTTTGATTTTTTCTTCGAGGTATTCTACATCCGTGGCACGCTCGCTACCACCAATAATCTCACCATAGCCTTCTGGTGCAATCAAATCGGCACAAATCACAACATCATCACGAGTTGGGTGTGGCTTCATGTAAAATGCTTTGATTGCTTTTGGATAGTTCAAAATAAAGACTGGTTTTGAAAATGAGTTGGCGATAAATGTTTCATGCGGAGAGCCAAAATCATCTCCCCAAACAATATCGTCAAAACCATTTTTCTGCAACAACTCAATGGCATCATCATAGCTAATGCGTGGGAACGGTAGCTGTGTATAACTTTTTAGCAATTCCTTGTCACGTTCTAAAACGTCTAAGGCATAATCACAGTTGTCTAGCACGCTTTGCACAAGAAAAGCTACATAACGTTCTTGAACTACCAAACTTTCCTCGTGCGTTGTAAATGCCATTTCTGGTTCAATCATCCAAAATTCCGTTAAATGACGGCGAGTTTTTGATTTTTCAGCTCGGAACGTTGGACCAAAAGTGAACACTTTCCCAAACGCCATTGCTCCCGCTTCAGCGTATAGTTGACCTGTTTGGGCAAGGTAGGCTGGGCGACCAAAATAATCTGTCTCAAAAAGATCTGTTGTTCCTTCTGCTGCTGTACCTGTTAAAATCGGGCTATCCATTTTAACAAATCCCTCTTTATTATAAAACTCATACGTTGCACGAATGATTTCGTTTCTCACCTGCATTACAGCGTGTTGCTTTCTTGAGCGAAGCCATAAATGACGGTGATCCATCAAAAAGTCCGTTCCATGTTCTTTTGGTGTAATCGGGTACTCTGCACTTGTGCCGACCACTTCGATTGCCTCAATACCAATTTCATAGCCAAATTTTGATCGTGTATCCTCACGAATTACGCCTGTCACCCAAACACTCGTTTCTTGTGTCAATGACTTAGCTGTTTGAAACATTTCTTCGCCAACCTCATTTTTCACAACAACTCCTTGGAAAAAGGCTGTTCCGTCACGAAATTGTAAAAATAAAATTTTTCCTTTTCCGCTTTTATTGGCAACCCACGCACCAATTTTCACTTTTTCTCCCACGTGTTTTTTGCTGTCAATAATTGAAATTACTTTTGTCACTTCATTTACCTCTAAATTCTTTCTTTTTGCTTTCTATAAATCTGGCAATTCTGTCTACTGCCTCATTAAGTGTCGCCAAATCCGTGGCATAGCTCAATCGCACATTATACGGACTACCAAAGCCGTCCCCTGTTACAAGTGCCACATATTCTTCCTCCAAAAGTGCATCTACAAACTCAGTTGCATTCTCCATACCAATCATATCAAGTGTTTCTTTGATGTTTGGGAAAAGATAAAACGCTCCTTGTGGCTTTTTCAACTTAAAGCCCGGTAATGCTGCAACTTTTGGATAAATTTCATTGAGCCTTTCTTCGTAGCTTTGACGCATTTCTTCCACCACTTCTTGCGTACCATTGAGTGCTTCTAACGCTGCAAATTGGCTGACTGCCGTTGGATTACTCGTTGATTGGCTACCGATTTTAATCATTGCTTTGATAATTTCCTCATTGCCAATCGCAAAACCAATTCTCCAGCCTGTCATCGCATATGCTTTGGAAACACCGTTGATAATCACCGTATTTTCACGAATTTCCTCGCTAATACTTGCAATCGGTGTGAACTTATTGCCATTATACACAAGACGGCCATAAATATCATCTGCGACAATTAAAACATTGTTCCTAACTGCCCATTCACCAATCGCTTTTAATTCATCATAAGAATAAATCATGCCTGTCGGATTGCTTGGTGAATTGATAATCACTGCTCGTGTGTTTTCCGTCCGTTGCTCCTCAAGCTGTTCAACTGTCACCTTGTAGTCATTTTCCTCTGTCGCATAAACGAAAACAGGGGTCGCCTCGGCTAATTTCACTTGCTCAGCATAGCTCACCCAGTAAGGCACAGGAATCAATACCTCATCGCCTTCGTTTAAAATCGCTTGAAAAAGGGAATATAAGGCAAATTTTGCCCCGTCAGTTACGACAATATTCTCATCTTGAAAATCAATGCCATAAACATTACGGAAACGATTTTCAATCGCTTTTCTCAGCTGAGGGATACCCGGTGTTGCAGTATAATAGCTCGCTTTGCCTGATTGGATTGCTTGAATTGCGGCATCTTGAATGTTTTTTGGTGTTGCAAAATCTGGTTCGCCAACCGTCAAGATTTTCACATCATTTCCTTGTGCTTTCAGCTTTTTCGCTTTTGCTGCCGCCTGCAATGTAACACTTGGTGCAAGTTTCCTTGCTCTTTCGGATAACATCATTTCCATTCCCTCCGTGTCTTTCAATTTAGTGTATGTTTTTTATCGTTGTTTCCTATTTTTCATTCACATCTGCTCCGTCTTTGAAGTCTAGCAAATAATAAGTGATTTTTCCTTTTGCCGTTTCTCCAACAACTTCCCAGACCACTTTGCCGTCAAACATTCCAAGATTGGCTTTACGGATTTTACTGACGTCCTTGTGTCTGTCTAAAACTGTCGCCTCAGCCTGTCCCTGTGCCACACCGTCTTTCATTGGTACAACTGTTACTTTGTCGCTCTCTTTTGGCACGATAACCGCAACTTCTTCGTTTTTATCATTTTTGCCAACAACTGTAAAATACGTTTCTTTTCTGGTGAAGGCATAAAAATGGTCAACATTTTCCACATTGGCGTAACTTTTCGCAACATTTGCCGCTTGATTTTCAGCCTTTTTCATTGGAGAAGTCGCACTTACTAAAATTAAAACGGCACTTAATACCCCTACAATCAAGAGAATAAGAATCCCTAACAGGATTTGTTCTCTTTTATTCATTTCAAATCTTTCTCTCACTTTTCTCTCCTCTTGCAAAAAATCTAGCCACACAAATTCTCTATATGCAAACATTATAGCAGAAACTCACGCATTTTTTCGACTAAATCTTCTAATTTTCCTTCATTTTTTTCCATATCTTTCGGAAATACCGCAAGCAAGCGAGTGCCGTAGCCTTTCGTCAAAATACGGTCGTCCAAAATAAACATTACACCTCTATCACTACTTGAGCGAATTAATCGCCCTAATCCTTGTCGCAAGCGAAGTGCAGCCTTTGGTAAAGATAACGAACTAAAAGGCGACAAACCTTTTGTTGACAAGTAATCATAATAACTTTTAACAAATGGTCGCAACGGATTTTCAAATGGTAATTTTGTCACAATTAATAACTCCAACACATCTCCCGGCAAGTCCACTCCGTCCCAATACGAATCTGTACCAAAAAGAGCAGCTCCTTTCGTAAAGCGAAAACGTTTCATGATTTTTTCTTTTGAACCTGAAATATCTTGAGCCAAAATTTCCTTTCCGAGTTTGAACAATTCCGGTTGCAAAAGATTGTAACAATCGGTTAGCATTTCTTTTGAACTAAATAGCACAAGCGTTGACTTCTCGGTGTTTTCAAGTATTTTGAGTATTGCTTGCGACAATTGTTCTTTATTCAATAACTCTCCGTTTTCCGACAAATCCGTTGGCAAGAAAAGTTTCGCCTGTTTGCCATAATCAAAAGGAGAGGGAATCGTACGAAAACCGTATTGCTCAATTCCTAACTGTGTGGGTAAGAATTTTTTATTGTTCCCAATTTTCATCGTCCCACTTGTAAACAACACTTTTTCAAAACGTGCATACCAAGTTGAAAAATCAAGCATGGAACGCTCAAAATCCTGTAAATGCAATGTAATACTCTGCGTTTTCGTGAAATTTGTTAGCCATTTGACTAAAGAAGTATTCTCCTCTGAAAAAAAACGAGTAAATAGCATTAAAATTTCTTCTAATTTTCCCGTAAAATCAAAAATCGGGGTCATAATGTATTGCTCGTAACTTGAAAATTGCTCGATATTCACAAACAATTCTGTTTCAATTTCTTTTGCAATCTGCCAAATTTCAGCTAGTTGACTTAGAAAAATCTCCTTCTCTATGTTCAATTGCTCTATTTGTTCTTCATTCATGAAAATTTCTTCGTTTCCATGGGCGATTTTTTTACATTCTACGCTCAAATGCTCCAAATTTCGATCGAAATTCGACAGAGAAAAACGAAGTAATTGAACTCGCCGTAAAATTGTCTGCGAGAGTTTCTCTTGAATTTCCTCTTCGACTACTTCTAAGACACCTTTATCCTCAAAAAGTGATTTTAGCTCACGCATAAATGCCTGAAGATTGCACCTTGCACTGCTTAATTGCAAAAGAGTATTGGGCAAATGATGTGCCTCGTCCACTATTAAATATTTCGCCTTAGGCAAAGCAAATTCTCCTCGCACATTTTCATTCACCAAATAGGCATGATTGACAATCAAAAGATTACTTTTTCCTATTTTCTCCTTGACAGCACAGAGAAAATCATCTACATAAAGAGGGGAAAGGGGATTTAAAAATCGAATCCCTCTATGTCTTATATCTTCATAGAAAAAATGAGTGTAACTCGTCTGATTTAATTCTTCCAAATCACCCGTTTGCGTCTCAAGCAACCAGACAAGTGTTGCCATTTGATACAAACGATACTGCTTTTGCGGTTTCGGATGAAGTAAACTTTCCTTAAAACGTACTAAATCAATATAATGTCTCGCACTTTTCACCAGCGTTGCGTGCAATTTATTCGGCAAAAACTGCTCCATTTTTGGCAAAACTTCTTGCATCAACTGCTCTTGTAAAAGTATGCTCGGTGTTGCAATGACGGCTTTTTCCTCTTTTGTCGCAAGAAATGCAAGTGGCAAAAGATAGCCTAGCGTTTTTCCTATTCCTGTTGCTGCCTCGATAAACAGATTTTTTTCCGTAGGATTTTCATGAAAATGTTTATACACCATATTCATAAATCTTGCCTGCTCATCTCGGTATTCATTCACAGCACCATACAAACGAAGTTTTTGCTTTTTCGTTTTTGGGTAGGTTTCTTGATTGAAAAATAACGTCTCTTGCACTTCTTTATTCCGTAAAATTAAGCCGTCATTTTCATGCAAATGTTCTGGTAAATGCTCACCCTCCGAAAGTCTACGTCTTTCCAATCTATGTTGCAAAAATGCCTGACTTTCAAAAGCTAATACATCACTTAAACGCACGATTTGCTCTAACGTGTGAAGTGGAATCGTCATGATTTTTTTCTCAATTTCTAACAACAAATCAGCCGTCACAAGTGCATCACTATCTGCCTGATGTGGATTTTCATGCACAAAACCAAAATACTGCGACAAATCACTCAAACGATAGCTCTCAAGCGTTGGAAAGAAAATCTGCGACAATTCGACTGTGTCTACCCCTGCATTTTTCATAAGTGGCAAACCGACACGCTCAAATTCATTGTTTAAAAAATTGAAATCAAAATGAATATTGTGTGCCACAAAAACCGTTTCCGCAAGAAGTGAATGAATCGTCGGGGCAATATCCTCAAAAATAGGGGCATTTTTCACCTGTTCATTGCTTATTCCTGTCAACTCTTGAATGACAGGCGAAATTGTTTTTTCTGGATTGACATCTGTGGCATAAGTAGAAACAACTCGACCATTTTCCACAAGCACAATCCCAATCTGAATGATACGGTCTTCTGTTGCATTCGTTCCTGTCGTTTCTAAGTCCACAACTGCATAAGTGGTTTTTGACATTTCTTTTCTCTTTTCGATGTTTAATAGTGTTATTATAACAAAGTTGATGAAAGGGTTGCAAATTAAAAAAATTTATAGCATACTATTTGTATAATAACAGTGAGTGAATAAGTTTTGGAATCCTAGAGTTTCTCATTTTCAACACTAAAAATTTCAGAATTTAAGAAATTCTTTCCCCTCAAAATTTTTAGAGGTGACCTAAAACAAATAAAATGCTTATTTGTCGCATTTTGATTAAAATAGAAGAGCAGAGCAGAGTATTCTGCGGAAAAGAGGTTATTATAATGAAAGAAATCTATGACATTACAATTATTGGTGCAGGACCTGTCGGGTTGTATGCAGCAATTTATGCAGGAATGAGAAAGGCGAAAACGAAAGTGATTGAAAGTCTTTCAGAAGTCGGTGGACAATTGACTACACTTTATCCTGAAAAATATATTTATGATGTGCCGGGATTTCCAAAAGTTCAAGCACGAGAATTGATTGACCACTTGGTTGAACAAGGGAAGTCTTTCGATACGACTTTTTGCTTAAATGAAAAAGTGGAGAATTTAAGTAAAGAAGGTGAGATTTTTTGTCTAAAAACGAACAAAGAAACTCATTATACGAAAACCGTCATTCTTGCGGTAGGAAAAGGGGCATTCACTCCGAGAAAAATCGGTTTGGAAAATGAAGAAGTTTTTCATCAAAAAAATGTCCACTACCACATCAAAGATATGTCGCAATTTCACGAGAAAAATGTCGTCATTGCTGGCGGTGGCGATTCCGCACTAGATTGGGCATTAATGCTCAAAGACATCGCCAAAAGTATCTCTGTCGTACATCGACGAGAAAAATTCCGAGCACACGAGGCAACGGTGGAACGTGTGGAAAATTCAGAAATTAAACTCCTCACTCCGTTTACAATTTCTTCGCTTGTGACAAATGAACAATTTGACGGCGTGGAAATCATGCACACAAAAACAAAAGAAAAAGAGAAAATTGAATGTGACCATTTGCTCATTCACTACGGTTTTACCTCCGATATATCTCCGATTGATGAATGGGATTTCACGTTTGAACGTCAAAAAATCAAGGTTGCAGAAGATTTGAGTACGGATATTAAAGGAATATTCGCAATCGGCGACATTGCTAGTTACAAAGGGAAAATTGAACAAATCACCATTGGTTTCGGCGAGGCACCACGTGCTGTCTGTTCTGCTCTTTCAATTGCTCGCCCTGATGAAAAATTGCGTCCAGTGCAGTCTTCTAGTTTGTTTGAGTAAATGTTCATAAAAAAGCTCATGTTTTTTCATTCATGAGCTTTTTTTTCGTTTCTAAATCTTCTCATCCAAATGCTCAACATCACGTGTTTCACCAAGTACGAGTAAATTGTCCCCTTCATGCACAACAGAGCTTGAATGTGCCAATTCTACCACACCATTACTTCTCCGAATGGCTGCAACGTTGACACCAAAACGACCTGTGAGATTGAGTTTTTCGAGTGTTTGATTGACAAATTTAGACTTTTGCACCTTAATTTCTGCCATTGAAAATTTTTCTGAAAGCTCTAGGTAGTCTAGGAGATTACGTGCTACTAAGCGATGTGCGATACGTTTGCCCATATCACGCTCAGGATGTACCACTCTATCGGCTCCGATTTTTTCAAGTACACGTGCATGATAATCATTTTGTGCTTTCGCCCAAACATTTGCCACGCCCATTTCCTTGACCATAAGTGTCGTTAAAATGCTCGCCTGAATATCTTCCCCTATCGCCACAACAACGGTATCAAAATTCCGGATACCAAGCGAACGCAAAGTATTTTCATCTTGTGCATTCGCCACAACTGCGTGCGTTGCAATATTCATATATTCATTAACACGTTCTTCAGTGCTATCAATCGCTAAAACTTCTTGACCACTCTCAATTAAATTTCTTGTTACACTACCACCAAAACGACCTAAGCCGATTACTGCAAAACTCTTTTTCATATTGTTTCCCTCTTAGTTATTATTTTTTTGATATTGTTGAAAAATACATTGAAATTCCCACTTGTAAATTTTGTTGTTCTTTGTTTCTTGCCTGCACGAAAAGGTACTTGGCTTCTCGGATTTTACTTCGAGCAAGCTCAAAGCGAAACTAAAGTTTCTGTCTACTTCGTAGACTAAAAACCCTCCTAAACGCCCCTCTCGCTTTTCTGTGTCTAGCTGCGGAGGGGCAGGAGGTTGGTCGCTGTTCACAATGCCACCTGAAGCTCTGCTTCAGGCTAGTAAATGGCATAGCTCACTGCGACAACCTCCTAAACGCCCCTCTCGCTTTTCTTATTCCACTAAGTGGTGTCGGAAGGCGTAGATTGCTGCTTGAGTGCGGTCTTCTACTTCTAGTTTACTTAGAATATTCGATACGTGGGTTTTGACTGTTTTTAGTGTGATGTACAGTTCGTTAGCAATTTCTTGATTACTTCTTCCTTGAGCAATGAGTTGCAAGACTTCGTTTTCTCGGTTGGTTAATTCCTCGTGTAATTCTGTGATGTGTTTTTGAGTCATTTTTTCAACCATTTTTTCTGTTACCGCAGCCTCTAAGACTTTTTCGCCTTTAAACGTTTTGCGAATTGCGTTAGCAATTTCTTGTGCAGAACTTGTTTTCAAAAGATAACCACTTGCCCCTGCCTCTAAAGCTGGATATACTTTTTCATCATCAATGAAACTTGTAACAATAATAATTTTTGCCTCTTTCCATTCAGACAATATTTTTTGCGTTGCCTCAATTCCGTCCATTACATCCATTACCAAATCCATTAAAATCACGTCTGGTCGTAATTCAAGTGCTTTTTCATAGCCAATTTTTCCATTGTCTGCCTCAGCTACCACTTCAATATCTTCTTGTATAGACAAATAACTTGAAACACCTAGACGTACCATTTCGTGATCATCTACTAATAATACTTTTATCATTTAAATTTTTCCGCCTTTTCATTTTTATGTTTGTCTTTTTTCTAATTGCGAGCGAATAAACGAAACAGCTCACTGTTGCAAATTGCAAAACACATCAATCATTTTTCTCTTCGATAATAATTGGCACACGAATTTCCACACCCGTTCCTTGACCTTTAAAGCTAATGATTTTCACTTCGCCCCCCATACCTAACACACGCTCACGAATATTGATTAGACCATAACTCGCACTTTTCTCCTCTTGCATATCAAACCCCACACCGTCATCAATTACTTTCAGCACAACTGCTGCACCTACTTTATGCAAATAAACTTCTAACTCGTCTGCTTTTGCGTGTCGCAAAGTATTGCTTAACAACTCCTGCATAATCCGAAACAAATGATCTTCAATCGCAGTGGTAAGAGCCACATCTTCAATGTCCCACTTCAATTTGATTTTAATTTTTGTCTCTAGTTCTCGCAAAAGCTGTTCAATCCCTTGTTTCAAACTTTTCCCTGACAATTCGATTGGTCGCAAATGCAAAAGTAATGCACGCATTTCACTTTGTGCTGTATTAATAACGTCTGTTACGGTTGCAAGTTGCTTCGTAAATACTGGATTTTCATCACTAGCACTCGCCTGTTCGTTTAACCCTGACAAAATCATCATCGCAGCAAACAATTGCTGTGAAACAGAGTCATGTAACTCTCGGCTCAAACGCAAACGCTCCTGACGTAAAATTTCTTCCCGTGATTCTGTTCCAACTTTCACTTGTTCCAAACTTAATTGTTGTAGCTGTTCATTCATCAGACGAAGTTTTTCAGCCAGTAGATGAATACTTTGATGAATTTGTACATTTGTCGAAAGAGCGGCTCCTTCAGTCATTTCAAAATGAATGACTTTGTCATACTCCTGTCGCACCAAATAATGCAAATTTTCCTCTACTTGTTTGTCGTAATTTCGCTCTGACCAACTCACCATGCCATAAGTCAAAATTGCCACGATAAGTGAAAATGTAAAGACATAAATCACCATAGGGATATTCAAAAAACTCGTGTGAAGGAGTAAAACAATGAAACTTTCCTCGCCTGTATTTGAAAACAATAATACAAGTAAAATGACCACAAATGTGATAAAAAATGAGTAAAATAACACTGCAATTCTGGGAAACCTTATCATAAACGAATCACCTCGATTTCCCCGAATAAAACGCTCGATACAATTTTCAAATGACGAGTCGTTTCATCATAATCTTTACTGAAAATTTTCAGCGTTTCATTGTTTAAACTGTATGTTTCTCCCTCAAAAGCGACATTTCCTGCTAGAGCATTATGTGAGAAAGAAACACCGATACCTGTCGGTACTAAAATACGTGTGCGACCAAACGATTTCCTAAGCGAAATCACACTTTCACCTTTGGGGAGCAACGTGTTACCTAAATCAATAATTGTGTCGCCTGCAAATTTTGTAAAGTTAATATCATTCCACTCATAAATTTCTGAGCCAATTTTTTCCGAACCAAACCACTGTCCTCGTTGTTTAAAACCTGATTTTTCCGTTGGTTCACTCGTCTCTACCATAATAAATTCTGGAGTGTCGTATTTTTCCCACTTCTTTGAGGCAAATAGTTTCCCCGTCGAAGAAAAATACAGAATCGCTGCTCCAAGCATTAACCAAATGAAAAAATTATTTAAAAGCATTAACCCTAAAAAAATAACAGATAAAATCTTCAAATTTTTGCTAGAATGTTTTTTCATCATTGAAATAGCGAATACACCAATTCCTAAAACAAAAAAACTTGCCAGCACTTCTGTGTGTAAAATGGTAAATACTGCAAGCAGTCCTAAAACCGCCTCAATCGCTAAAAATATGCGAAAGGGAATTTTCATTTTCTATCCCTCCAATTATCTTTTCTATATAAGGGTACCTCTAAAAGAAAATAACTTGTTTTTAGAAATACTTGTCTCTAGTATAAATGATTTTTCTCCTCCATACATCAGACTAGAGGATGAAAAATCAATTTTTTTTATTTTCCTCTACACATTTTTCGCATTTACCAAAGATTTCCACTTGATGCCCCTCTACTTTCACTGCTCCTAGGGATTGAACCATTTCCTCAATCGGACAAAAATCAATTTCTTGTATTTCGCCACAGCCTGTGCAAATAAAATGGTGATGATGATGTGGCACAACTACACCAAGCTCACAATTAATTCGATAATGACGTTTCCCTTTAAAATCTACTCGCTCAAGCACGCCAAGTTCTTCCCCCTCTTGGAGATTGCGGTAAATCGTATCAAGACTAATATTTGGAAAAGTTTTCTTCATCATTTGATGTACTTCTTTTGCAGAAACATAATGATTTTCCTGATTTAAACATTTCAACAATTCCTCCCGTTTTTTAGTGTATTTTAAACCAGAGGATTTGATATTTTCTAGTGCTATATTTACTTTATTGATTTCAGTCATCTTCCTCACCTACTAATTTTTTCTTCACAAAATTTATAAAAGAATATGATATAATCATACTATATTTTGGAGAAAATAAAAAATAGATTGGAGCAAAAATATGTCAGAGAACAGCTTAACGAATATTTATGTGATTTCAGACTCGGCGGGGGATACTGCGATTAAATTAGCACACGCAACAATGTCGCAATTTCCTGACAACAATTTTCGAGTGTTTCGCAAAAACTTCATTCAAAAACTAGATGCACTGGAAACTGTTTTGACAAACGCAAAAAAGCGAGACGCAATTATTATTTTCACGATGATTGACAAAGAATTAAATCGTTTTGTTCACAGTTTTTGTGAAACAAACTCTCTTTTCCATTTTGATTTGATGTCGCCTGTCGTAGAAGAAATGGAGCGTCGAACGAATACCGCAGCCAAACGTGAAATCGGGGCTCAACATCATTTGAACGAAAATTATTTCAAACGAATCAAAGCAATTGAATTTGCTGCTAAATATGATGACGGTCGTGACCCGAAAGGATTTTTAAAAGCAGACGTGGTCATTCTCGGTGTTTCTCGTACTTCTAAAACACCTTTGTCATTTCTTTTGGCACAAAAAAATCTCAAAGTGGCAAACTTGCCAATTGTACCACAAGCAACAATTCCAGACGAGATTTGGAAAGTTGACCCGAAAAAAATTATTGGTTTGACCAATGATCCAGAAGTGCTGAATAAATTCCGTGTGGAGAGAATGCGTTCGTATGGTTTAGATGACGATACTCTTTATTCAAATATGGACAATATTTTGCAAGAACTTGAGTTTGCCGACGAGTTGTATAAAAAAATCGGCTGTCCTGTAATCAATGTAGCCCAGCGTTCTATCGAAGAAACGGCTGCGATTATTTTGGAAAAATTAGGCGTTGAGGACAAGACTTTTCAGTAAAAAATCTTCAGGGTACCTCTAAAAAAACGCAAAAACTTCAATGTTTTTGCGTTTTTTCATTTTATCCATAAATCAGTGTTTGAACCGTAGATTTATCCAAACTTCTTAATACTTGTAAAAGTAATTCTTGTGCTGCCTCAAAGTCAGCTATTGCAAACATTGTTTCATGTGAATGAATGTATCTTGCAGGTACACCAATTACAGCACTTGGAATCCCATTTCCTTTAAGATGTGCAGCTCCAGCATCTGTCCCACCTTTTGAAACGTAGTATTGCACTGGAATGTTGTGCGTTTGAGCAGTATCCAATAAAAACTCACGCATACGTTTGAGCATAATATGTCCTGGGTCAAAAATACGCATAAGCGTTCCTTGACCAAGTCGTCCTTGTGCAAGCGGGTCTTTGTCTGTATCATTTGCCGGACTGGCATCCACTGCAAAGAATAAATCTGGTGCAAATTTAGTTGTTGAAACTTGAGCACCACGAAGTCCTACTTCTTCTTGCACGTTCGCTCCTGCGATTAATGTGTGATTTAATTGTTCATTCTTTAACGTTTCCAATGCCTCAAGTACCATTGTCACACCGTAACGATTATCCCATGCTTTTGAGATGATATTTTTCTTGTTAGCTGTGTAAATCGTCTCCGTTTGTGGCACGATATAATCTCCCATGCGTACACCGAAACTTTCAGCCTCTTCTTTTGAATAAAATCCTGCGTCAAACAAAACATCTTCGATTTTTAGTGCTTGCTGACCATTCGTTCCACGAAGTAAGTGCGGTGGAACACTTCCAGAAACAACAGGAATTTTTTCTCCCGTCCGTGTAATAAGAGTAAAGCGTTGAGCACTGACAACATAAGGATTCCAACCGCCTAAAGCGACCACATGAAACATTCCGTTTTCTTCGATTCGTGAAACCATAAATCCAACTTCGTCCATATGTGCAGCTACCATTACACGTGGGGCATCACTCTCTTTATGCTCACGAATACCAAAGATTCCACCTAATCCGTCTAATTCCACACGGTCAACAAGAGGCGTTAATTCTTTACGTAAATATTCTCGCACTTCATCTTCACAACCTGACGGTGCTTGTAATTCTGTCAAAGTTTTTATCCGTTGAAATAATCTTTCTTCCATTTCTATAATTCTCCTTATTCGATTTCACTTCGAGAAATTCGTTACTCAAAGTCTTTCAATTCGCTCGATGTTATTGATTCCTAAGACATTATACTAAATTCCTTTTGTTTTGTCGCTTGCTTGCTACTTGATACTCGATACTTCTTTGAGGTAATGCAATGAAATTATGGTAAAATAATAATATACAATATAAAAAAAGCGAGGTGCATAGAACATGACTGAAAATGAAAAACGTTCGTTAGGCTTTGGGTTGGGATGTGGAATTGTGCTAGGTGCAGGGATTAGTTTTGGAATTTACTCGCTTGTTGCCAATAGAAAGCTCTCCAGTAAAGCAATTCTTCGCAAAGTGCGGCGACATTTTGCAAAAGAAGGCGAAATTCGAGGAAGTTTTATTCATCAGGAAATTGAGCACTTTCCTCAAATGGATGTAAGTATTCCTGTTTATCGAGGCGGAATTGTTCGGTTAGAAAACGAAATGCTTGTCAGCTATGAATTTCTTGCAGATAGTAAAACTGGTGTGCTAGTTGATTTCCAACAAATCGGGATTGAAGAAAATGACTAAATGAAGGAGACGGAATATGATTTACCCAAATTCTTATGAAGAAATTGCAGGATATATTGAAAAGGGAGAGACGGTATTCTTCTTCACGGCAGATTGGTGTGGTGATTGCCGTTTTATCAAACCTGCTATGCCTGAAATCGAAGAAAATTTCCCAGAATATAATTTTGTCGAAATTGACCGTGATAAATTTATGGATTTAGCGATAAAATGGGATATTTTTGGTATTCCAAGTTTTGTAGTGACAACTAATGGTCATGAATTGGGCAGATTGGTTAACAAAAACAGAAAAACAAAAGAGGAAATCACAACGTTTTTAAATAGCTTGAAGTAGACGTTTGCCTACTTGTTTCAAGGAGGGATTCTCATGGAACAAAGATATAACACGATTTTAGTCGGGCTTGACGGTAGTCCTCAAGCCAACCACGCATTTGAATGTGCGGTAGAAGTGGCACGTAGAAACGATGCTCGTCTCATAGCTGTTTCCATTATACAACACCAAATGTACGATTTGCTTGGTTATGGAAATATTAGCCATAATGCTCTAACACATGAGGCAAAGGAATTTACGGAATTGCTTGAAGAAGTAAAAGTTTGGGCGAAAAGTATTGATTTTCCAAACGTTGAGACTGAAGTCATTTACGGCAATCCGAAAGAGCTTCTTGCACACACATTGCCAAAAAAATATGGTGTGGACTTAATCATGGTAGGACAAAGTGGTTTGAACACGATTGAGCGTTTCATGGTGGGAAGTGTGAGCGATTTTGTCATTCGCAATGCTCCTTGTGATGTTTTGGTGGTAGCCGAGGAAGTTGTAAAATAGCACTCAAAAAAAGCTAGACAACTAAAAATTCTAGCTTTTTTTGTTCTCAAAACCTTTAGGGCAGCTTACTTTTGCTTAGTATTTCTTGCAATCCGTCACACTAAAACTCTTCCAACAGGCAAAACAACTACAAGTTTGTTACAACAAATAACCACCAAATCAGTCGAACAATCGTCAAAAGCACGCATAGAACACCCGCTCCAAGTATAACTTTTTTTAGAAACATCGACTCTATTCTTCGATTAAGATAGATACTTAAAAATGGAATGAATAGAACAAATGGTGTAATAGATATACATATAACAATCAAGACCACTAAAAAAATAGTCTTTTTCTTGTTTTTTTCAGCTAACGTACACGCTTTCATTTCTTCTGTATGCTCAGTTCCCTCTTGTTCTTGAAACAATTCATCTACGGAAACGCCTAGCTCTTTTGCCAGCATATGAATATTTTCTATATCAGGTAAATTTTTATTCGTCTCCCACCTCGAAATTGTCTGTCGTGAGACTGCAAGCTGTCGTGCCAATTCCGTTTGCGATACCCCTTGCCTTTCCCTTGCTTGTTTTAACTTTTCACCCAAAGTCCCTTCCATAAATTTCTCTCACTTTCACATTTGATTGGATCAATTTGTGAAAACGAAAACTTTCCCCTTTTTTATTATATTTCATTTCACAAACTCAAACCCTTAGTAAAATTTTATCTTTATCAAATTAAAAGTTCAAGCGGGAATAGCGTATGATGTGAAAAAGTTTCACAAGAAGAAATGGATAAACTCTTCTCAAAATTTGAATCAATTTTTCCTTAGCCTTATGTTTTAGGGATTTATACAAAATTCAAATAACTTTTAGCGATATATAATAACTCAAATTGCATAGTGTTGGTTGTGAAACAATATAGCGAAACTTATAAAAAATTTAAACTATCATGCTAAAAAACTCATGCATTTGAGATTCATGAGTTTTTTAGCAAACTTTTTGACATTTTATATCGTTAGTTTTCACACGTACTGCAACACTTTTTCCTCTTTATATGCCACATCAATCAATCCTCCGCCAAGGCACTCTTCTCCGTCATAGAAAACGACTGCTTGCCCCGGGGTAATCGCTCGAACTGGTCGGTCGAATGTTACGAGTGCTTTGTTGTCGTCTAAAAGCGTTACTTCTACTCCTTCATCTTGCTGACGGTAGCGGAATTTGGCGGTACAACGAAATTTTTGTGGCTTTTCTTCATTCGTTGTGAAATGAATTTCACTTGCTGTAAGACTTGTAGCATAAAGTGCCTCGTGATGAAATCCTTGACCAACGTATAAAATATTTTGCGACAAATCTTTTCCAACAACAAACCAAGGGTCATTGTTCCCCTCTTTTTGCCCACCGATACCAAGACCGCCACGCTGACCAATTGTGTAGTACATCAATCCTGCGTGCTCACCCATTTCTACGCCGTCAGTTGTCAACATTTTTCCTTTTGTTGCTGGCAAATAATTTGATAAAAATTCTCGGAAATTCTTTTCACCAATGAAACAAACCCCCGTAGAATCTTTCTTCTTCGCAGTTGAAAGTCCTGCACGCTCAGCGATTGCACGCACCTCGCTTTTTTGAAGATGCCCTAGTGGAAACATCGTTTTATTTAATTGCTCTTGTGAAAGCTGACTTAAAAAATACGTTTGGTCTTTTTTATTATCACTACCTCTGAGCATACGAGAGTTGCCCTTTTCATCACGTACAACTTGTGCATAATGACCTGTCGCTACATAATCTGCCCCAAGTGCCAAAGCGTAGTCTAAAAATGCTTTAAACTTAATTTCTTTATTGCACATTACATCAGGATTTGGCGTGCGTCCTCGCTTATATTCCGCGAGAAAATACTCAAATACTCTATCCCAATATTCCTTTTCAAAATTCACCGAATAATACGGAATACCAATTTGATCTGCAACTGCTGCAACGTCTTTGTAGTCTTCAGTTGCCGTACAAACTCCCGCCTCGTTTGTGTCATCCCAATTTTTCATGAACACACCAATAACATCATACCCAGCCTCTTTCAAAAGAAGTGCCGTCACAGACGAATCAACACCTCCACTCATTCCTACAACAACACGTGTTTTTGCATTGTCTTGCATTGTTTCACCATCTTTCTGATTTTTTGCCAAATCACGAATTGAAGGTTCGCATTTAACTTCTCTATTATAGTGTGTGAAAAGAATTTTCGCAATCGGTCTGTTTATAGTCTTTAGGAATAATTGTTACTTCGAGAATACTGAACACCTGCCGTTGCCATAGTCATTCCTGTCAATTTATCCCACGTCCAATTAATTTCGCCATGCAACATTTTCAAAGCACCAACAAAAATTTCGTTATTCGTTTCAGCTCCTAAATCGCTTGCCATAGCAGTAATGAGATTCATCTGATGATTATAGCTAGGTGTATCACTATATCCAGCCCCTGCGTGTGCGGTTGTTTCTGGCTCAATACACCAGCCAAGTTTCCGTCAATATACATCCTAGAAATATCAGCAAAACCAGTCCAACCCTGCAAGCAACAAAACAGATAAAACCGTTGCATTTTTTACTTTTTGTTTGAAATGAAAATTCATTTTAACCTCCTATTTTAATTTTCTTTTAGTTTGTCTTTTTTCGTCTCGATTTTTCCGAGGGCGACCGATTTTTTATTAGCATTTCGCTTTTTCCTTTCTTTCTCAAACGCAAAAAAAGCCAACTCTCAAAATAAAATGAAAGTTGGCTCTTGCCTTGTTTATGATTTTTTAGTTGACTTCTTCTGGTTTTGATATATAATAAAAATAGAAAGAACGACCGAGTAAAAGTCGGTGGCTCGTATAATACAGTAAAAAAAACCGTCTAACTTGCCAAAGTCGTGGACGGTTTTTTACTATTTGTAGTTATCCTTTTTTACAAGGACAACTACAAGTGATAGCAACGCAACAACAAATGCACCAAAAGCAAGCATTAGTTGTAGCGTTTCATACACTGTCATAGTATGAGCTTTTCCTTTCTGTAAGTTCTGAGTGTTAGAGATTTCTCCCATAGGCACCACATCCTTTCAGATTGTACTAAGCCACCGCCGATTAAACTTTCGTTCTTCTGCTAATCATTTTAATGTAAAACTATTGATAAAACAAGCATTATTTTTAATAAAAATCAAATTTTTCTTCTTATATGAGATTCATTTAGATACACAAAGAGGCTAGTTTTGTCCCAGCCTCTTTGTCGTTAGGTTGCCCTCATCTACAAATATATCATCGCATGAATTCATTCTTGTGCCAAAAAAATTTACCCTATATTTTATTACTAATCCTACGAATTACCATTGCACTTAGCACTCCTAAAATTGCAAAATAGCAAAAGACTGGGAAATATCCACCATTTGAGGCTTGGACTAAAATACCGATGAGGCTAGGGGAGACGACACCGCCTAATATGCCACCTGTTGCTACTAACGCATAGCTTGGGGCAAATACTTCTTGAGCAAATCGTTTGAGTGGTAGGCTCATCAACGTCACAAAAGTGGTAGAACAAAACAAATCACCTAATCCAAGACACATTGTCAAAAGCGAAGTTGTTGGCATAAAATACGCAAGGAGTAAGAAAATGGCGGACAAACTTGCACAAATACTGATGACATTTTTTTCGTTTCCTGCAAATTTTTTCCCTACAATAAAACTACCTAAAATTGCACCAAGTAAGAAGAAAAATCCTACAATAGATGTAATACTACCTGCTTGAGTTAAGCTCATCCCTTTTGCTCCTGTCAAAAAACTAGGAATCCAGTTAACTGCTCCGTACATTAGTGAATTTAGGAAAAACGCTCCAAAAAATAACACCCACGCAACAGGATTCTTCGCCACTTGAAAAAGAGATTCCTTGGTAATTTTTTCTTCTTTGACTTCTTCTTTCGTTTGTCGTGGAATGACAAAAAATAAAATCACGCCAATAACAATCGCCAATACGGCAAGTAAAAGATACGTTACACTCCACCCTAAGTTTACAACTGCTGGCGTAACAATTTTAGGGCCTAGTACACTTGCAATACCTGATGAAGAAAGTAAAATTCCTTGTGCAAAAGTTTGTCGTTTCTCGTCAATTTGCTTTTGTACCTCCCTAGCTGCACTTGCTGCATAACCAGAATGTGCAATTGCTCCTGCTAGAAAACGAATGAGGATAAAGTACAAAACACTTGTACCAAAACTAAGCAAACTTGCAAAAATCGCAATACCAAAAAGTGAAAAACAAACAATTCTTTTGGAACCTAATTTCAAGTTCAAAAAACCCATTGGTACTTGCATAAGTGCATAACCAAAGAAAAAGGCACTCATAATAAATCCTTTTTCACTCGCTGAAATCCCGTATTTTTCAGCCATAGGGACAAGGGTGATTCCAATAGACAACTTATCAATGTAAATCATAGTATAACCTAAAAACAAGGCTGCGATTAGTGCAACTTGCTTGATAGAAGACGTTTGCTTTTTCTCGTTTATTTTCATTTGTATTCTTCCGTTCGTTAAAATTCCCACTAAATAAGGGTACCTTTAAGTATAACGAATTTCTTAAATTTTTCCAGTTTGAGTCACACTCTCATATTGAAACGATTCTATTTTTTCTTCTCGTTTACGTTGATTATTAAAAAAATTCCTATATAATTTATTTTATATGGGTACCTCTAAAAATGGTTTTCAAATAGGAGGAAAGTTATGAATAAAAATAAAAAGCCGTTGTCTCTTTTAGTGGTGCCTGTTGAATAAACAGCAATTATCTCTAAATACAAACATTCACGGAGGAAACATGGAAAAAAATAAAGATTACTATGAAAAAATTGCATCGCAAGAAGAATTTCTCGAATGGTATCATACGCAAGATGAGCCGAAATATGAGAAACCAAGTGTCACAGTCGATATTGTGATTTTTACACCAGAAAAATCAAAAATTTTGCTCATCCAAAGAGCTGCAAATCCATTTCGAGATTTTTGGGCATTGCCGGGCGGATTTGTCAATAAGCTAGAGCCTAGTGAAATGGCTGTTTTGCGTGAAACCAAAGAAGAGACAGGGGTGGAAGTAACGCAAGAAAACATTGCTCAATTTTACACGTTCACCACGCCAAATCGCGACCCTCGTGGCTGGGTCATTAGCATTGCCTATTTCGCTGTACTCCCTGATATTCCTACACCGATTGCAGATGATGATGCCAAAGCGGCAAAATGGTTTTCAATCAAAGAAGAGAACGGGGAGCTTTTAATCGGGGAAAATATGCGTCTTTCCTTGCATGACGGCGAAAATAAAGGCACGAATAAAATGGCATTTGACCATGCAAATGTAATCACAATGGCTTGGAAGAAAATGCGTGAAAATCAGCAATTTTAAAAGACATCTCTAAAAACAAAAGTCTCCTATTCACAATGAACAATAGGAGACTTTTCCTTATGCTGAGAAATTGGGCAACTCTAAAAACTTGCACTTATCCCCAATTGCTAGTTTTCCGTTTTTCTTCTTCAATCTCCTTGAACTTATCTAGCTACGAAGTACCCAATTAAATGTCCTCACCATTACTAAAAATAACATTTTTATACCAATAATAACTGTCTTTTGCAATCCGCTTTAGACTTCCATTTCCGTTATCGTCTTGTTCAACATAGATAAAACCATATCTTTTGGACATTTCGCTCGTTCCTGATGAAACTAAGTCAATGGCTGACCATGTGGTATAGCCTATTAAGTCTACACCGTCTTCTATTGCCAATTTCATCTGCTGAATATGTTGTCGCAAATAATCAATACGATAAGTATCATGCACTTTTCCGTCTTCTGTCAAACAATCGTCTGCACCAATTCCGTTTTCCACAATAAATAACGGAATTTGATAGCGTTCATAAAGTTGATTGAGCGTGTATCTTAGACCAATTGGGTCAATTTGCCACCCCCATTCTGAGCTTTTTAAATAAGGATTTTTATTCATTTCCGTCAAATTTCCTGCTGTTTTTTCGATTGTTTCGTCATAGCTTGAAACGCTTGACATATAGTAACTAAACGCCAGAAAATCCACCGTATAAGTTTTTAAAATCTCAACATCTTCCTCTTCCATTTTCAGTTGAATCCCATTATCATGAAATAACTTACTTGCATAATAAGGATACTCGCCTCGCACCAACACATCTGTAAAATAAAAATTGTTGAGTTGCTCATCTAAAATCATCTGCATAGCATTTTCTGGTTCGGCAGTTGCAGGATAGCTTGTAAATTTTGCCACCATGCACCCGAGTTTCGCCTTAGGATATTTACTTTGTAAATCTTTTTTAATCAAACTACTCGCAAGAAATTGATGATGTGCTGCTTGATAGCAGTCTTCACCATAATTGTCCGTGTTTTCACGAAGTGTTCCTGTCGAGAAAAAGACATTGAATTTTGCTCCATTGATTTCATTGAAGGCAATCCAATAGTTGACATATTGCCCAAACTCATCAAATAATGTATTGGCATATCTACGGTAAAATGCGATCAATTCCCGATTTTTCCAGCCACCATATTCTAAAACTAAATGAAGTGGCATATCAAAATGATTAATTGTCACTAGTGGTTCAAGGTTGTATTTGGCAAGTTCCTCAAACACTTCATGATAAAATTGTACTCCTTTGGGATTAGGAATTTCTTCTATTCCTGTGGGAAACAGTCTCGTCCAAGAAATCGAAAAACGGAAAACTTTCATGCCCATTTCTGCACAAAGACGAATATCCTCTTTAAAATGATGATAAAAATCTATACCATGACGTTTAGGATATTTTTTACTATCACGACTTTCTTTTGCTTGCAAAACTTGCTCGAGCGAAATATTTTTCCTTTCAGCTCGTGCGACATCTTTTGTAAAACGCATTGCCACATCAGCTACGGACAATCCTTTTCCGTCTAAATCATAGGCTCCCTCAATTTGACAAGCGGCGGTGGCAGCTCCCCATAAGAAATTTTCTGGGAATGTGTTCTGATAATTTTTCATGCTGCCTCCCCTTCTTCTGCTAATGCTCGAGCATCTGCTACTTTGAAAAATGGCAACCAAACAATTACTTGTACAGCAATCAAGATAATTTGCATAATCAAAATCGGAAGTCCCCCTTCTATCCAACCATAAGCTAGTGCAGGTACACCAAGCGTTAACGTGACACCACGAAGCGTTTCAATAATATGCAAAGTTTGCAACACATAAGGAATAATAAACATCAACAATGGTCCAAGTAAAAATGGAATCATAAACATTGTATTTAACACAAGCGGAATCCCAAAAATAACGGGTTCGTTGATACCGAAAAACGTTGACGGCAACGCCATTTTCCCAAGCATTTTATACCGTTTTGATTTGGCTGTAAATGCCATTAAAATCGCAAATCCAAGCAATGCACCACTCCCACCAAGACTTGTATAAGTCCCAATATGTTGATACGTAATCATATTTGGCAATTCTTGCCCTTGTTCAAACGCTTGTAAATTCATCAAACTAAGAGGTGTAAAGACCGCTTGAAGAATCGGGCGAATAACCAAATGCCCATGAATTCCAAAAAACCACAGAATTTGACAAACCAAAATGAGAATGAGAAACGCAACTGGATTGTTCCCTAACTTCATCAATGGTTCGCCTAAAATGGTGTAAATAAAATTATTGGCATTATTGAATGAAGTTTGTTCAAAAATCAAACGAACGATAGAAAAAATCAAAACCAAACTTGCCACTGGAATAATGGAGGCAAAACTTTTTGACACCATTGGTGGTACACCAGCAGGCAGTTTTATCGTAATGTTTCGATTGATAAACCAACAATAAATAATTGGAACCAAAATCCCTAAAATAATCCCCATGAACATTCCTTTTGCACCAAGAAACTCCATTGAAATCGCACTTTTTACTGTTACAATATCCCCATTTTCTAACTTTTCACTTGCACCAGTTGGTAGTAAGAGGAAAAACATGACCAACGCACTAATTGAGGCAAAAAATCTTTCTTGCTCATGACCTAATTTTTGTGTCATGACAAACGCAATAGAGGCTGCTACATAAACCCCAAGTAAATCAGTCGTTACTTTTCCTGCATAGCCAAACAATGTGCCGAGTTTCGTCATTGCCAAAAAGTTTTGGTATGGTTCAAATTGGATAACGGACAACAAGGTCAAAATGGCACCAATAATGGTAACGGGTAAAATTGCGGTGAATCCGTCAGAAACAGCACTCATATACTTATTATTTTGTACTTTTTGAGAAACTGGAACCAATTTCTCGTTAATAAATCCTTCTAATTTATTCATCTTGTTTAAAATTCCTTTCTGTGATAAACTTTTCTCATGAGAAAATTGAAATTGATATAAGCCTATGTGTTTATCATAACGTTTATTGAGAGGGCTTTCTGTTTTTTTATTGAAAGAGAAACATAGAATGAAATCCTTTCATATTGTGAAAGAAAATAACAAGTATCTCAAAAAAATAGGAGAATAAAAGGGGAAATATGGAAATTTCGGACATTGTAAGAAAACTACAAGATATTGCTACAACAACAGATAATGAGACAAAAGCAATCATTGCGAACACTTTATTGCTCTCCATTTCAAAAAACGATAAGAAATTATCTTTGGAGAGTCTTGCTGAAAAATCTCACGTCTCGCCTGCAACGTTGGTGAGGTTTCTACAAAAACTAGGATATAGCAACTATGCAGAGTACAATCAATCCATTGCCACCTATCGAAAACGAATTTATTCAGACAATTTAAACAAGCAAAAAGCGGTGTTTGAAAAAAACAATTCCTTTGAAAACAATCTCGAACGATATGGTAAACTCGTTCAAAATTCCATTGCGAAAATGATTGGGGCAATAGATAAAGAACAAGTAGATAGATTTTGTGCGAAAATTTACGAACATGAACATATTTATTTTTTCGGTGTGCAATCTAGTGGAGCGATTTTGCGAGAATTGCAATATTCGTTTTTAAATGTTGGCAAGTTTATTCATTATGCTGACGGTCGATTAAAGCAAAAAAATAATACAAAATCTATTAAAGGGGGAAGTTTAATTGTCGTTTTATCCGTCTATGGCAATTTTTTTCCGCATATGGCAGAAACACTTTGGGAATTTAATTTCGAGGAAAATGAAACAATCTTGATAACGGGAAACACACAAGCAAAAATTGTCCGTTTATTTGATGAAGTCGTCAATCTAAGCAATCCTTTATCCATGACCACAGGTTCATACCAAGCACAAGTATTTGCAGATATTTTGATCAGTCGCTATCGTGAACTTTATGTACTGGAAAAATAAAAACTCGTAAGAAACTGATTTCTTGCGAGTTTTTTAGGATACCTCTAAAAACTCCGGTTAAGCCAAAACTAGCAATTTTGGGTAAGCGTGAGTTTTTAGAGGTACCCTTTAGTTCATTTTTAATTTTTAAAATACCCTTGTCTTACCTCAAAGCGTTTCTCACCAAGGGTGATAAGCTCTTTAATCAAATCGCTATACGAAAGTCCCATGTTTTCCCAAAGAAGTGGGTACATAGAAAATTGCGTAAAGCCGGGCATTGTGTTTAATTCATTTAAGAATAATTCTCCGTTTTTTGTTAAAAAGAAATCTGCTCGACTCAATCCAGAACCGTCTAAAATTTGGAATGCACGTTTGGCATATTCACGTGCTTTGACAACAATTTCACTTTCTACTTCTGCTGGAATTGCCATTTGGATTTTATTGTCAATATATTTTTCATTATAATCGTAAAACGCAGCCTCTTTGACAATTTCACCGGGAAGAGTTGTTTTAACCTCCTCGTTTCCTAGTAGACCAATTTCAATTTCTCTGGCATCAATTCCTTGTTCTACGATTACACGACTGTCATATTCAAAGGCAAGCTCAAATGCTTTTTGCAATTCTTGCCTATTTTCTACTTTTGAAATCCCCACGCTAGACCCCATATTCGCAGGTTTGACAAATAGAGGATAAACAAGCGTTCCTTCGCACAAATCAAAAATCGTCTTAGGTGAAGTTTTCCACTCATTTCGCAAAACGGGTACAAATGGTACTTGTGGAATCCCTGCTACTTGCAAAAGATGTTTGGTCATAATTTTATCCATACCATTGGCACTTGCCAAAACACCTGAGCCGACATATGCCATTTTAATCGTTTCAAAAAAGCCTTGAATTGTTCCGTCTTCGCCCATTGGTCCGTGAAGAACAGGAAAGGCGATTGCACCTTTTTCGTAAATTTCACTTGGTGAAATGATAACACCTGTATAATCTGGTGCGTCATCTTCCTTTGAAATGGCATAGCTTAAATGCAACTCTCCCTCATTTTTCGGTGGTGCGGTAAAAAGTGTTCCTTTTACCCAATCCCCTTCTTTTGAGATAAAAACAGTTTGCACTTCTACTTGTGTGTAATCCATTGCTTTCAAAACAGAAAACGCACTCCAAACCGAAACCTCACGCTCTGCTGAACGTCCTCCATAAATTAAAACGATTTTTTTCAATTGATATTCCTCCAAATAATCAGTATTCTCTCATGTGAATTATCTTATCATACTTTACTCGTTTCTTCTTGTAATAATTCGATTAATTTTTGCTGAAATTCATCATGATTTTCCTTAGTAAAAGGTTTTGGTCCTTTTGTCCGTTTGCCTGCTGCACGTGTTAGTTGCCCAAAATAACGATTGGCAAGCAATCCGTCAATGTTTTCTGTCGTATATTCAAACCCAAGCTGATGCAATACTCTAGCACCTTTTGGCAAGACAAGCGAGGCAAGTCCATAATCCTGTGTCACAAGAATATCCCCTGCTTGAATAAGTTGCACAATCCGAAAATCAGCCGAATCTGCTCCAGCATCCACATAGACCATTTCCACATACTCAGGAATTTTTTTCGTAGAATAGTGGTCAACACTTGTCACCACAAGCACTTGTTCGCCAAACGCCTCAGCTATGCGAAAAACATCTTCTTTTACAGGCGAACCATCGCCATCAATTACTATTTTTCTCATAACTCTCGCCGTCCTTCTACTGCTTTGAGCAAGGTCACCTCATCAGCATACTCAATATCACTGCCGACTGACAATCCATGTGCAAGTCGTGTTACTTTGATTCCTGCTGGTTTAATCAAACGAGAAAGGTACATTGCAGTCGCCTCTCCCTCCGTTGTCGCATTCGTTGCCAAAATAACTTCTTGCACCACTTCGTCATGGAGTCGTGTAATCAAGCTGGCAATATTAATATCCTCTGGTCCTGTTCCTTCCATTGGCGAAAGCACTCCATTTAACACATGATAAAGCCCACGAAATTCTCGCATACGCTCCATTGCCAAAACATCTTTTGGCTCTTCCACGACTAAAATAACCGATTTGTCACGCATTTCATCTTGACAAATATCGCAAGGGTCTTCCTCTGTCAAATTGCCACAAATGCTACAAAAATGTAAATCACGTTTCGCAGAAAGAAGGGATTTTGCAAACGAGGCGACATCTTCTTCTTTCATATCTATCGTATAAAACGCAAGCCGAGTTGCAGTTTTTTGCCCAATCCCCGGCAATTTCATAAAACTCTCAATCAACTTCGCTATTGGTTCTGGATACACAACTTCACTTCCTTTTATTCTTTAAATGATTGCTCTTTTTATTTGTTTGGCTCGAGTTTTTAGTTCTGAGTCTTTGGTTTCTATTTTACCATAAAAAAGAAAAGAGATTATTAAAATATTTATTCCTGATAAGAAGGCTTTTCTCTATTTATCCTATTTTCCTTAAAAACAAAATATCCTTGACAAAGAAAATCAAAAAATACCAATTCAAGATAAACGGAAATTTTTTTGAAGACACTCAATAGATTAAAAGACTTTAAGGAAAATAGAAAAATCGCAAAAACTTCATTTTCTAAAATGTTGATTTCATGCGATTTTTCCTATTTTTAGATTATTTAATTCTACTTATGTCTTAATAAACAGCTATTATTACTTCGCCTTTTAGCTCAATTCTCTTCTTTTTTTGCAAATACAAAAATGCTTTTTCATAAATATCTTTATAACCTTGTGTCAATCTTTCTTTACCAAAAACTTTTTTATTAATATGTCGCATTAAATCATGCATTTCATACCCTACATACTTATTAGCTACAAGCATGATAATATCTGAAAGTGCTGGAATGTCATCTTTAAAAACATAGACTCCCTCAGAGTAAAAGGGTAGTACATTATCAACCGCCATATCAACAGGAACAAATTTAATTTTCTCCTTTAAAGTTTCTCTATCCTTTAGAGTCTCTCCACCAGATTCTGAATATTCCTGAATAGCCTTTTCTATCGTATCAATTAAACGTATTTTTTCATTCTGATTGTCATGAATCCAAGTGGTAGACCAAATTCTATAAAAACTCCAACCTTTAGATTCTAATATCTCTTGTCTTAATCTATCCCTATCTCGTGCTGTTCTTGAAGAATGATATGCTGCTCCATCACATTCAATAGCTAAAACATATCTCCCCGGTATATTTGGGTGAATAACTGCCATATCTATTCGGTAACCAGATGCACCAACTTGCGTATGAACTTTATATCCTCTTTGCGTAAGATAGTCATAAACATTCTCTTCAAAATCAGAATCAAATTCTGTTCCATGATCTTCTTCTAACAGATTATAACCAATTAATGCTCCTACTCCTTTTTCAGCAAATTCCAAGAAGTCTCTGAACACTACAAGATTTTCATTATTACTTTTATCAACTGATAAATCTATCCCTCTCAAACTAGAAACTACGTGCATAGTTTCTCTTGAACGAGAGACTGCCACATTTAATCTCCTTTCGCCACCAGATTGTATAAGTGGTCCGAAATTCATCCTTAGTTTACCTTGAGGGTCTTTACCATAACCTACACTAAGAATAATAATGTCTCGTTCATCCCCTTGAACATTTTCTAAATTTTTAATAAAAAACGGCTCACTTTTATTTTCATCAAAAAAAGATTCTAATTCCTTATGTTGTTCACGTAATTCAAGCACCTTATCCTCGATTATTTCTGTCTGCGATTTCCCAAAGGCAACTACTCCTAGTGACTTTTCAGGATAGTTTACAGCAAAATCATATATTAGTTGAGTTACTTTTTCCGCTTCAATAGTATTTCCATATTTCGATTCCCATACTCCGTTTTCCACATGAGTAAACCGCACATTACTATGGACATCTAAGTTGTCCGTTGGAAAAGTAAACAATCGATCATTATAAAACTTCTTATTTGAAAAAGTAATAAGCGATTCATCTTTGCTCCGATAGTGCCAATTAAGGTATGTTTCTGGAATCTTCACACTTAATTCATCTAAAATTGATTCTAAATCTTGAATGTCTTCTTCATCATCTTCTTCATTTTCACTTGACGAATTAAAAAATGATGTAGGTGGCATTTGCTTACTATCACCTGCGACTATAACTTGTTTCCCTCTACTAATAGCTGCAACTGCAAATTCTGGCCTTACTTGTGATGCCTCATCAAATATCACTAAATCAAATTCCCAATCAGAATTTGATGAAAAATAAGTGCTGACCGTCAAAGGCGACATCATAATACAAGGTTTCAGTCGAGGAAGTAATGTTGGAAGGTTTTCGATAAGTTTGCGAGTTGGCAACAATCTTGCTTTTTTCGTCAACTCTTTTTTTAAAATTTCTATCTCACCACCAGTTGTTTTTACATTTTCATTTGTATTTGGTAATCTATCAACAAGTGCATTAAAAATCCTAATACGTGCCAAATCAAAAGTACTTTTATCCTCTTTTTTAAAATTATCTACTTTATCCATTATTGCTTTCGTCGATAAATTGGTTATTGAATTGTACTCAGGGATATTTTCCAATACTAATAAAATAAATCTTTTTAAAAATACAAGTTCAACATTTTTTGCTTGTATTTCTATTCCTTCCACTTTTTCAATAAAATCATCTAACCGATATTCCTTTAACAATTCCTCCTTTATTCGTTTGTAATCAAAAAACTCCTCTTTAGTATTAAACTCCAACTCTTGAATATATTTTAAAACCTCTTGCATATTGAGCGGAACATTTTCAAAATAATTACTAAATTTAGCGAGTAATTCCGTGATTTTGCCATCCGATTTCTCTTTCTTATCCGCCAACTCCACCACTTTAGTCCAGTCAACAACATTTACTCCTTCAACAATATTTTGAATGGTCGTTAGAGAGATAAGCCAAATATTATTTTCATAACAAATATTCTTTATACTCTCCCCCCAAGAAATTCCTTTTTTTAACTGAGTTAATTCTTCATCAGAAAGATTTTGACTCACGTTTAAAATTTTAGATAATCTTTGCTCATAACTCTCCAATTTTTTAGTTTGTTCAGTCATAATACGTGATTTGGAATGAATAGTTGCTAGTTTCTCAACATTGCTTATTAGTCCTTCGTAATTTAACTTGAGTTCCTTCGTTAGTCGTTTATTCTTTTGGAAAATTTCTTTATACTCCGTTGAAAACAAACGTTTCAAAAATGATTTATATTCAAATTTCAATATTTTTACAAGTTTTTCAACTTCTTCTATTTCTAAAAATTCATCTTCAAAAACAGTCTTGATTTGACTTTCCGTTGAGGAAATTTCTTCAGCAATAACTCGTTTTTCCATTCTTAATGATTCAATTTCATTCATTTTAGCCAATACGGTGGATAAATCTAATTCTAACCACTCAGAATTCATCTTCCCTTCCCTTGCAATAGTAGTTCTATGCAGTTTTTCGACAAATTCCTTCAATGTCATTGAAGATACTTTATTAGGAAAGACACTCAAAATCTTGTATTCTAAGTCAAAAAAATTATCTCCTTCTAATTTCAATTCATCAAAAAGATTAGAGATTTCCGTTCCTTTTGTAAAACTCATTTATCCTTTGAAATTTTTCCAGCCATTATCTTTATGTCTGAACGTGGAAGTAATATACATTTTTCCTAACTCATGAATTTTTTGAAATAATACTTCCATTTTTTCATATTTTAAAGACAACAACTTCTTATCAACTGAAAACAATAAATCGTCTTCCAAAAGAACTTTTGATAATTTAGCGTGCAATTCATAAAAAGACTTTCCTGTTGAATTCTCTTGACTATGAACTAATTCTGTATAACTATTTAATTCATGTACTTTTTTATCCAGCAATTCATAGCGAGACGAATCTTCTTCTCTAAACTTATGTGGATTAGATGAAAGGTTATAAACCTGTTCCAACTGTTCTCTAATATCACTTTTTTTCTGTTTAGTATTGTGTAATGTCAACAAAAAATCAGCAAGCCCTTTTTCTTTCAATTTTTGATAAACAACTTCAAGTGCTGCTTGTTTTTCTGAAACAAAAAGAATTTTCTTCCCCAAACCTAATTGTTCGGCAATAATGTTTGATATTGTTTGGCTTTTTCCAGTTCCCGGAGGTCCTTGCAAAACAAAACTATCTCCTCTTCTTGCACGACTAATCGCCTCTTGCTGACTTGAATCGGCATCTAATATTTGTAAGCGACTTTTAGAACTTTCACTTTTCAAGTCTATTTCTTCATTGTATTCATCAAATAATTTTCCTACCACTTCATCCTTCACTCCAGAGATTGCTTTGATAAATGGATTATTACGAATCATTTCTTTATTGTTTTCAAGGTCTTTTTGGATTACTAAATTTTGAAAATTAAAAGTATCTATAAACACTTGTCTTGAAATCGACCAGTCAAAGCCAATTATACAAGACTCGATATATGATAATGACTCAGATATATTTTTAAACTCATATTTTTCATCTATTTCAATCCCAAAATCATCAAAAAGTTTTTTTAGTATTACTGGATTAAAAGAAATTTCTTCATCTTCTTTTCTTGAAATTTGAATAGGTGACTTTAAATTCTCTCTTTTTATTTGAATTGGAACTAAAATAAGCGGAGATTGAAATTCTTTGGAATGATTATCATTTTCTTTCCAACATAACAATCCGAAAGCAACATAACCTATATTAAACCCCAATTCGTCATCCGCTTGTTTAATTTGTTTCCTAATATAGTCAAGTTTTCTTGTTCGGTCTTTAATCTTTTTATTTTCTTCATTACTGGATGAAGTAGTCATGACTTCAAACAGATAACCTTCCCCTTCCATCAAATCTGTGAACAAAGTTTCAATTTCACCTTCTTTTGAAAGTTCAAATGTCCCTGTTTTTCTCGGTTTAAAATTCAGTAAATGGTTCTTTTTTGAAAGATCTAATAATTTTTTATTCCATTGTTCAAATTTCTGTTCAAAAAAACCACCTTTTCCACTTTCCTGCATACAATATTTCCCTCCATTTTTTCTTGTTTGCTGACATTATATCATAATTAGTCATAATTCAATTCATAAAAATAATACTACCTTTAAAAAAACATGTATAATTATAGGTACTTCTAAAAAACGCCTGAAACTAGCAATTTGGGATAAGCGTGAGTTTTTAGAAGTAACCTTATACTTAATATCAATGACTCCTCCTGCAAAACAACAAAAAACACATCATTTTTTTACAAACCGTCAACATAGTTTATTGAATATAAAATAATTTTATAGTTCTACTTATCTTTAAACCATTGTAAATAAATTATTCCAACCTTAAAATCTCCCTTTCCACCTCCAGCCAATCCGCACATCTCATTTCATAGTTAATTTCTGCATTATGCGGGGAAGAAAATAAAATGCCCACGCCTTTAAATCCGTCAAAATTTCTTACATGGTCGTCAATTAATACATCTAGGTCTAACAAGTATTTGCTTGCGGTAAATACTACTCTATCTTTTGAAATAACGGGGAAATATTTTTCCAACCAGCTCAATTTGTCCACCATACTATTTGGAAACATGATTGCCGAGCTGACAATGAAAAGTTCATGTCGTTCGCTCAATCTTTCGACTACTTCTTGCGAATGTGGTAATGGTGGAAATCTCAAAAAGTGTCCCGGAAAATTGCGTGCCATTCGCATTGCTTTTGATTTTTCTGGATATTTATGGTCAACATATTGATTCCCTAGTGTTTCCTTTGTTAACTGTTCATCAAACAACTGATTGTGCAATTGAATATCACACAGAAAAAAATCAGCTAAAACTTCGTCCATATCAATACCTATTTTCATTTCTTCACCTCTGTTATTTGTGCTTTGTGTATGTACTTCTCTAAAAAAGTTTTTTAAGGGTACCTCTAAAAACTCACGCTGAAACGAAGTTTTCAGAGATACCTTTCAAATTAAGATTCCACTTCCGTTTCTTCCCTCTTCACACCATTCCCCATTAGCCCACTAATCAAAACAGACAGCGAACTTTCCTTTTTCTTGCCTACGCTTGAAATGTACATATCGTGGACAATTTCATCTGGATTTGGGTTATAAGTAATTCTGACAGATTCGGGTGGTGTTTCATATGACTTGTATTTTTTCATCGCTTTCCAATACGTTGGGTGGTCAACTCCTTGAATGAAAAGATAGGTGTAATCGTATTTCTCGGAAAATAGCGTTGAAATTACTTGCGTTGGATGTTTTTTGGAATCTAAAACTTTTGTTTTGATGCCGTAATTTGACAATTGTATCACATAACTTGACATATTGTGCCATGAAATCAATGCTACTTTCTTTCCTTGAAGCACTTTTCTCAGTTTTCGCTTGTTTTCTAATTCCTCTTGAGAAATTTGTTTCACGATTTCTTTTTTCCGCTTGCGAGGGGCTGGTTTAGCAGGTAAAATTTCTTCGATTTTCTCTAGTTTTTCAAGTTTTTTCAACAATTTCACTTGATGTGAGTAGCGTTGAATACTCGCTAAAAATTCGTCCTTATCTTGCAACGGCTCAAACCCATTCAAATCTTGCAACAAATAGCATTGTTCCTCAACAACAAGATACACATACTCCCCACGAACAAGAATTTCCCCTCTTACTTCTTCCCAAATATCAACTTTTGGCGAAGTTTCAAACATTTGATTGTAGCGTTCTACCAATTTTGGCAATAGAGAAAAACGCTCCGTATTTTTCGGTGAAAGCAAGGTCAACAACCATGAAATCAAGACACTTGGAGCAAGTTCTTTTAAATTAAACCACTCGCCATTTCTATATTCTTGCAGTTTACTAATGTGTCGTTCTCTTTCACTTTCCAATTTGTGAACTTTTTCCTCTAACGCACTATATTTCGCAAGTGAAGTCTCTACACTATTTTTCTGCAAATCTTCCATTTTTTCTTGAATTTGCTTACTCTCATGCTGCATAGACTCCTTTATTTGCAGGGTTTCATGCTCTAATCTCTGAGTTTTGGTTAAAATCGACGCACTATCTCTCTCCCATTTCAGAGATTGCTTGCTCAACAATTCATTTCCTTTCGCCACAAAGCGATTGAGCGACTTATTCGTCTCCTCTTGAATTACCTTAGAAAGAAAATATTTCATCTGCTCTTCCGTTTTTCTGTCTAACTCAAACGAAAGGTCTTGAGTAATCCTCTCCGTCTCCATACGTTTATTTAGTTCCTTTTCCTCTTCCAACTGTTGCTCTAATCGTTCAATTTTTTCTTGTGACTCCCTAAGTTGCTCTTGAAACTCTCGTACTAGTGTATTTTTTTCTTGATAAATTTCTTCTTTTTCTTGTTTCAGTTTTCGAATAATCTCATCTTTTTTCTCTAATCCTTTGATAAGGAGGGAATCATTTTCTTGGCTATTCCCCTTACTCTCTTCTTTCTGTTTCTGACGTTTCTTCATTTTCTCTAGCAATGTAGCTTTAGCATTTATACTTTGCTCCTTGCTTTTTTTGTAATCCTTATCAAACATAGGCTTCTCCTTTCTTTTTTTACAGCTATGAGAGGTTGAAATCTGGCGGTTGTTCATAGTTTCACCAACTTCAAAACGCACTTCTTCGCTTTTTTTGTCTAGCTACGTGGGGCAGAAGTCTGGTGGCTGTTCACAGTGTCGCTCGAAACTTCGTTTTGATGCTAGTCTTTCAAGAATCTTTGATTCTTAGAAAGACTGTATGCGAAACGAAGTGTAGCAGTATATGAACGACACGGTTCACTGCCACAGACTTCTAACCACCCCGCTCGCTTTTCTTGGTCTGTTCACGTTTACAATAATAACAATATACAATTTTTCATTATTTTTCAACTTTTTATTCTATAAAATTTGAATAACGCAAAAAAAAGCCTAAAACAGAATGAACTCTGTCTTAGGCTTTGAATTTTATTGTTGATTGGTATTGCTTTGCACATTGTAGCGATAGATTGGTGGCACCCAACCGTCATTGTCTGTCCCGTCAGGATTGACTACGTGTAAAATTTGTGCCTCATCAATTTTTTGTTGATTCATCGCCACTTCTTTCGCCTCTACACGTCCACGAGCTTTGACAAAAACAAGTTTTGTTTCCTTGTTCGTTTTCCAGTCTGCCCTCATGCTATCTGCTACTTTTGTTGACGGTGCGTAATAAACCTCAAAAGTATAAATATCCGAAACTCCATTACCACTTCCATTCTCTTTCAACAACTTGCGTACTTCTTTTAGTTCACGACTTTGTGTTGCCTGCGTTGAGTAACTTTGCTGTAAAGCAAGAAAACTCACAATCAACGTAGCCACTAAAAGAATAAGGCTAATAATTGATAAAAATTTCATTGTCTTTTGTTGTTTTTCATTTGAATGTTCCATTTTAGGTAAGCTCCTTTTTTCTAGCTACATGGCGCTGAAGTCTGGCAACTGTTCTCAACCGCACTGGAAACTACGTTTCCAGCAAGTAAATGCTATGGTTCACTGTTGCAGACTTCAAAACGCACCATTTCGCTTTTATTTTTTCTCAATTCAATTTGTCTATTCACTTTTAAGGAGACCTATAACAAGCCTCATCAAACAGCTTACTAAAAAAAGGTGTTTTTTTCAAATAATTAGGATTTTCGACTTTTTGAGGATAAGGGGACCTCTAAAAACTCACGCTTATCCAAAATTGCTAGTTTTCCGATTTTCTTCGTCATCCTCCTCAACCTTGTCTAGCTACGAGGGTCAGGAGTTTGGTCGCTGTTCGCAACAGCACTGGAAACTTCGTTTCCAGTAAATAAATGCTGTGACTCACTACGACAAACTCCTGTTCGCCCCTCTTCGCATTTCTATGAACCACATAGTTTTCGTCGGTTTCCTCGAAGATCAAAAAACTATCTAATTTTGACTTAAACGGAGTTTTTAGAGGTCCCCATAATGTTTTTTTTAAACTCATACTTCCTCAAAATTGCTGATTTTGACCGATACGGAATTTTTACAGCAAACTTTCCAACTCAACATTTGGATATTTGTCTGCAAACCAACGCATTGCAAATTCATTTTCAAATAAGAACAATGGATTGCCAAAACGGTCTCGTGCCAAAATGTTTCTGGAGCTACTCATGCGTTCATCAAAATCTTCTTCTTTGAACCAGCGTGCAATTTTATTCCCCATAGGTGTCATGACTACTTCTGCGTTATACTCGTTCAACATTCTATATTGAAACACTTCAAATTGAAGTTGACCGACAGCACCGATAATGTAATCTCCTGTTTGAACAGTTGTGTAGAGCTGAATTGCTCCTTCTTGCACAAGTTGCTCAATTCCCTTATGGAAAGACTTCTGTTTCATCACATTTTTTGCTGTCACTTTCATGAAAAGCTCTGGGGTAAAGGTTGGCAACTCTTCATAGGCAACTTTCAACTTCCCTTCGGTAATCGTGTCGCCCACTTGGTAGTTTCCTGTATCATATACCCCGATAATATCACCTGCAACCGCAGTTTCAACATTTTCACGAGCGTCTGCCATAAATTGTGTAACATTTGACAATTTCACTTTTTTGCCCGTTCTTTGCAACGTCACGTCCATTCCACGTGTGAATGTACCGCTGGAAATACGGACAAATGCAATTCTATCACGATGTGCTGGGTTCATATTCGCTTGAATTTTAAAGACAAAGCCAGAAAATTCTTCGACAAATGGACTTATTTCTTCCCCTTCAATCGTTTTATGTGCATGAGGTTCTGGTGCAAATTGCAAAAAGGTGGAAAGAAATGTTTCAACACCAAAATTTGTCAGTGCCGAACCAAAGAATACAGGCGTTAAATCACCATTTTGAATACGTTCTTCATCGAAAACATTTCCCGCCTCTACTAGCAATTCAACATCTTCTTGTGCTTGCGTATAAACAGCATTTTGAAAAAGTTTGTGCGTTTTTGGAATATCGCCTGTCTCATCAAGCGGAATAAAACGCTCACCCTCATAGTTTTCTGGACGATAAAGTTCCACTCGCTTGTGAAATACATCGTATAACCCTTCCAAACCTTTCCCCATACCAATGGGCCAATTCATCGGATAACTCTCGATTCCTAGCACTTCTTCTAATTCGCTCAACAAATCCAGTGGCTCACGACCGTCTCGGTCAAGTTTATTCATAAACGTGAAAACTGGAATCCCTCTATCTTTTACGACTTTGAAAAGTTTTTTCGTCTGTGCCTCAATCCCTTTTGCCGTATCAATCACCATGACTGCTGCATCTACTGCCATTAGCGTGCGGTAAGTATCTTCTGAGAAATCCTCATGCCCGGGCGTATCCAAAATATTGACACGTTTTCCCGCATAATCAAACTGCATGACAGAACTGGTAACCGAAATTCCACGCTGTTTCTCAATTTCCATCCAGTCAGATTTGGCGAAATTTCCCGTTTTTTTCCCTTTTACACTTCCAGCTTGACGAATTGCACCACCAAACAGCAAAAGTTGCTCTGTAATCGTCGTTTTCCCAGCGTCAGGGTGGGAGATAATCGCAAATGTCCGTCTTTTTTCTACTTCTTCTCTCAAATGTGAATTGCTCATTATATAACTTACCTTTCAATCTTACTAAACTAAATAAAAATCACTCTGTGTTAGTATAACATGAAAGAATGATTTTGGTAGAGTTTTTTGTAGTCGTAATTCAAAACTTTAAAGCCTCTAATTTTACATCTACTAAAAAAAACTTTATAATTAATTAGTTGGAGTTTGTCAAGTTTCGTTTGTGAAAAAAAGTGAAACTTAACCTTTTTGGATAGTCGTAAAACTCTTAGAAATTATTAATTTATTATTTGGAGGGAATTTAGATGTCAAAACAACGCATCGTTGTCGTCGGTGCTGGTTTTGCAGGATTGAGTGCAACACGTTTGCTTTCTAGCAAATTAAAGCAAAATGCTGAAATTACACTCATTGACAAGCATAGCTATCACACCATGATGACACAACTTCACGAAGTCGCAGCAGGACGTGTGGAGGAAGAGGCTGGTCAATATGATTTGCAAAAACTACTTGGACGTAGAAAAAATGTTCAATTAGTAACAGATACCGTTACTAATGTTGACAAAGAAAACAAAGTGGTCGTAACGGAAAATGGTCGTTATGAATATGATTTTGTACTTCTTGCATTAGGTGGAGAGCCAAATGATTTTGGGGTGCCGGGTGTTGCCGAGCATGGTTTCACACTTTGGAGCATGGAGGATGCCTTGCGTATTCGTCGCCACTTGGAAGTGATCATTGAAAAAGCTGTGATTGAGCATGACGAGGAAAAACGCCGTGCCATGTTGACCTTTGCAGTGGCAGGTTCTGGTTTTACTGGAATTGAAATGCTTGGCGAATTAATCGACTGGAAAGAGATTATGGCGAAAAAATATCATATCGACCCAAGTGAAATTACACTTGCCGTTGTCGAGATGATGCCTACTATCTTAAACACTCTTCCACGACCTGACGCAGATAAAGCACTTCGTTTCCTTCATAAAAAAGGTGTTAAAGTGCTTACCAATCATGCGATTACAGAAGTGGCAGAAAATCACATTAAAGTAAAAGACGGAGCAGATATTCCTACCTATACACTTATCTGGACAACAGGTGTGCAAGGAAATACACAGGCAAAAGCCTATGGTTTGAAAGAAACGGAACGTGGCAATCGTTTGGTGGCAAACGAATATATGGAAGCTGTTGGTTTCGAGGGGAAAGGTGTTTATGTAGCTGGAGATATTTCTGGTGTACTAGACGAACAAGGTCGCCCGCAACCGCAAATCGTTGAGGCTGCTGAACAAACAGGGCATACTGCGGCAAGCAATATCATTGCTGAAATCAACGGTGGCGAAAAACATAAATTTGTCGGAAAATACCAAGGAACACTTGTTTCCATTGGCTCAAAATGGGGTGTTGCTTATCTGATGAACTTCCTACACCTTTCAGGTTTTTGGGCAATGTTGATGAAACATTTGGTTTACATGCTCTATTGTTTCCAAATCAGAAGTGGTTATTATCTCTTCCAGTATTTGAAAAATGAATTTTTCCATACAACAAATATGCGTAACATGGGGTATGGACATCTAAGTCGTATGGGAAATGTGCTTTGGAGCGTACCACTTCGTATTTTCTATGGTCTTACTTGGCTTGTTGAGGCAAGTCATAAAATCGTTGGCGAGGGAGATTTCCTTAAACCTTATACTTGGTTTGGCAAAGGTTCTTGGTTTACCAATGATGTGCATTTCACATTCCCTTGGTTGCAAGAAAATGTAACAACAGGAGCAAGCGAAGCGGCAAGTGATGCAGTGAGTGCGGCAAGCGGAGCAGCAGCAAGTGGTGCAGGAGAGGCAGCAAAATCTGTTTTCGGACTCAGTTATTCTTATGGAAACGAACCAATGGCAGTTTTTGACTCTGTACCAAAATTCTTAGAGCCGGTCATGAAATTTATGATTCCTAACAAAGAAACAGCTCTACTTATGCAAAAAGTCATGAGTTTTGTCGAAGTAGCAATTGCTCTTGCATTAATTCTTGGACTGTTCACCTTTATCGCAAGTGGTGCTACTGCTGGTTTAACGGTTATGTTCTGCCTTAGCGGAATGTTCTACTGGACAAATATCTGGTTTGTCTTTGTAGCAATCGCCCTCATGAACGGAAGTGGTCGTGCGTTTGGTCTTGACCGTTACGTGCAACCTTGGATTCAAAAACATCTTTCAAAATGGTGGTATGGAGTGTCAAGGCCGTTGTATAAAAAGAATTGATAATCAATAAAACACCGAAAGAGTTTTTCGCTCTTTCGGTGTTTTTCACTAAAACCGCCATTTTACCATTTCATCTAAAAATTTCTTACTTTTTAAATTCAGTCCGACATATTCTTGGTACAACTCATCAATTACTTTACGCAATTCTGCTTTTGTTTCGGGTTTTACGGTGATATTTCTTATTCTTGGGTAGGAAATGGCTGAAAACATTCTGATTAAGTGTGTAGCTTTTGGGCTTGCGTGGAGTCGTCTTGGGTCTTTGGCAAAATGTTTTTCGCATAAAATACCGTGATTGACCGTTGAGATGTCAAATTTTCCGTTCGTTTCTCCGCAAAAAACGCATGAATGAAAATTCACTTTCACTCCAAACCATTGCAATACTTGCACCTCGAAAATGTTGGTAATAATCTCCTCGTCGTTTCCATTATCAAGCATGGTCAACGCCTCCATACATAGCTGAAAAAGAGATTCATCTGCTATTCTGTCCTCAATTGCCGCATCAACGAGATTTAAAATATACGTCGCATATGCTGAGATGAAAATATCTTGCTGAACGGTTTGAAACGCATGAATTTCTTTGGCAGCATTTAAAAATGATAAGCCGTCCGACTTAAAATTTCCTAAAAAAATCGCTTTGGTAAATGGCTGAATGGCAGCCTTTAACGGATGATTGGTCTTATGCACACCACGAGCGTAACACATGATTTTACCATTTTCTTTTGTGAAAAGTTTTACCATTTTATCTTGCTCTTTATGATTTTTTGTCCAAAGAATAATCCCTTCTTTTTCAGACTGCACATTCTCACCTCGCTATTCTAAGCAAAAACCGAACAGAAATTCTGTTCAGTTTGATTGTTTTACACTTTAGGATACCTCTAATAATCATCCTTTTTGTATCCATAATCTTGCAAATAAATTTGCTTGTCTCGCCAATCTTTTTGCACTTTGACCCAAAGTTCTAAATAAACTTTTTCACCAAGCATTAACTCAATGTCACGTCTTGCCATGGAACCAATTTTTTTCAGCATACTGCCACCTTTACCGATAATAATCCCTTTTTGGCTATCACGTTCGATGACAATCGTTGCTTGAATGTGAATTTTACCAAATTCGTCCTCACGTTTCATTTGGTCAACTACAACCGCAACAGCGTGTGGTACTTCTTCACGTGTGAGTTTTAGCACTTTTTCACGCACCATTTCAGAGACGATAAAACGCTCTGGGTGATCCGTCACCGCGTCTTCCGGGAAATATTGAGGGCCCTCTGGCAGTTGAGCAATCAACGTTTCCATTAGGTGTTCTACGTTATTGCCCTCAGTTGCCGAAATCGGAATAATTTCCTTAAATTCCATTTGGCTAGAAAAATCCTCGATAAATGTAAGCAATTCATCTGGATGTACTTTGTCAATTTTGTTAACAATCAAATAAACGGGGGAATTTACTTTTTTGAGACGTTCAAGTATCATGTCGTCTCCCTTGCCACGCTTTTGATCGGCAGGAACCATGAACAGCACTGCATCTACTTCACCAAGTGCTGAATAAGCTGCCTGCACCATAAAATCACCAAGTGCCGTTCTAGGCTTGTGAATCCCCGGAGTATCAATGAACACAATCTGGCTGTTTTCGCCTGTCACTACTCCTTGAATTTTATTCCGTGTCGTTTGAGCTTTATCGCTCATAATCGCAATTTTCTGCCCCACAACACGATTGAGAAACGTTGATTTCCCAACATTTGGACGACCAATAATCGCCACAAAACCTGATTTAAATTCTGTCAAAATATTTTCTCCTTCTTTGAAACTCATAATTTATAATTCTCTAAAGGGCACCTCTAAAAACTCGCACTTATCCCAAATTGCTAGTTTTCCGTTTTTCTTCGTCAATCTCCTCAACCTATGAACCACATAGCTTTCGTCGATTTCCTCGAAAAACAAAAAACTATCTAATTTGGTATTAAGCGGAGTTTTTAGAGGTGTCCTAAATAAATTTCCCAATGAACTGCAAGATTTTCGGCAGGAATAAAATCATTCCGACAATGCCTGCAAAAATACTTGTCATTAAAACTGCCCCTGCTGCCATATCTTTGGCAATTTTTGCAAGCGGATGAAAATGATAATCTACCGCCAAATCAACAATGTTTTCAGCTACGGTGTTCCACGTTTCCATTACGATAACGAGGAAAATCACAAGCAAAAGCCAAAGCCACTCGTAGCGATTGAGCTGAAGAAGAAACCCTAACAGAATCGCTGCAATACCACTTGCCACGTGCTTACGCATATTGCGTTCCTCTTTGAAAACCGTCTTAATGCCTGTATAGGCAAATTCAAAAGAGGAGATGAAATCACGATTTTTAAATCCTTTTTTATTCCCGTTTGAGTCCATAGCTATCCAAGATTTCCTTTTGCAAGCCAAACATTTCTTTTTCATCTTCTGGCGTCATATGATCATAGCCATTGATATGCAAAAATCCATGTACTGCAAGGAAACCTAATTCCCTTTCATAAGAATGTCCATACTCCTGTGCCTGTTGGCTTGCTCGTTCAATCGAAATCATAATATCGCCTAAATCTCTTGCCTCATCTGGCAATTCGTCTAAATCATCAAGAAAAACCTCAAAATCATCTGTGGCGTCTTCTTCAATTGCAAAACTAATCACATCTGTGGGCATATCTTTTCCACGATATTCTCGGTTAATCGTTTGAATGGCTGCATTATCCATAAACGTTACGCTCATCATTGTGTCTTTCGGCAATTTCAAATAGTCGGCTGCATAATCAAGCAACTTCTTCGTTTGTTCGATTTGTTCCTCGGTTACTTTATTTGTTTCATCAATTATTGTAAGATCCATTGTTCTTCCTCGGTAAATTATCGTTATTTATTGACATTAGAATGTTTCACACTATCCTTTTCATACGCTCGCAAAATCTCCGCGACAACTGGGTGTCGCACGACATCTGTTGTGTCAAAATCAACAAAAGAAATGCGTGAGATGCCTTTGAGCGTGCGTTCTGCATGAATCAAACCGCTCATTGCTCCTCTTGGCAAATCAATTTGCGAGACATCTCCGTTGACGATCATTTTGGAGTTGTACCCTAGACGTGTCAAAAACATTTTCATCTGCATGACCGTTGTATTTTGTGCCTCATCTAAAATAACAAACGCATCTTCAAGCGTTCTGCCACGCATATAAGCAAGGGGTGCTATCTCAATCACACCACGCTCCATTAAGCGATTCGTATGCTCTACGCCAAAAATCTGATAAAGAGCGTCATAGACAGGACGAAGATAAGGGTCAACTTTTTCCTTTAAATCTCCCGGCAAAAAACCTAGACTTTCGCCCGCCTCCACCGCTGGACGTGTAAGAATAATTCGTTTGACTTCACCACGCTTGAGTGCAGAAATCGCCAAAACAACCGCTAAAAATGTCTTTCCCGTACCAGCAGGGCCAATCCCAAAAGCAACGTCATTTTTCTTAATCGCCTCCACATAACGTTTTTGCCCGAGCGTTTTGATACGAATCGGTTTCCCGTGCTGATCTTTGATAATTTCTTCTTCATACATTGCAATAAATTGCTCTAACGTATGATTTTTCGCCATTTTCAAAGCACTTACAACATCAGGTGTCGAAATTTTGATTCCACGCCGAATCAACACTTGAAGTGTATCTAAAACCTGTCTAGCACACTCGGCATTCTCCTCCTCACCCAAAATCTGCACATTTTCTCCACGTGCATGAATGACAAGGGATAATTGTTCTTCTAAAAGTTTAATATGTTTATCTTGATTGCCAAATAATAATGCTGTATCTTCCGTTATATTCATTAAAATGGAATGTTTTTCCGTCAAGTATCTATTCCCTCTTTCCTTAATCAGACTCTATTAAAAATATTATAACACATTCTTGAGGTTGTTTCTGATTTTCCAAATTCTTTGAGGGTTTCTTAGAAAATAGTTTAGTTTTTTTATTAGGGTATCTCTATATGGTCACCTCTAAAAACTAGCTAATTTAGTCTTAAGCGGAGTTTTTAGAGGTGACCATATAAAAAAAGTTGGGACGGTTAATCCCAACATCAATTTTTATTTCAAACTTGAGGCATTTTCCATAACTTCATCAATCAAACCATATTCTTTCGCCTCTTGAGCAGTCATATAATTGTCACGATCTGTATCTTTTTCAATCGTTGCCAAATCTTGCCCTGTGCGTTCTGAGAGAATGGTGTTCAAACGTTCACGAGTTTTTTTGATATGATCTGCTGCAATCAAAATTTCTGTCGCTTGACCTTGAGCACCACCAAGCGGTTGGTGAATCATGATTTCAGCATTTGGCAAAGCAAATCGTTTGCCTTTCTCTCCTGCTGTTGCAAGGAAACTTCCCATTGACGCCGCCATACCAAGCACGATTGTCTGCACATCCGATTTGATAAAATTCATCGTATCATAAATTGCAAGACCTGCCGACACACTTCCGCCTGGTGAATTAATGTAAAGATAAATATCTTTTTCACTATCTTGAGCATCTAAGAACAAAAGTTGAGCAATCACAGAATTTGCCACATTGTCATCAATAGGACCTGTCAACATAATAATGCGGTCTTTCAACAAACGAGAATAAATATCATACGCACGCTCTCCACGACTTGATTGTTCAATCACTGTTGGAACTAAGTTCATAATAAATTCCTCCAAAAATAAAATTTTTGCTACTTATAAATTTTACCTTTTATAGATAAAAGATTCAAACTATATACATTTTTATATTTAGGATAAATCGTTTTTAACGGGTATTTTATAGAAATCCCTTGACTTTTTTATTCCATTTTTATATAAAAGAAATAAGAAGTCTTTGACTTCAAAACTTGAATTGCATCAATTCAAAGAAAGAAAGGAAAAAATATGAAAAAAAAGGTATTTCGCAACACTAGCTCTTTTGTTTTTCTAGCTTGGGCATCATTCTCATTGTTTGTTGCTCTTATGCTTATCGGACTTTATACGCTAAAAGAACCGTTAATGGTGAAAGGCTACTATTTAATGGGAACTGTTGGTATTATCTCTTCTTCTTTTACTGTTTCAAAAGTCATTCGTGACAATCAAGAAGATGAAGAAAAGTTTGAACGAATGGCACGTGTTGAAAAAGAACACACAATGCTAGACGAACTGTAAATCTCATAAAAAGGCTGGGTGAAAGGTTTCTCCAGTCTTTTTATCTGAAGAAATCAATTGAGTTTACTATTTTACTTTGTAACTTTCTACATTTGCGATATAATGGTAAGGGTATCCATAAAAAACTATATCCTTATTTGAATTGGAGGAAGAAAAAATGAATTTATCCGTATTACTTTCTGGTTTTTTTGGTGTGGTAATCGGTTGTTTGACCACAGGGTTTGGTTTTCTGCTTGCAAGAAGATATGACAGGCAGGTGAAACATCGTCAAAGAGAGCTTGAACATCGTGTAAAAGAAATTGACACGCTGAATTTGCTGAATAAAAAAATTAGTCAAATTTTGCAAAAACGGACATTGCTCATGCCTGATTATGTTAGCTTTGACGTGTTCGATGATGTTCATGTTTCAATTGATGATTATGCGTACTTAGAAAGTTTTACCGCACAGAATTTATTTTATTTGCCAAACTATGTTATGGAAGAATTTTTCAAAAATATTTCGCACCGTCGCATCATTCTCTCGCCTGAGGAAACCGTTCAAATCGGTGGTTACACCTTTAAAAATGGTCGTGTGATTATGGAGCAACTATCAGATGAACTCCAAACGATGATGAATGAGAAAAAAGCACAACTGAAAAAAATTAGTGCCTTGCCTATCCATATTTTGCGTGACGAAGAATACGAATTTTATAATTAATCCCTTATGCTAGTGTGATATTTTATTGCACTAGCATTTTTTGTCAAAAAAGACAAAGGATAAACGAGCTATCCTTTGTCTTACATTTTTACAAATTACGTCCATGACAATTTTTGAATTTCTTTCCACTTCCGCAAGGACAAGGATCATTTCTTCCTACATTTGCGTATGGATTGTCACGATTCGTGATCGGTTTACGTTTTTGGTCAGCACTTACAACTCCTTCACCTTTTTCAAGTTCAGGGTGTTGTGCCTCACCTGAGGCTACTTGCTCACGCTGTACGTTTTGGTGAATTTGAGCTTTCATGAATAGACGTGTTACTTCGTACTCCATTGCACCAATCATGTCCTCAAACATTTTGTACCCTTCTGTTTGATATTCGACAAGCGGGTTGTTTTGACCATACGCACGCAAGCCAACAGACTGACGAAGTTGATCCATTTCATCAATGTGATCTGTCCATTTGTTATCCACTACACGAAGAATCACGACTTTTTGGAACTCAAGCACTTGTGCTTCAGATTGAAGGTGGCTCACTTGTTGTTCGTAAACAGCGACCGCTCTTTCATAAAGGAAAGTTTTGATTTCTTCTGCACTCTTGCCTTCAAGGTCACTTACACGAACATCTCCTTCATGCACGACAACTGTATCAGCAAAGTTGACAATTCCTTGAAGTTCCCAGTTTGCCTTGTCATCATCTTGTGTATGCGTATCTACCACACGTGAAATCGTGCGTTCCACCATCGCCAAGATAACCTCACGCAAATCTTTTTCACCTGTAATCACTTCATAACGTTGCCCGTAGATAACTTCACGCTGTTCACGCAACACATCATCATATTGCAAGACATTTTTACGTGTATCGTAGTTGTTTCCTTCTACACGTTTTTGTGCAGATTCTACTTGACGTGTCAACATTTTCGATTGGATAACTGTTTCATCTTCTTCAAGTTTCATCATGTCAAGCATTTTCTTGATACGCTCACTACCAAAGCGACGCATTAAGTCATCTTCAAGTGAAAGATAGAATTGAGAAACTCCAGGGTCTCCTTGACGACCTGAACGTCCACGCAACTGATTGTCAATACGACGTGATTCATGACGTTCCGTACCAATTACCGCAAGTCCACCAAGTTCTTTCACACCAATACCAAGTTTAATATCCGTACCACGACCAGCCATATTGGTCGCAATTGTTACCGCACCTTTTTGCCCTGCATTCATGATAATGTCTGCTTCTTTAAAGTGGTTTTTCGCATTCAACACTTCATGCGGTACACCTTCTCTTGCAAGCATTTGGCTAAGCATTTCACTCGTTTCAACAGCAACAGTACCAACAAGAATTGGCTGTCCTTCACGATGACGGTTTTTAATATCTTCGACTACTGCGTTAAATTTAGAACGCAACGTAGGATAAAGCAAGTCTGCATGGTCAATACGCATAATCGGACGGTTTGTTGGAATCGGTGTAACCTGCATATTATAAATTTCACGAAATTCTTCTTCTTCGGTTTTCGCCGTCCCTGTCATCCCTGCCAATTTTTTATACATACGGAAGTAGTTCTGGAAAGTAATGGTCGCCATTGTCTTAGATTCATCTTCGATTTCAACGCCTTCTTTTGCCTCAATCGCTTGGTGCAATCCATCAGAGTAACGACGTCCATCCATGATACGACCTGTAAATTGGTCTACAATCATGACTTTTCCTTCTTGTACCACATAATCCTTGTCAAGCTCCATAATGAAGTTTGCACGAAGTGATTGGTCTAAGTGGTGTGTCAAAGCTGTATTTTCCAAGTCATACAAGTTTTCCAAACGGAAATGTTCTTCTGCCTTGTCAATTCCGCTTTCTGTCAAACCAATTGTTTTCGATTGAATGTCAATGGTATAATCTTCATCACGCAAACCTTTGACAAATGTATCTACACGTGTATACATTGCTGTTGATTGTTCCGCCTGACCAGAGATAATCAATGGTGTACGTGCCTCATCGACTAAAATCGAGTCTACTTCATCGACTAAAGCAAAGTTGAGCGGACGTTGTACCATTTGATTTTGGTAAACCACCATGTTGTCACGCAAATAGTCAAATCCAAGTTCATTATTCGTAGAATATGTGATGTCACACGCATACGCTGCACGTTTTTCTTCTGGTGTTTTTGAGGCAATATTGAGTCCTACTGTCAAACCAAGCCAGTTGTATAATTCACCCATTTCACTGGCATCACGTGTTGCCAAGTATTCATTGACCGTTACAACGTGTACCCCTTTACCTTCTAAAGCGTTGAGATAAACTGGCATTGTCGCAGTTAAGGTTTTCCCTTCACCTGTACGCATTTCTGGAATATCTCCGTCATGCAAAACAATGCCCCCCATGATTTGCACGTGGTATGGGTACAAGCCAAGCACACGTTTTGCCGCCTCACGAACGACCGCAAATGCCTCAGGTAACAATTCATCTAGCGTTGCACCATTTTGCAAACGATTTTTCAATTCTGGTGTTTTTGCCTGTAATTCTTCATCTGTTAAATTTTCCATTGTCTGAGCAAAAGCCTCTACCTTTGCAGCAGTTTTGTCAAGACGACGAAGCTCACGCTTGTCATTCTCAATCATTTTACGAACAATATTCGTCATTTTTTCTTTCCTTTCAAAACTTTATTCTATTTTTTATTTCATTCTTATGTGGAGAATATCGAGTCTATTCAACCAAAAATTATTCTACTCCTTGTTTGGCTGAATACTACCAGTTCAACATTAACATCTACTGATTGTTAACTTGAATAGTAAAATAAACTACGCAACTTCTATTATAGCAAAAACAACGAGAAAATTGTATTCTTAGCTTAGAAACTCCAATTTTTTCTGCGAAAAATTAAGTAATTCTTGTTTTTTGTTGTCAATTTCCCCTAAAAGAACATTCTTTTCAAGTTCATCTAATAATTTGCCTAGCCATTTTCCTTGTCGCATTTCCGTTAACTGAAGTAAATCAGCACCTGTCACTGCCAAATCTGCCTTAGAATGAATGGGAAGTTGCTTGTGCATTTCTCTACTTTTTGCCACGTCATACGGAAGGGAGAAAAATCCTAGAAGTTCTTCAACAAAAGAAGCCTCCTCCTCACTCAAAGAATAAAGCGTTAATGCCGACCATTCTTGATTTTTTCTATGTCGCAAACCTTGCAAAATATTGCTTGTCTCTTTTATCACTTGATTACTTTCTTTCCATTTCTTCAAGAAACGTCTGACCTCATCCGATTCTTTTTCTAGCATAAAGAGCAACAATGCCCACATCTGCCCCTCACTTTGAAGAGAGTTTTCTTCTAATGTCAAAAATTGTTCAAGAGCCTCTCGTGAACTTTCAGACAATGCTGGAACGTATAAAAAAGCATTTGTTTCAAGAAAATAACGTAACCCTCGTTTCCAATGTTTACTCATCATCATTTTGACAAACTCCGCTAAAATACGTTCTACCGATATTTTCTCTAACAGAAAAACATTTTCCTCAATCGCCAAAAGCGTTTCTTTTTCAATTTCAAAGTCAAGCTGACTTGCAAAACGAAAGGCTCGCATCATTCGCAAAGCATCCTCGTGAAATCTTTCTTTTGGCACTCCGACTGCACGTATCACTCTATTTTCCAAATCTTTCTCGCCCTCAAAGTTATCCACTAACTCACCAGTTTGCTCCAATGCAAGAGCGTTGATCGTGAAATCTCTCCGTCTCAAATCTTCTTCAAGCGTGCGAACAAACGTTACCTCATCTGGTCTGCGATAGTCTTGATAAGTACCTTCTGTACGAAAAGTGGTGATTTCATAATTTTCCTCCTCGCACAAAACCAGCACTGTACCATGTTCAATGCCGACATCTATCGTTTTTGGAAAAATTTGCTTGATTTCCTCTGGATACGCACTTGTAGCAATATCTACATCGTGAATTTCCACACCAAGCAGTGCATCACGCACACTTCCACCAACAAAATACGCTAAAAAACCTGCATTTTCTATTTTTTTGATCACAGGCAATGCCCGCATAAATTCTTTGGGAATTTGTTTGAATTTCATTCGTTCACCTTCATTCATTTTCAAAAGCTGAGGTTTCCTCATCTACACGCTCAAAGCGATAAGTATCCCTTTTGTAAAATTTTTCCATATTTTTCTCAAAAGTATCGGTCAAATCAATGTTTAGCGAATTTGCCAAAAGCATGACCACCACGAGAACATCTCCTAATTCCTCTGAGATACTTCCATTTGGTTCGTTTTCTTTCTTTTGTTTTTCACCATAAACGTGCATAACTTCACGAGAAAGTTCACCTACTTCTTCGCTCATGCGTACCATTTGACTCATCGGCGGAAAATAACCCTTTTTAAATTGGGCGATATAATCATCTAACTCGACTTGCATTTCTTTAAGTGTTTTTTCTTGAAAATTACTGAAATCTTTCATCTGTCTCTCCTTGAAATCTTTAAGAATACCTCTAAGATTTTTTTAAATTTAGCAAGGATTTCTTCCGCCTTTCGTAAGTAAAGCCTTCGCCAATCGCCTCATGAACATTAATAACCGAGATAAATGCACGATCATCAAATTCTTCTAGTATCATCCGTTTCACTTCCATAATTTCTCGTGGGCTAAGGACGATATAAATAATCTTCTTCTCCTCACCAGAAAAAGCACCCTCACCATCTAAAAATGTCACACCACGATCTAAAAGTTTCATGACTTCCTCTGCAATTTTCTCACTTTCCTGCGAAATAATCAACATTCCACGCACTGTGTAACCACCACTTGTTATCCCTTCAACCACACGAGAAAAGACAAAACTAGCAATTAGCGTATACATCATGTGTTGAATGTCTATATAAATAAGCGAACTTGTCAATACAAATATATCAAAAATAAAGAGTGAACGCCCCATCCCCATGCCGATATGCTTTTCCACAATTCGTGCAACAATATCTGCACCTCCAGTCGTGCCACCAACACGATAGACCAATCCACTTCCCACACCAGCAGCAAGCCCTGCGAGGAGACTGGCAATAAGCATATCATGCTCAACATTTAACTCTAAGGGGATTTTTTGCCAAATCCACAAAAAAATCGACAGCGAAACCGTTCCAGTTACAGTGTACCAAAAACTCCGTTTTCCCAAAATTTTCCCACCAAGCAAAATCAAGGGGATATTGAGGATAAGCGAGGAATACGCAGGATTAATATGAAAAACTGCACGCAAAATCAGCGTAATCCCAGTCAATCCACCCTCCGCCAAATGATTAGCGATATTCAAATACACTAAACCGAATGCGTAAATCGCTGTTCCTATTACCATTATCAAAATATCTGTGGGATAATGCCGTTTGTCTTCCATTATTGACCTCCTTTGGTTAACTGTGAGGGGCAGAAGTCTGGTGGCTGTTCACAGTGCCGCTCGAAACTAAAGTTTCGATGCTAGTCTTTCAAGAATCTTTGATTCTTAGAAAGACTGTATGCGAAACGAAGTGTAGCAGTATATGAACGGCACGGTTCACTGCCACAGACTTCTAACCGCCCCTCTTCGCTTTTCTTTTAATAAAAAAGCGGACTGGTTGTCCGCTCGGGTTTGGCAATTCATTTTAGAGTTTTTTATACTCTTGCCTAATCGCTGAGGCTTTTTTATCGTTCTCTTTTTGCCTTACCGTAATCCCATTTCCCAAAAATAATACTACTATTTTTGTGTTACAATCCCAAAACCTATTGCTTTATCTCCCAAATGTGTGCCAATAACAGGTCCAAATGTCGCAATTCCAATCTCTTGATTGGGAAGTTTTTCAAGTAAATTTTCACGAATTTCTTTAGCTCTTGTTAAATTATTAGAATGAATGATGTCAATATATACTTGTGAACCAAATTCTTCGTGTTTTTCTTCTACTAATTCTTCTATCCGACTAAATGCTTTTGTTGAAGTTCTCACTTTTTCAGAAAGTTCAATTTGCCCATCTTCAAAAGTTAAAATCGGTTTGATTTTTAGTAGACCTCCGATAATCGCTACACCATTGTGCAAGCGACCGCCACGCACTAAATAATCCAAATCGTCTACAATCATATATGCTTTCGTGTGCTTACGCATTCGCTCAAGCTTGTTTAGGATTTCTTCGACTGTTTTATTTTCCTGCGACATTTTCACTGCTACATCTACCATGTGCCCCATTGGGGTAGAGGTAATTTTCGAGTCAAACAAATGAATATCCAAATTTTCTACCACATCAGAAATCGTCGCTACATTTCGCAAAAATCCCGAAATTCCACTAGATAAATGAATAGCAATAATTTTTTCAAACCCTTTTGCCTGAATTTCTTGATACAACTCAATCACTTCACCTAAAGACGGTTGACTTGTCGTTGGAAATGAGCTAGAAGTCTTGATACGTTCAAAAAATTCCGCCTCATTAATTTCTACACCCTCGCTATATGCTTCTCCGTCCAAAACAACAGGGATTGGTAAAACAAATAGATTGCCTTGGTTTTTCGTTTCCTCAGACAGCACTGCTGTACTATCTGTTACGATTGCAATTTTCATGCTACACCTCCGTTTATACTATTTCTACTCCAAAATATTTTAGAGCGGAAACAGTATTAGAAATTCCATTTTAACATAGTTTTTGAATAAAAAACAGAGAGATTGGAAAATCTCCCTGCAAGCTTAACAAATGAACACTTAATTATTCAAAAATTCCTGTATTCTTGCCTTTGTTCCTTCCATGTCCACAATTTCTAGTGCCTGTCCGCCGTAAATATCATATGCTGAAACATAGGTATCCTTGATTGGTATAGACATTTTGTCCACACCTTTTTCTTTTCCAGTGATAATATTCCACATTGCACTTGTCATAAATGTATTCGGCACATCCGTTGAAGTATAGCCAATTACTTGCCCTAATGCGTACGGAGCGTTGAACAATAATGCAGGATTTTTAACTTGTTGCATAATTGCCGTCAACACTTGTTGTTGACGTTTGACACGACCAAAATCATTTTCATCGTCATGTCGGAAACGAGCATAGTTCAATAGCGTTCTACCGTCCATTTTTTGTTTGCCAACATGAATGGTCTGTTGCGGTGTCGGTTGCCCTTCTTTTTTATTCAAATCGTCTGGCACCTCTACACTCGTCACGCTCTGACCGTCAACAGTGGCAAATTGAGCATCTATTTCTACTCCACTCGGGAAAAGACCGTCAATTACTTTGGCAAATGAATTGAAATTCACCATTGCATAATATTTACAGTCAATGCCAAAATTTGCTTTGAGCGTTTGTCGCATAAGCTCCGCCCCTTGATTTTCGTTTTGCTCACCAATCGTAAACGCATTGTTTATCTTCTGATCGCTTCCCACATCTGGAATCATCACTAATGTATCACGCATAAATGAAATCAATTTCGGTCTTTTACTTGGTCCGTCAAGCTGTAAAACCATAATTGAGTCACTTCTTGCCTCGCCACTATTTTGATAATCACGCTGATCTGTTCCAAGTATGAGAATATTATTCGCTCCGTTACTACTTACAACACCAGCAAAATTCTCCGTTGGCGGTTTTTCACCTTTCATTGCTTGATTAATTCCAAGCACAAATCGCCCAACGATAATAACAACAATGAGTAGTAAAATCAATAAAATCCAACGGAAAATATGACGTTTCTTTTTGCCGTTTTTCTTATATTTTTTCGCCTGCTTTTTCTGCCTTTTTTGCTCTTTCAAAGACAACTTAGGTTGTGGTGGAAGTTGTTGATACCCTTGATATTCTTGATATTCTTGATATTCTTGATATTCTTCATACATCGGTTGATTTGAATTTTGATAAAATTCCTCTTCACGCACTTTCGGTGTTCTTTCTCGGCGGAAATGATTCTTTTTCTTCTTTTCCACCTCGACATTTCCTTTTTTTATATCATTACGCAATCCTTTATAACGTTCCATTCGACTCATTTGCTCTCCTCCTTAGTACCCTTATAGGTTACACAAATAAAATGAAAAAAGCAAAATAAATCTAGAATTTTAGGATTTTTTAAGAATTACACTTTGCTAAAAAGCCCTAGGGAAAAAAATTCACCCTAGAGCCTTATAATACTACTTCACTTTTTCAATTTTTGTTACACCATTCATATACGGTACTAACACCTCTGGAATAGTAACACTTCCGTCTGCGTTTTGATAATTCTCCAAAATCGCTGCAACTGTACGACCGACTGCAAGTCCACTACCGTTCAACGTATGAGCGAGTTGAACTTTCCCTTCCTCATCACGATAACGGATTTTTGCACGTCTTGCTTGGAAATCGCCAGTATTTGAGCAACTTGAAATTTCACGATATGTGTTTTGTGCAGGAATCCAAACTTCAAGATCATATGTTTTCGTTGCACTAAAGCCCATATCTCCCGTGCAAAGTACGATCACACGATAAGCAAGACCGAGTTTTTGCAAAATATTTTCGGCATTGACCACCATTTTTTCTAACTCATCAAAGCTAGTCTCCTTATCGGCAAATTTCACCATTTCCACTTTGTTAAACTGGTGCAAACGAATCAACCCACGAGTATCACGTCCTGCACTTCCAGCCTCACTTCTAAAACTTGGAGAAAGAGCGGTAAAGTAGATTGGCAAATCTTTTTTATCCAAAATTTCATTAGCATAATAGTTTGTAAGTGGTACTTCAGCTGTTGGAATTAGCGTTAAATTCCCATTGTCAATCTGGAAAACGTCCTCCTTGAACTTTGGAAATTGCCCTGTTCCAAACATTGCTGTATCATTCACCAAATACGGCGGAATAATCTCCGTATACCCCTCACTTGCGTGTTCATCCAACATGAAATTATAAATTGCACGCTCAAGTCTTGCACCAAGTCCTTTATAGTAAAGGAATCTTGCACCACTCACCTTGGCACCACGATCAAAATCTAAAATGCCAAGTTCCTCACCAATTTCCCAATGTGGTTTTGGCTCAAAATCAAAACTCGGCGAGATGCCTCCACGACGAATTTCCACATTGTCCTCCTCATCTGCACCAACAGGCACATCCTCAGCTGGTAAATTCGGCAAACGTGTAATAATTTCATCAATTTCACTGTCAATTTCAGCCAAATGAGCGTCTAGTTCTTTGATTTTCGCTGATGTTTTTTGCATTTCAGCAATTTGCTCACTAGCATCTTCTTTTTTACGTTTTAATTGTGAAATTTCTTCTGACACAGTATTTCTTGTCTGTTTTAACTCCTCCACTTCAACCAAGTGACTTCTGCGTTTCACATCTAATTCTTGTAAATGTTCTAATACGCTACTTTCTACACCACGAGATGCCAATTTTTTTGCCACTTCATCAATTTCTGTACGAATCATTTTAATATCTAACATAATAATCCTCCTTTATTTTTTGCCCACTATTCCTTACAGATACGGACATTTCTAAAAACTAACGATAAAAAAACGCACTCCACCCAGTAGATTGGGACGAAGTGCGTTCCGCGTTGCCACCCAAAGTTCAATGAGAATCCTCATTGCTCTTAACGCAATATAAAGGTTGCGAACCAAAGTTTTCAATTTAGGGTATCATTAGAAAGTGGATTCCACACTTGCTCACATGACCTTACACCAAACGGTCACTCTCTTTAGAGAACATAGAATGTACTAGCTTTCTTTTTTGTCTAGCTGCGAGAGGCTGAAGCCTGGCAACTGCTCACAATGTCGCTCGAAACTTCGTTTCGAGTAAATAAACGACATGGTTCGCTGCTGCAGACTTCAAAACACCTCTCTTCGCTTTTCTTTGTCTAGCTATGAGGGGCTGAAGTTTGGCAACTGTTCGCAACAGCACTGGAAACTGCGTTTCCAGCAAGTAAATGCTGTGGCTCACTGTTGCAAACTTCAAAACACCCCTCTCCGCTTTTCTTTTTAGTTTAAGTTTTCTTTTTGGTTACGTCAAGTGAAACCTCGTTGTAAAGTTAATCTCTGCTCAAGAAACCAAAAATGCGTAAAATGCTCAAGAAAAGGTTAATGAAATCAAGATACAGGCTTAATCCCATAGAAATTGCCCAGCCGTCAGATACTAAACCATTGTTTTGCTCATAAATAGATTTAATACGTTGATTATCATAAGCGATAAGTCCTGAGAAAATCACAACACTTGCAAGCGATAAAAGTAACCCCATCACACCATTTGGGAAGAAGATACCAATAATCCCTGCAACAATTACACCCCAAAGAGCTGCAAACATTGCTTGTCCCATACCTGTCAAATCTTTACTTGTTCTCACACCTATAACTGCCATTCCTGCAAAAAGTGCGGCAGCGGTAATAAATGCTTGTGCAACAATTGTTCCTTGATAAAAAGCAAGTGAATAGCTAATCACAAACCCATTGACTGCTGAGAAAAGTAAAAATCCCGGAAGAGCAAAAGCGGTATTTTTCATCGCCGAACGAGAAAGTGCCATGACTAAAATCATTTCCACTAGCCAGATAGCAATGAGCGGTCCACCGCCTAAATTCATCAGATTTTCTGGGAAAAAGGCAATCGTCATATATGCCACAATCGCACTAATACCTACTCCCATCGCCATTACTGAATAAATACGTCCAAAGAATTTTTGAAGCGTCCATGCTTGTGTGACTTCATTCATCATATAATCCCCCTTTATTTTAATTGGTAAAATTCTATACATTACTATTTTATCATAAAAGTAGAATAGTGACAGTAGTTCGTGCTAAAAATTTAAAGGAATTTACGTTTTACTTTTTCCTCAAAAAATCACAGTAAAATGCTTGCAAAGAAAAATCAAGAATGATATATTCATATAGTAATGGTATCGCTATTTTACACTAATCAGAGTGAAGAATTTTGTGAGTGGCATTTGCAAAACGAAGTTTTGTGCGAACTTGTTCGCTATTTTCGCAAAGCGAAAACAAATGCCAACGAACAAC
>NZ_FUXI01000017.1 GCF_900167335.1 Pilibacter termitis
TCACTGTTGCAGACTTCAAAACGCACCATTACGCTTTTAGTTTTTCTGCAATTGTTTATTTCCCCATTCCCTTCTTATTAAGGAAAGTTATAAAAATATTTTATCATACTTTATAGAAATATTGCCACAATTTGTGCAAAAAAAGATAGAGATTAGAACAACGTTTTGCTCCAATCTCTCATTCTAAGCTCTTAACATTCTTAAACCATTCAAAATAACTAAAATCGTACTTCCCTCATGTCCTAATACCCCTAGTGGAAGAGTGATAATTTGAAAGAAATTGGATAAAATAAGGAGGCAAATGATTGTTAGTGAAAAACAAATATTTTGTTTGATGATTTTTTTCATTTTTTTAGAAAGTTTATGACTAACAACCAAATTGCCTAAATCGTTTTTCATCAATACCACGTCTGCCACGTCCATTGCAATATCACTTCCCTCACCCATTGCCACACCAATCGATGCAGTAGCCAGAGCAGGTGCATCATTTATCCCGTCGCCAACCATTGCGTTCACAGCAAAACGCTCTTTTTGTTTTTGAATAAGGATCGTTTTATCTTCTGGCAAAAGATTCGCATATACTTCTTGAATCCCAATTTTTTGAGCAATATGATTGGCAACTCCTTCATTGTCACCTGTCATCATCATCGTTTGAATTTCGTGATAATTGAAGTATTGTACGGCAAGTACACTTTCTTCTTTTTCCGTATCAAGCAAAGCAAGAAATGCAATTAATTCATCATTTTTTGAACAGAAAATCACCGTTTTTCCCTCGTTTTTTAAACGTGTAATGTTTTCCAAAAGGCTGGGGTGAATTTTTGTTTTTTTCTCATCAAATGCGTGTTTCCCGATTTTATAAATCGCACCGTCTACTTCTGTCTCCAGACCAAATCCAGCTTTTTCAATGACTTCTAGCTTGGTAAAAGTGTGTGTTTCACTTGAGAGATACTCTACAATCGCCGTAGCAATCGGGTGCGTTGACATCTCTTCCATTGCAAGTAAAATAGGGGCAATGTTTCTTTTTTCTTCTAAAAACCATTCGTTTGTTACTTTCGGTTTCCCTTCAGTTAATGTTCCTGTTTTGTCAAAAGAAATTGCACGCAAGCCTTCCAAGTTCTCCAACGCTTGCCCTCCTTTAAATAACACTCCACGTTTTGCTAAATTTGACAACGTTGCAAGTGTTGCAGGAGTGGCACTTGCGACCAAAGCACAAGGTGAGGCAACGACAAGCAACACCATTCCACGGTAAAAACTATCATGCCAAGACCAAGAAAATAGAAAATGCGTCAGTAAAATCATCAAAGGAACAGCACAAAGAACAATTTTGACATAAGTGTTTTCAATTTTTTCAATAAAACTAGCGGTTTTTGTCGGATTGTTCTGTGCCTCGTCTACTAATTTCACGATTTTGGCAAACATCGTATCCTCAGATTTTTTCGTAACGACAATCGTAATCGCATTGCCTAAATTCATTGTGCCAGTGTACACACTATCCCCCGAAGATTTTTCAACAGGAATTGCCTCGCCACTTAGTAATGACTCGTCCACATTGGTTACACCGTGAAGAATTTCGCCGTCAACGCTAATATTTTCCCCTTTTGCCACCAAAATTTTATCTTGAAGTTCAAGTGAGGAAACTTCTACTTCTTCTATTGAACCGTCAGAATGTATTTTCTTTGCAACTGTCGGCTGTAAATTCATAAGAGAAGTGATTTCTTTCTTACTTTTACTCGTCGTATATTCTTCCAAAGCTCCTGACAAACAGAAAATGAATGTCAACATTGCCCCTTCTACCCAGTCGCCAATCGCACACGCTCCAATACTTGCAAGTGCCATCAACAAATCCACATTGAGCGTTTTATCCTCAAATATTTCTACAATTCCCTCGCTCGTCTGTTTCCAACCGCCAAAAAGGATAGCAAATATATACGGAATTTGATAAAAAGAACCTCCCAACCTCTCTACACTCCAACCTATTACCATAAAAAGTAAGCAAAGTCCTGTTGAAAGAAAGGCACTCCGTTCTTTATTTTTCACTAAATTCTTCATTTTTACCACTTCTTTCTATGCGTTCTCTACATTATTAAGATAACACAATAAAAAGCAAAAAGAGAGCAAAAATGCTTAAATAGGAATGAGAATCTTTATCAATGACAACACAAGAAAATAGTAAGCGTGAGTTTTTAGAGGTAGCATTAAGACAATTTCTGATTGATTCTCTCTATTTTCCGTTTCTTGTAAAGATACATAACAAACCAAATGATGAAAAATAAAATAAGGAAAAAAATCGTTGATGTTAGCACGATTACAAAATTCATCGGAATCCATTTGCAGTAAAATGCAATGGCTAAATAAGCGATATAGGAAACACCTAAATGAAAAAGTGTTTGTGTAAGGAGCGTGAGTTTTTCTACCTCATAAATTGCACTTGCCAGAGCAATGAATAAACTAAGCAATAAATAGGCGAACGCAAATCCTCTTGCCTCCAATGAAAATACTAAAGCTGAGAGCGTAAAGAGAATGGAGCCTAGAGAAATCCCAAGATATAATAGTTTTACGACTGTTTTCATTTTATTCACCTCATAATTTTTCTAATCGACGGAGTAATTCTTTTACAAATCGTCTTGAAACACTCAGTTTTCGCTTGCCTACTTCTACCAAATAATTGCCAGAAAACGAAAGCTCTAGCCGCCGAATATTTTTCATCTGGACATAGACTGATTTGGAAATTTGGATAAACGTGACATCATTTATTCTTTCAATCACCTGATAAAGCGGTCCATTTGTCTGATAGACCTCTTCTTCTGTTGTAATCTCCACCTTTTTCCCAAAACTTTCGATAATTTGAATGACGGATTTTTCAATTACCTCCACTCCGTCCGCTGTTTTAATTAACAATTTCGTTGTTTTTCCTTTGTCATATTCTTCTAAAAGTGTTACGATTTCCGCAATCTCCTCCGTTTCTCTCGCTTTTAACAACACTTCTGGAAAAGAAATCGTCTCATCGAGTAAAATTGATAGCTGGAATTTATTCAATGTCCTCACCTCTTTCTAGTGTTATCATAACAAATTTTTTCCATGTTTTGCGTGATTTGGTATAAGTGGTTGATTTTTGGGAATAAGAGGGGGAGTTTATCAAAAGCTTTCAACGTGGATAAACCACCTCCAAACAAAAACCATTGTTCCGTGTCTTTCAACCCCCTAGTCTCATATTTTCTTGGTATGTTTAATGGAGCAACATTTCCTAAATATCGTTTCCAGAATCGAGGAATTCTTGTGTGATTATCGTCTAAATAGAAAGTTAGTTCTTGTTTAACAAATCCACGTATTACACTTCTAGTGGTTGATTGTCTTGTGAAATCAATTCGACTACCGAGTGAGCTGCCTCTCGCTTAAATTCCACTTCAAGACGTTTCCAAGAGCCAATTCTTGAACTGCTCTTTTTTCCTTTTGGGCTGTTTCTAAATCTTTATCGTATATCCGAAACATGATATCCGATGTTCGCTTTCCAATATAGAGCGTTTTGCTGGTTTTTGTTCCAACTACATTGCTCTCAGCTATATGAAATTTTCGTTTTCTAGACTCGTACCTTTTTTTCTTACACAGCTTAATCAGTTGCTCTACCTTAAAATAAGGAAGTTCATTTCGATCATCAAGTGCAATATCTAAACGTTTGACTTTAAATCGTTGATTAAACTGTAATACAAGCTGTTGAAAAAATATGATCCAACTACTTTCTAATGAAATAAGCTGTCTTTCGTACAAACTGCAAGCATCTCCACTAAAAACCAAATAACACTCCGTCTCATCACTAGGAGGAAATTCAAACGTATATAACCATAAGAATAACAAACATCATACTCCTTGTGCCGAATTTGAGCTTTCTCTACTAAAAAACACTGCTTTTCAATTTTTAAAAGAGATTCCAACAGCTCTTCAATTGAACAATGATAAAAAATAATTTGTAGCCAATCAATTTTAGCCGTTACATTTTTCTGGCTTGTCTTCAATTATCTATCCCTTTCATCAACAATTTTGCGCATGGTTAGACGTGTCATAAACCTTGTTAAATAAGGTGTTTCATCAGAAGCAAAGCATAATGTTACAGTGCTATTAGCAATCACTGATTTCTCGCTTCGCTCTTCTTGCCATCTTTCCTATTTCCAATCTGCCGATTTTTGTCTTTGTTGACAAAATCGTCAGTTGAAAGGGAAATCTGTCAAGATTTCTTTCTCGAAAAAGGCTTATCCAACTTTCCATTCTCTAACTCAATGATACGCTCCTTTAACTGGTAGTTTTCACGCCTAACTAAGATCATCTGCTGATCCATGTCAGTCATTTTGGCAGTTAGATTATCTACCTGCTCATTCATTTTCTTAATGAATTTTATTAACTTGTCAAGGATCGTCCTATTCTCTATTTCTTTTTCATTTTTAATAACTTGTTTTTCAAAAGCTTCAACAACAGCTTCCTTTATAGGTCATCCTCGATTTCTCAAATCAGAAACTTGACGAAATTTTTCAACATCTGATTCAGAAAATTCATAGATTTTCGTATAGGTTGTTTTTCCTATTTGAATTGTTTTTTATTGAAATTTCACGTTACATAATTCCTCTGCAAACTTTCGCCAGCGATGAAATGTAGATACACTATTTAGACCATCAATTTTGTTAATTAATTCTTCTGAATCCATCTTATTCCACCTCCTTCTTCACAAACTTTAATCCGATTAAAAATGACTAAAATGCATTTAACTTTTAAAAGTCACTTTAAATCGTAATTTATTATACAACAAAACTTGATTATTACAAGTAGAAATTATATAATAATAAAAAAATACTTATGGGAGGCTTTTTATGATCGAGAATTTTGGATCAAATATTGCTCGCTTAAGAAAAGAAAAAAATATGACACAAAAAGATCTAGCGGATAAATTAGGGGTAAACAAACAAACTATATCCAATATAGAAAAAGGCGAAGGATATCCTACTTTTAAAAATCTGGAGAAATTGAGCCAAATTCTAAATGCCAATGCTATTCAACTATTTGGTAAACCTTCAGAAATTGTTGTATCAGATACCCCACTTATTTTAGATAGGATTGACGAATATCATGATAAAATACGAGATGTCTTACAAGTGGAAAAAGTATTTAGCACCTTTCACGATTCACAAGGAAATCCTAATGAGCTTTTTCATAATATTGTTACATTGGCAAGTAGTATAAAAACAATTGAGAAAGCATATGACCTTGATGAAAATGCCAATTTAACATCCCTACTTCCTTCAGATGAAGAAATATATATAATTAACACATTGGCAACTTCCCTTAAATATTTGGATGGGGTTTTTGTTGAAACTAAAATTCCAGATGAAAGAAGTATTTCAGAAGGTTTAAGTAATGGTTCTATTGACGAATTAGATATTTACGAAGGAAATATTCCATACAATGTTTATCCACCTAGAATTTCAAAGATTCTACCTACAGATGAAAAAATAGAAGAAGTTCATAGACTTGCTAAAGATTTGAAATATATAGAGGAAAACAAGTAAGCCCCTTATTCTTCTCGTGTAGGAAATTCTCTAATTATCGAAAAAGTGGTTATTTCTTTGATAATTGCGAGAATGAGGATTTTTTGTGAAAAATAGAAAGATACTAAAGCAACTGAAGAACTAATTTTTTTATAAAGAGAGGTGGAATAATTTTGAAAAAAGAGATATGGTTATCTAAAGATTATCTATACGAAAACATTGAATGGTATACTTCATGTTCCACATTACAGTCGTTAGATGATCAACAAAGAGCTTATCTTATATGGGATAGAGCCAATAGTTTAGTAGAAAAAAATGAAACTCCATTTGATCTTACTGATGGAATAACAAACCTAAAAAGAAGTATGAATCATCGTTTAAAACTGATTGAGGAAATATATAATTTTAAAAAAATTGATTTCCCCAAAAAGCCTAAAGGCTATTTAGAATTATTAGAAACTTATAACCTTGTAAGACCTTATCTAATGAAAATACTTCTAGAAATACGAAATCTCATTGAACACGATGATAGTCCACCACCCAATCAAAAAAGATGTAAAGAATTGGTTGACATGGTCTGGTACTTCCTTAAATCTACAGATTCCCTTGTTTTAAATTTAGTCTCTGATTTTGAGTTTCAGGTGTATGATAAAAATAATGATGAAACTCCATATGGAGGAACTGTCGAATTAGAACACGATACCCACAAAATCATAAAAATTCGTGGATGGTTTCCTTCTGAAGCCATAACTACAGAAAAACGAGAAAAATTTTTTTGTTTGTATACAGATTCCTTCCACGGAAAAGCAAAATGGAATAATACTGAATATCATCAAGACAAATTAGACACTGATATATATATCGATGGCATAATTGATACTAAAGATTTTGATTACCACAACTTAATTCGTCATCTATTAACATTAGCAAGATAATATGGTATAAATAATATTCTTGAAAAACTGCAACCATTTTGCAACCAACCCGACAATAACTTGCCAAATTCAAATAATCGAAAGGACACTAATTCCTTTCATATCACTTGTTTCTCACTTAATCAACCTCTATCATTACAGAGTGGGAATAAAAAAGCGCTAGAAACCTTTGATGCAAAGGATTTCTAGCGCTTTTAGTTTTGGATAAAAGAATATTGCACGTAAAAAAGCACAACCCGAAGATTGTGCTTTACATTCTACATTGTAGAAATTATGCTTCGATTTCAGTAACCATACCTGAACCAACAGTACGTCCACCTTCACGGATAGAGAAAGTAGTACCTTGTTCAACGGCGATTGGGTGAATCAACTCAACGTCGATAGTTACGTTATCACCTGGCATTACCATTTCAACATCAGCAGGTAATTGGATGTTACCAGTCACGTCAGTTGTACGGAAGTAGAACTGTGGACGGTAGTTTGTGAAGAATGGAGTATGACGTCCACCTTCTTCTTTAGAAAGAACGTAGATTTCTCCCTTGAATTTAGTATGTGGAGTGATAGAACCTGGTTTAGCCAATACTTGACCACGTTCGATTTCATCACGTTGGATACCACGTAGAAGTACACCAACGTTATCTCCAGCTTCAGCGTAATCCAAAGTTTTACGGAACATTTCCAAACCAGTTACAACAGCGTCTTTGATTTCTTCTTTGATACCAACGATAGAAACAGTGTCACCTGTTTTGATTTGTCCACGATCCACACGACCTGAAGCAACTGTACCACGTCCAGTGATTGAGAATACATCTTCGACTGGAAGCAAGAAGTCTTTGTCAGTGTCACGTTCTGGAGTTGGGATATACTCATCAACAGTATCCATCAATTCCATGATTTTGTCTTCAAATGCAGCATCGCCTTCAAGAGCTTTCAATGCAGAACCAGCAAGAACTGGAGCGTCATCACCTGGGAAGTCATATTCGCTTAACAATTCACGAACTTCCATTTCAACTAATTCAAGCAATTCTTCATCGTCAACCAAGTCAACTTTGTTCAAGAATACGATAAGGTTTTTAACCCCTACTTGACGTGAAAGAAGGATATGCTCACGAGTTTGTGGCATTGGTCCGTCAGTTGCAGCTACTACAAGGATAGCACCATCCATTTGGGCAGCACCAGTGATCATGTTTTTAACGTAGTCCGCGTGTCCTGGAGCGTCAATATGTGCATAGTGACGGTTAGCAGTTTCGTACTCAACGTGTGCAGTATTGATTGTGATTCCGCGTTCGCGTTCTTCTGGAGCAGCATCAATTGATGCGTAGTCTTTCGCTACGTTTACACCGCTTGGTAAACGACGAGACAATACAGAAGTGATTGCAGCAGTTAAAGTAGTTTTCCCATGGTCAACGTGTCCGATTGTACCAATGTTAACGTGTGGTTTACTGCGGTCATAATGTTCTTTAGCCATTTTGTAAAAAACCTCCTATGGTTCAAAAAAAATAATATTTGAGATTAGCATTCGTAAAGATACTACTGTCTAATCCTCACTTTTTTCATTATATACTATTTCCGCTAAAACTCAACTAAAAAGCGTGAATTTCTACAAAAAAAGTTTTATTTTCACATTTTTTTAGGAAAGTGCCAGCTCTTTTTCTGAAATAGCACTTAAATAATCGTCTACTTCTTGAATTACTTCACGTAAAGTTCCTTTTTCAAACGGTGAGTTAGCTCCTGTAAGTTCAATAATTTCAAGGAATGTTTTTGTCCCTCCTACACTTGTAGCCTCTAAATATTTCTCCCAAGCGTTACTTGCTTGTTCCACGTTAAATTTTTTCCAAAATTGCAGTGCAACCACTTGAGCGAGAGTGTAGTCAATATAGTAGAAAGGTGCTCCAAAAATATGTGCTTGCTTAAACCAGAAAATTCCTCTTTCTAAATCTGGACTTTCACTATAATCTTTGTGCGGTAAATACATTTTCTCCAGTCGTCTCCAAGTCGCTTTACGCTCGACAGCACTCCATCCTGTATGAGTATAAACTTCTTGTTGGAAATGGTCAACAAGTACACCGTAAGGCAAAAATTGAACACCTGCAGATAAGTGAGAAAATTTGTAGCGATTGGTGTGTTCCTTGAAGAAACTTTCCATCCATCGCCATGTGATAAATTCCATACTCATAGAGAAAATTTCCGCTGCCTCAATTGTCGGCCAAATGAGTGAGTTTTCCTGAATATGTCTTGAAGAATATACTTGGAAAGCGTGTCCTGCCTCATGTGTCAACACGTCAACATCTCCGCTCGTTCCGTTGAAATTCGCAAAAATATACGGAGATTTTTCATCAGAAATATACGTGCAGTATCCGCCTCCCATTTTTCCTTTTCTCGCATCCAAATCAAGTAAATCACGCTCTACCATAAAGTCGAAAAATTCACCTGTCTCTTTGGAAAGTTCGCAGTACATTTTTCTTGCAGCTGCTACAAGTTCATCTTTTTCTCCTTGTGGTGTTGCATTGCCATCTAAAAATTGCAAATCTAAGTCGTAGTGTTTCATTTCTTCCACGCCAATACGTTTCCCTTGTCTAGCGTAAAGTTTTTGAGCCACAGGTACTACAACTTCTAAAACTTGTTTACGATAGTATTCAATATCCTTTTGCGAATAGCCAAAACGTTGGCGAATATCTAACGACATTTCAACATAATTGTTATAACCTAACGTTACTGCTTGTTGATGACGGTTTTTAATCATTTCGTCGTAAATACGGTCAAATTGTTCTTCGTTTTGAACATACCACGCTGTTCTTGCTTTATCCGCACGTTTGCGAACTTCACGATTGGTATCCGTCATGAACTTAGCCATTTGTGGCAAATTGTAAACCTCACCGTCAAATTCGATTGTTGCGTTCGCCATTAATTCATCGTACTTTGAAATTAATTCATTTTCTTGCTGACGAAGGTCAAGTGTCGTTTCTGAAATGGTATTGGTTTTACATTTAGCGAGCAAGAAAAGAGTTTTAGGAAAAATTTCTTGTAATTCTTTCACAAATGGTGATTTCAAAAGTGCAGAGGACGTTTCCATTGCACATTCGTCAAATAATGGAGCGTACTCATTCCACCACTCATCTTCTTTTTTGTGAAATTCATCATTAACATTTAAAGAAAAATGGATTTGGTGCAATGTTCCCATAGATTCAACCGTTGCCTCTTCTTCAAGTAATAAACGAAAAAGAGAGGAGGCTTCTTCTACTGTTTTCGCCTGTTCAAATTTCTCTCGTGTTTCACGAACTTTTTTTGCATATTCTTCGTAGTTTGGTCTTTTGTAAATATAGTCTTTGAATTTTTTCATAAAATTTATTTTCCTTCTTTTTCGTTCAATCCAACACGCTCGAAAATTTCATCTACACGTTTCAAATGGTAATTGTAATCAAATGCTGCATCTATATCTTCTTTGCTTAAAATAGAGGTAATGCGTTCGTCTGATTCTAAAAGAGGACGGAAATCGACTTGATTATCCCAACTTTCAGCAGTTTTTGGTTGCACCAAATCATACGCCTCTTCACGTGTCATTCCTTTGTCGATAAGTGTCAACATCACGTGTTGCGAGTAAATAAGTCCAAATGTCGCATTCATGTTACGTTTCATGTTTTCAGGGAATACCGTTAAGTTTTTAACAATATTACCAAAACGATTCAACATATAATCAAGCAAAATCGTCGTGTCTGGTGTGATAATGCGTTCTGCTGAGGAATGTGAAATATCACGTTCATGCCAAAGTGGAACATTTTCATAAGCAGTTATCATATGTCCTCGAATGACACGGGCAAGTCCTGTCATGTTTTCGCTCCCGATAGGGTTGCGTTTGTGAGGCATTGCACTACTTCCCTTTTGACCTTTCGCAAAAAATTCTTCTACTTCACGTTGTTCGCTCTTTTGAAGTCCACGAATTTCTGTTGCCATGCGTTCAACACTTGTGGCAATCAAGGCAAGTGTCGCAAAATATTCTGCGTGCAAATCACGAGGCAATACTTGCGTTGAAATTTCTTGCGGGCGAATGCCTAGTTTTTTACAAACGTATTCTTCTACAAATGGAGGAATATTGGCAAACGTTCCGACTGCTCCACTAATTTTTCCAGCCTCAACACCAAGAGCTGCGTGTTCAAATCTCTCGATATTGCGTTTCATTTCTGAATACCAATGAGCGAGTTTTAAACCAAATGTCGTAGGTTCCGCATGAACACCATGAGTACGTCCCATCATCACAGTATATTTATACTCTTTTGCTTTGTTGGCAATGATTTGAGTGAAGTTTTGCAAATCTGCACGTAAAATATCGTTCGCCTGCTTGAACAAATAACCATAAGCTGTATCTACTACATCTGTCGAAGTCAATCCATAATGCACCCACTTGCGTTCTTCACCAAGAGATTCGCTGACTGCACGAGTGAAAGCTACCACATCATGACGTGTTTGCTGTTCAATTTCTAAAATGCGGTCAATATCAAACGTTGCCTTTTCACGAATTTTCGCCACGTCCTCATGCGGAATTTCACCTAACTCAGCCCAAGCCTCATCTGCTAAAATCTCGACTTCAAGCCATGCTTTATATTTATTTTCCTCTGTCCAAATATTGCCCATTTCTTCTCTTGTGTAGCGTTCAATCATTTTTTATAAGCTCCTTGTTTTTATTTTTTATGCTCAATCCCAAATCGCCGTCTGGAAAATTTCCTCAAGTGTTTCTTCGACATTTTCAGTCAAAATGGTAATATGCCCCATTTTTCGACCATATTTCGCCTCTTTTTTTCCATAGTAATGGAAGTGCCAATCTGGTTTATCTTTGATAAAATTTTGTGTATCGTAAAATTCATTCCCCAAAACATTCACCATTACAGCTCTACTTAATATTTTTACTTCTGGAAGTGGCCAACCACAAATTCCTCGGATATGTGCCTCAAATTGACTCATGCTACAAGCCTCAATCGTATAATGCCCCGAATTGTGCGGACGTGGAGCAAGTTCGTTGACGTAGAGACTTCCTTCTTTTGTTAAAAACATCTCAATGCAAAGCGTTCCGCTTAATTTCAATGCTTTTGCAATAGTTAAGGCAATGCGTTCGGCTTCTTCGCCAATTTCTTGCTCAATACGAGCGGGTGCAATGGTTTCATGCAAAATATTGCTACGATGAATATTTTCAACCGCAGGAAAAACAGTAAAGCTATCTTTTCCATTTCCTGCAACAATCACTGAAATTTCCTTTTCATATGGAATCCACGCCTCTAAAACGCACGTGCCGTCACGCAAAAGATTCATTGCTGGTGCGACATCAGACATAGAATAAATCACGTATTGTCCTTTTCCGTCGTATCCACCTCGTGTTGTTTTCAATACACATGGGAATCCTACTTCTTCTAGTCCACGCTGAATATCAGAGGCACGAATAATCGTAGCATACGGTGCAATAATGACATTATTTTCCTCCAAAAATACTTTTTCAAGGAGTCTATCTTGTGTAATTGCGAGCAAATCCGTTCCTTGTGGAATTTCAGCCTTTCCTTGCACGTTATTGAGGGTTTCAACGTCCACATTTTCAAATTCATAGGTGATAATCGTTGATTTCTCAGCAAGCTCAGTCATTGCTTTTTCGTCGTCATAATCCGCTTGGATATGAAAATCAGCTACTTGGGCAGCGGGAGCATCTTCCGTTGGGTCAAGTACACCGACACGAAAGCCCATATATTTTGCCGCAACACACATCATGCGACCAAGTTGCCCGCCACCTACAATGCCAATTGTTTGTTCTGGTAAAATTATTTTAGACAAGTTTCTCACTACTTTCTAGTACGATTTTTTTCAAATTTTCTCTACGTGTCTCTAGTCTTTCAGCAAGTGTTTCATCTGTCATTGCAAGCATTTCAACAGCTAAAAGCCCTGCATTCACTGCGCCAGCACTTCCAATTGCAGTCGTTGCAACAGGTACGCCTCCCGGCATTTGAACAATTGACAAAAGAGAATCTAAACCACTTAATGCTCTGCTTTGAACTGGAACACCAATCACTGGCAAAGTTGTTTTACTTGCCACCATTCCTGGCAAATGAGCAGCTCCTCCAGCTCCTGCAATAATTATGCGAAAGCCATTTTTTCGTGCGTTTTCAGCGTGTTCAAACATCAAATCAGGTGTGCGATGTGCAGAAACTACTTTTTTCTCATACGGCACTTCAAATTCATCCAAAATCGCACAAGTTTCTTTCATTGTTGACCAATCACTTGTACTGCCCATAATAACGGATACGATAGCTGACATTTTTTTCTCTCCTATACCATAAAAGTCTTTTCCTTTATTCTACCAAAAGATAGAAAAGATTTCAGCATTTTATCGAATGATTCTTCGTTTTTTTTGTTGAATATTCGTAGTTTTGGGTGAAATGTAGTCGTTCTTTTCATTTTGAAAAATAAAAGCCACGCTCAATACGGAGCATGGCAAGTATTTTATTCATCATTTAACAAAGTTTGTGCTGCTGTAATAATTGAAAGTTTGTAAACATCTTCTTCGTTTGCACCACGGGAAAGGTCAGAAACAGGTTTGTTCAACCCTTGTAAAATCGGCCCAATCGCCTCGAAGTTTCCAAGACGTTGTGCGATTTTATACCCAATATTTCCTGCTTGCAAATCTGGGAAAACAAACACATTCGCACGTCCCGCAACTTCAGAATCTGGAGCTTTTAGTTGCCCAACGCTTGAAACATATGCCGCATCAAATTGCAATTCTCCGTCAATAATGCAATCTGGAGCAAGTGATTTGGCGATTTTTGTTGCTTCTGCAACTTTTTCAACTTCTGGAGCTTTGGCACTTCCTTTTGTTGAGAATGAAAGAAGAGCAACTTTGGGATCAATGTCAAACAAACTTGCAGTTTTTGCACTATCTACGGCAATTTCTGCTAATTCTTGAGCGTTTGGATTCACATTAATCGCACAATCGCTAAACAAATATTTTTCTTGGTCACGACCACGAACCATCAAAAATGCCCCGCTTGTACGTGAAATTCCCGGTTTTGTTTTGATGATTTGCAACGCAGGACGAACAGTATCTGCAGTCGAATGAATTGCTCCACTCACCATCCCATCAGCAATTCCCATATAAGTAAGCATTGTCCCGAAATAGTTTTCATCTTTTAAAATCTTTTGGGCATCTTCACGTGAGACTTTGCCCCCTCTACGCTCTACGAACGCATCTACCATTTCATCCCAACGATCAAAATTGTCTGGATCGATAATTTTGAACATAGAAGACTGCAACCCACGATCGTGAATTGCTACACGCACTTGATCTAAATTCCCAATCAAAATCGGCTCACAAAGCTGTTCAATTTTCAAACGTGCTGCAGCTCCTAAAATACGTGCATCCGTTGATTCTGGAAAAGCAATCTTAATATCTCTGCGTACAATCTTAAATTTTAATCCGTCAAAAAGTTCCACTTTTAATTCCTCCGTTAATCTTTTGTTGAAATCGTTTTACACTCGTTTATAAGTATGCCATAAATATAACAGTTTTTTCAAGTGTTTTTTGTCAAAAAGACTGAATTTCTTTCATTTTTTATTTTTTGTAGTAATACAGAAAAACGCATTCAAATAACTGTTACATATCATCGAACATTAGTTCAGCCAGTCAATTTCTTTTTCACCAAGATTTCTTAACTCGTTATTTACATTTAAAAACACATTGCTCCCAAAGAATCCTCGATGTGCTGAGAGTGGTGACGGATGTGGAGCGGTAATCATTTTATGTTGCTCATTTGTAATCAATTTTATTTTTGATTGTGCAGGGCGACCAAGTAGTAAAAAGATGACAGGCTTTTCTCGTTCGTTGAGAAATGAAATAATTTTATCTGTAAATATTTCCCAGCCAACACCTGCATGAGAATTGGCATTTGCCTCTTCAACTGTTAACACAGTATTCAAAAGTAGCACACCTTGCGTTGCCCAACGGGTCAAATCTCCACTTGTTTGCACTTGTGTAGCAAATTCTTCCCCGATTTCCTTGTATATATTGCGTAATGAAGGTGGGAGAGGAATGTCGTTTGGCACAGAAAAACTCAATCCCATTGCTTGCCCTTTTTTATGATAGGGATCCTGTCCAAGTAAAACAACTTTGACTCTATCATAATCCGTCAAATTCAGTGCTTGAAAAATCTGTTCTCGTGGGGGAAAGATGTTTTTTGTTTTCCTTTCAAGGGAGATAAAATTACTGAGTTTTTGCATATATTCTTGTTGTAATTCACTAGATAACAGCTCTCCCCATTTTCCTTGAATGGTTGCTTGCATTTCGTGTCCTCCGTAAGTTTTCATTTATGGGCACCTCTAAAAAAATAAGCCGAGACAATAGTTTGCACGTTTATACAATATTGCTAGTAGTATTGTATAAACGTACAGAGTTTTGCCTTAGCTTGTCTTATATATTTCTTAATACATTATCCAAAACACCATTAATAAATCGAGTGCTGTTTTCGTCGCTAAATGCTTTTGCTAATTCAAGCGCTTCATTCACTGCGATTTTGGCATCTACTTCTTCTTTTTGGTACATCATCTCAAAAATTGCCAAACGTAAAATAATCAAATCCATTTTGGAAATACGTTTTAAACTCCAATTTTTCGTCAAATGTTTGGTAATGATTTCGTCTATGCTAGATTTTTGCTCAATCACTCCCGTTACAAGTGTATCAAGGTACGGAGGAGTAAATTTTTCGTCATCATCGTCTAATACGTCAAAATCATCCATTGAAAGTGCATTTTGAATCGCAGCATCTTTTGTCAAGTCCACATTGAAATCAAGCGGAAAAAGCGACTGCAAGGCTTTTATGCGGATTTCATGGCGGTTTAATTCTTTATTCTTCACTAGATTCATCTTCCTCGTCATCTAAAAAGTCTTCTGGGTTCAGTTGTGAAAGTTTTTCTGGTACGACTGCGACAATGTGAATGTTCACTTCAGAAAGGTCAATTCCTGTCATGTATAGCACCTGTTGTTTCACTTTTTCTTGCATTTCCATTGCTACTTTTGGCACAGAAACACCATATTGAAGATAGCTATAAATATCAACACTAAGTGTGCCGTCTTCATTTGTAGAAAGATTGATTCCTTTTCCATGACTTTGGCGACCTAATTTTTCAGCAATTACACCTGCAAATGTGCCACGCATACCGTAAACACCTTCCACCTTTGCTGCTGCCACACCGATAATTACCTCTAATACTTCTGGGGCAATAACGATTTCGCCAAGATCATCATTTCTCTCAAGTGTTAATTTATCTTCTGTCATTGTATTCTCCTTTATTTACTCGTTTACGCACGTGAAGCATAGCTTCCATCCGTTGTATTAATAATCAATTTATCTCCTTGATTGATAAAGAATGGTACGTTTACAACAAGTCCTGTTTCCATTGTAGCAGGTTTTCCACCACCGCTTGAAGTGTCGCCTTTAATGTTTGGTTCTGTCTCAGCAACAGTCAATTCCACGGTATTTGGCAAATTAACACCCAAAATTTCTGCACCATACATGATAATGTTCACTTCCATGTTCTCAAGCATAAATTTCAACTCATCTTTAATCTGTTCTTCTGAAATTTCCACTTGCTCGTAACTTTCTAAGTCCATAAACACGTGTTGTCCACCTGTATCGTATAGATATTGCATTTTTTTGTTGTCAATTTGTGCTTTTGCTACTTTTTCACCCGCACGAAAGGTGGTTTCTTGAACAGCTCCAGTACGCAAATTTTTCAATTTTGAACGAACAAACGCAGCACCTTTACCCGGTTTTACGTGTTGAAAATCAATGACACGCCAAATCCCTCCGTCATACTCAATTGTAAGTCCTGTTTTAAAGTCGTTTACTGAAATCATAGTTTCGTCCTTTCGTCAGGCGAACAGCCTTTTCATCATCAATTTTGTGTGTTCACACAGTTCATACTTAGTTTACCATTTTTCTTCAAAAAAATGAATTACTTTCTATTGTTCAAAATCTAAAAATCACAAAACAATCAACTCTTTTGGCGATTTCGTCAAAATTTCACAACCGTCTTTGGTGACAAGCAAGTCGTCCTCAATTCGCACACCGCCACGACCTGCTAAATAAATTCCCGGTTCATCGGTAATTAGCTGATTTTCTTTTAAAACATCGTCGATTTTTTGAAAAATAATAGGTCCTTCATGAATTTCTAGCCCAATGCCATGCCCTAGCCCATGACCGAAATATTTTCCATAGCCTTTCTCTGTTATATAATCTCGTGCCAATTTATCATAATCTGCGACACTTACTCCTGCTTTTGTACCGTCAATCACACGTTTATTCGCCTCTAGTACGATATTGTAAATTTTCACAAGTTCATCATCTACATTTCCAAGAGCAACCGTACGGGTCATATCACTCACGTATCCGTTATAATAACAGCCGAAATCAAATGTAATCAGCTCATTCATCGCCAATTTTTTCTCACTTGCCACGCCATGAGGCAAGGCACTACGCACTCCGCTTGCGACAATTGTATCAAAACTAACACTTGTCGCTCCTAGACTTCTCATGTAAAAATCAAGTTCATTCGCAAGTTCAATTTCCGTTACGTCAGGTTTGATTTTGCCTAAAATATACTCAAATGCTTTGTCTGAAATTTCACACGCTCGTTTGACCGTTTCAATTTCTGCCACTTCTTTTATCTGACGAATTTCACCGATAAAATCTGGAACGGAGAAAACATCTGTCGGAAGTGAAATTGCCTCTTCTAGTCGAATATATTCTGCGTAACTTAGCGTTTCCTCAAATGCAATATTTTCTACTCCAAGTTCTTCTACAACACGTGCGATTTCATTAAAAATATCACCCGTTTGTTGAATGATCGTGAAATGACCACTTTGTATTTTCGCTTGCTCAATATAGCGTGAATCTGTAATTAAATATTTTTCATCAAGTCCAATCACTGCCGCACCGCTTGTTCCAGTAAAACCTGTTATATAGCGTAAATTGTATAGATTAGTAATCATGAGGCTTTCAAGCCCGTTTTCTTGCATTTTTTCTCTTAGTTGTTTGATTCTCATGTTGTTCTCCTTAATAAGTTTTTAAGACCTTTTAGGTTTTATTCTGCCTAAGTTGTTTGCTTAGCGGGGAAACTTTGTATTCCGATTTCGCTCAATGCTTTTCATAAACTATTTTATAAATAGGTAAAAGTGTTTGGTAAGTTTCCCACATTTTTTGTTTTGCCTTTTCTTCGTTTTGCCAAATGCTATCATTTCGCAAAATCACTCGTCCAATTTCAAATTCCCCTTTTTTCACATCACGAAAGCGTAAAATTGCTTGTTCTAATTGTTCATCTATCGGGAAATAATCTGAAACCATATGGTCTTTGGAGTAGACAAAGTCACTTGGAAGTTGCTTGAGCAAATGAATATTTCCGAGCAGACAATTGGCGATTTCTTTTTCATTTTTTGGCTGGTCAATCATGGAAAGATACATAAATACATAGTCTTTCCAAATACCAAGCTGAAAATGAGGTTGTGCTTTGTACCCTCGTTTGCTCGTTGAAATCGCACTCCACGTGTTTTCGGGTGCATAAGTTGTCCTACGTCTGTGTTGAGCAATATGGATAAATTCTTCCTCATTCATTTCACGAGCAATTTTTGGAGCAAATTCCTCCCAAAACGCTTGGAAAACAGGTTGAATGTTGGCACGAATTGCTGTCATTCGTGAGTCTAGTCCTTCTATGTCAAACACTTGAAAATCTTTTTCTAAAAACATATCTTCTCCCTCAATCGTCAAATAATTGAATATCTTGAGCTTTTCGCTGTCGTTTTAACTCAAAGTATTCTGTTCTACTTAGCTGATATTCAGTAAATTTACGAATGGTTTTTGTCAATTTATCGTGTTTTTTATAGGTAGATTTTCGCCTCATTCCACTTTTTTCCATGACAAATCCACTAGCAGTATTTTCTATATCAAACTCCGCTTTCACACTTACTAACTCTAATTCTTCAAAAGCAATCTCAAGCAGTTTACTCAATGCCTCTGTCGCAAACCCACGTCGCCAGTACACCTCATTTATCGTATAACCAACTTCTGCCACTCGTGCATGAATATCCCAATTCATAAAATCCATTACACCAATCACTTTGCCTGTTTCTTTCAGCTCAAGAGCATACTTTCCAAGCGGTTCACGCATGGAGTTGGCGATGTATTGATAAGTGTTTTCAATTTCCGTTTCAACAGGAAAAACAAATTTTGCCACGTGCGGATTACTTTCAAATTCAAAAATATCTTCTGCATCTTTCATCGTTTTCGGACGCATATACAAACGCTGTGTTTCAATCACCACATTTTCTGCCAGTCCTCGCCAGATGTTCTTCATATGATTCTCCTGAAAAGATTTATTTATCTTTTATTATAACAAATTTTGAGACCGTCGAGGTAAAAAAGCCAACTTTCAATTGAAAGCTGACTAATTTTACTACATCTTTACAATTCCTCCGCCGCATTTCCCACAAGCATATTTTTTCGTATTCATTTTTCGTTGACGAAAGAAAAGTTGTCCGCATTTTTTACATTGGTAGGTGAGACGTTTTTTCTCCTCTATTGGCGGGGTAAATCGAAGTCCGCCGACTTGTTTTAATAACTGTTTAAAAGTGGAATCTTTATGCTGAAATCCCTGCCCTTGCAGGTGCAAATGGTAATGACAAAGTTCATGTTTGATGATTTTGGAAAAAATTTCTTCTCCATGTACCTCTAGCACTTTTGGATTGAAATCTAAATCGTGCGTTTTCAAGTCATATCTACCACCAGTTGTTTTCAAGCGGTTGTTCCATTTTGCTTTGTGGAAAAATGGTCGTTGAAAACTTTCAAAACTTATTTTTTCAACGAAAGATTGCAATTCTTCTTCGGTCATTTTTTCTCAATCATTCGCAAACTAATGCGTCCTTTGTTGGTATCAATGGCATCCACCCACACGTCCACCACATCTCCCACTGCTGCCACATCACTTGGATGTTTGAGATATTTTTCACTAATTTTCGACAAATGCACTAAACCGTCTTGTTTGACACCAATGTCAACAAACGCACCAAAATCGACAACATTTCGGACAGTTCCTTTGAGTTTCATACCAACAGTCAAGTCCTCCATGGAAAGTACATCACTTCGTAAAATTGGTTTTGGCATTTCTTCACGCATATCACGGTTTGGATTTTGCAATGCCTCAACAATATCAGAAAGTGTTGGCACTCCTGCATTCAGCTCCTCAGATAACCGTGCGATATTGGCGTTTTTCAGCTTTTCTTTCGATTCTTTCTCACGCAATTTTTTCACATCAATCGAAAGCGTTGATAAAACTTCTTTTGTCAGTGCGTAACTTTCCGGGTGAATACTTGTTTCATCTAAAATATTTTTCGCCTGAGGAATACGCAAAAAACCAATGGCTTGCTCATATGATTTTGCACCAAGACGAGAGACTTTCTTGATTTGTGTTCGTGTGGTAAATTGCCCGATTTCCTCACGATAGGTTACTAAATTATGAGCCGTTGTTTTATTTAACCCAGAAATATGCACCAAAAGCTCTGCACTTGCAGTATTTACATCCACTCCTACTTTGTTTACTGCCGTCTCTATCACGAAATCCAATTCTTCGCCCAAACGCTTTTGTGAAACATCATGCTGATATTGCCCGACTCCTACTGCTTTCGGTTCAATTTTGACAAGTTCCGCAAGTGGATCTTGAAGTCGTCTAGCAATAGAAATTGCCGAACGTTTTTCAACCGTTAACTCTGGAAATTCATTTCTTGCAATTTCACTCGCTGAATACACACTTGCTCCAGCCTCGTTGACGATTGTGTAAAAAACTTCACGTTTAATTTTTTTCAACGCATTCGCCACAAATTGCTCACTTTCACGACTGGCAGTGCCGTTTCCTATGGCAATCATCTCAACTTGATATTGCTCGATTAGCTCTATCAATCGTTTTTCACTCTGCTTGATTTTTTCTGTATTTGCAGGTTTGACAGGATAAATCACGTCCGTTGTCAACATTTTCCCTGTCGGGTCAATAATCGCCAATTTCGCCCCTGTTCGATAGGCAGGGTCAAATCCTAAAATAACCTTGTTTTTTAGAGGAGATTGAAGTAACAAGTTTTTTAAGTTTTCGCCAAAAACAGCAATTGCCGCCTCATCAGCTCTTGCGGTCAATTCATTTCGCAATTCTCGCTCAATGCTTGGAGCAATAAAACGTTTGTACGCATCACGAATCGAAAATTCTATCAACTCACGCACTGCACTCTCGCGTTTTAAAAATTCTCTTTCATAACGATCGAAAATTTTCTCCTCATCAAGTGCAATTTTTACTGTCAAAATCCCTTCTTTTTCCCCACGATTCAAGGCTAAAATACGGTGATTTTGAATACGAGCGACACTTTCCGAAAAATCATAGTACATTTCAAACACGCTTTTTTCGTCTTTTTCGGCAGATTTGACTGTTGAGGTTACCATTCCGTTTTTCTGAGTAAAATCACGTGTCCATTTTCTTAATTTTGCATTGTCACTCATTTCTTCAGCTAAAATTTCATGAGCCCCAGCTAAAGCATCCTCAATCGTTTGAATCCCTTTTTCTTCGTTCAAATAATCGGAAACATCTTTTTCTTTATTCCATTCTTTTGGCAAACTCAAAATTAATTTCGCCAAACCTTCTAGCCCCGCCTCTTTGGCAATGGTTGCTTTCGTTCTTCTTTTTTGCTTAAATGGTCGATATAAATCCTCCACTATTTGCAATTTTTCTGCGGAAAGAATTTCTTTTTTTAATTCACTTGTTAACTTCCCTTGTTCTTCAATTGCTGATAAAACAGCTTGTTTTCTCTTTTCTAATGTTTCAAGCTGACCATAACTTTCCCAAATATCGTGAATTTCAACCTCATCTAATGCTCCTGTGACCTCTTTTCGATACCTTGCAATAAATGGCACCGTATCCCCTTGCATGAGCATTTCAAGAGTTTTTTCTACCTGTCCTTTTTTTAGCGTTGAAAATTTTTTCATCAAAAGGTTAAGAATTGTTTCATTCATTTTAAAAACCGCCTCCATTCTTATCTATTTTATCACATCTAGGAGCGTTTTTGTGCTAAACTAAGAGAAAGAACTTTTAAAAAAATTTACAAAGCGAGGGAACACCATGGGACTAAAATTTACAAAAGTAGATGACTGGGATAAAATGTTTGAAAAATTTGCCGTTGACCCTGACAAAGTCGAACGCAACGGTGTAAAAGCGGACGTTGTCCAAGAAGACGAAGAAAAACGAAAAAATCATCTTGGCATAAAAGAAGAAACACATGAGGAAAAAAAGATTATCAAATAAATTTAGCGAAGTTTGTAAACGGGAGGTAGGGTGAACTGTTCGCCAAACCTCCTACTTTTTCATACAGAGGTGTAAAAAATTGATTAAAGGAATTTTTCCAGATTCCGTTCTTCAAATGGGAACGATTTTTCTTTCGATTATTATTGAGGCTTTGCCATTCGTATTGCTTGGTTGTCTTGTTTCAGGTGGCTTGCAAGTATTTTTAACTGCTGAGCGTGTAAAGAAACTTCTTCCAAAAAATAAATTTCTCTCTATTCTTACTGGCTGTATATTGGGCTTTTTCTTTCCAAGTTGTGAATGTGGAATTGTGCCGATTGTCAATCGTTTTGTTGAGAAAAAAGTGCCAGAATATACTGCATTTGCCTTTATGCTGACCGCACCAATTGTTAATCCAGTCGTTATTTTCTCGACCTATATTGCCTTTGGAAATACTTATCGTTTTGCGTTGTTGCGTGTGATTGGTTCATTTTTAGTAGCCATTGCAATTGGTAGCTGGATTGCTTACTTTTACAAAGGAAGTATCCGAAAAATTGCTACACATCAGCATATTCACGAACATCAGCACGAGGATTTTCACAATCTTTCGTTTTTCAAACGAGTGTGGCAAGTATTGGAACACGCAATCGAAGAATTTTTTGACACAGGTCGCTATTTGATTTTCGGCAGTTTAGCAGCAAGTGTTATGCAGACATATTTACCTACAAAAATCATTTATACGTTAGGAAGTAATAAACTATTGGCAATTCCGTTGTTACTTTTTCTTGCATTTGTGCTAAGTCTATGTAGCGAGGCGGACGCATTTATCGGCTCAAGTTTGGTTTCACTATTCGGAACGGCTCCGATTGTTGCCTTTTTGGTTTTTGGTCCAATGGTTGATATTAAAAATATTTTGATGATGAAACGCTACTTTCAGCCAAAATTTATTCTGCAAATGATGTTAGGAATCTTTTTCATTACGTTTATCTATGCGTTGTGTTTGTAGGAAGGAGAAATATGTATGCTACGTTTTTTAATTTTATCTGGCTATTTTGAGTTGATGATGTACTTACAAGTATCTGGAAAACTAGACCAATATATCAACGCACATTATCGCTATTTGGCTTATTTATCAATGATTCTTTCCTTTCTTCTCGCTGTCGTGCAACTCATTCTTTGGGTAAAAGGGGAAAAAGGAAAAACTCATTCACACTTGACAACGGTCAGCTCAAAAATCTCAGCCTATATTTTGCTTGCAATTCCGTTATTTGTCGGCTTATGCTTTCCGACAGTATCGTTAAATGCCTCAATCGTCGATACCAAGGGCTTTCATTTCCCCGTCTCTGAGGAATCAACGGGGGATAGTCAAGTGAAAACACAATATTTACGTCCTGATACATCTATTTATTTCAACAAAGGCGACTATGCCGATATGATGAATATGGTCAAAAAGAAATATATTGAGCATGATACTATTAAAATTACCGACGAAAATTATTTGGAAGTAATGGAGATGATTTATGATTTTCCTAGTGAATTTATCGGAAAAAAAGTGGAATATACAGGATTTTACTATGCCGATCCTGAAAAAACAAAAAATCTAGGTTTCTTATTCCGTTTCGGCATTATTCATTGTGTTGCTGATAGTGGAGTGTTCGGTTTGCTAAACATTTTCCCAGAGGACTTTTCTGCTGAAAAAAACGATTGGGTGCAAGTAAAAGGGACAATTGAAATGCAATTTTACAAACCGTTCAATCGAAACTTGCCTGCTGTAAAAGTGGAAGTGGCGAAAAAAGTAAATCCTCCTCAAAATCAATATGTTTATAGGAGTTTTTAGAAACTCTCAAAAGAAAAACGTTGCACTGAATTTACAATGCAACGTTTTTTCTAATTCTTATTTATTCAAAGTTTTTCTCATCATAGCGATTAAAGTTTTCACATCTTCTACTTTTGTATCGCCTGACTCTTTGTCGATAATTGAGCTATATACGTGAGGAATAATTTTCTTCACGCCAGCATCTACTGCGATTTGTACGATTTCTTCAAAGTTTTCAAGGTCAATTCCACCAGTTGGCTCAAGGTAGAAATCATTTTCCGCACAGGCTTTAGCTACTGCTTTGTATTCTTCAATATGCTCTAAACCTTTCATGTTGAAGAATTTGATTGAACTTCCGCCCATATCTTTCAAAAGAGCAATTGCTGTTTCGATTGGCACAATTCCTTTTGGTGCTTGTGAAGAAAGAGGTCCTGTTGCAAGATTCACCATTCCTACTTCACCAGTTGGTGAAACAAGACCGTTAATAACAGAATCATTTTGTCCTAAAGCCTCACGAGATGCACCTACTCCAGTAAATACTTGGTTCACGTGTTGAGGTTGTAAAACTTTTGCCAAACGTGTTACCATTGCAGATTGGTTTGGATCTCCTGCACCAAGTCCAACAGAAAGTGCGTTATCAGTCGCCTCAATGTAGCGTTTCATGTCTTCGATTGCTGCTTCGTCTGTATCATAATTTTTTGAAAGCACACCTAGCACAACATATCCTTCTGCTGCTTCGTACAATTCTTTTGCGTTTTCAACTGAGTTTGCCAATACGTTTAGGCATAGACGATCTTCTAAATAATTTGGTGTTTTTTGCATGATAAAATTCCTTCCTTTTTTGACGATTTTTATTTTAAGCTGGCATTATTTGCGATAGCTTTTCTACGATTTCATTCATTTCATTTTCATCAACCGCTCGAATATCAAATTCAATAATTCCATTGTTTGCTTGATATTCTCTTGTATAAACAGCTAAATCTCCCAATTTTAACTGAGCGATTACCTCTTTTGCCGAAATATTTTCGGCTACTACTTTGACACTTGCACGGAAAATATCTCGTCCTGCAGCATCTTGTACCATTTTCACCTCTAAGCCGTTGATTTCGTTTAACGCAGCGATAAATGGTGTAAGGCGAGCAATCATAGATTCTTTTGACTCACTTCCGTTTGCCAAATACTCCTCAAGAGCGGTAACAAGCCCAATGATATTGTCTTTTCCGATTTTCATTGCTCGACCGATTCCCTTGTTTTGAAGTTGAATCCAAGGAATATATGGATTGCGACCGATAATCAACGCAGAGCTTGGTGCCTCAATTGCTTTTGCACCGCTATAAATGACAAGGTCAGCACCTTGATTGTAGTATTTATACAAATCTTCTTCTGCTGCCGCATCAACAATCAGCGGTAAGTCATGTTTTTTCGCAACTTCGCTCATTTCTGCAATGCTTAGCATACTTTTTTGAACGGTGTGGTGGCTTTTAATGTAAAGTAGAGCAGCTGTGTTTTCAGTGATTTCCATTTCTACTTGCTCTGGTGTACATTCATTTGCCCAGCCAGCCTCAACGAGCTGTCCGCCACCAAGAGAAGTCATCACTTCCACTCCTGTACCGTAATTGACGTTATGTCCTTTCGGCATAATGATTTCACGTTTGGTAATGCGTGAAGTATTGGAGTGTGTCACGTGGTACAAATCCCCTTGACCGATGATAGCCGCAGTAGACAGAGCAATCGCAGCACTTGCACTAGAGACGATTGTTGCATTTTCAACGTCTAGCATTTTTGCTACATACTCACCACTTTTGACGGTCAAATCTGCCATTTCAAAAAATGTTTGTCCTGCTGCTTTTTGCGATTCAGCAACCGCATCACTTACTTTTGAAACACCTAAAATCGTCATTTTTCCACTTGCATTAATCACTCTTTTTAAACCAAATTTTTCGTGAATATTCATGTGTTTCTCCTTTGTTCTAATTGCATAGTGCGAAGCTAGGCAATTGCTGCCCCTCTCGCTTTTAAATATTATAAACTTTTCCAGCGATAATTGCTGTTTTTGGTATGATTTTTTGATTTACTTCTTTTGTTGCACCATTTGAGTCACGTAATTCTTTTGCCTCGTTTGCTACTTCAAAAAGTGTGAAATCTGCATCAAAACCTTCTTTTACTTCACCTTTCGTGGTGAAACCTAGGGCTTTTGCAGGTGCTTTCGTGACACGAGTCACGACTTCTTCTAGCGAATAGCCAACGAACATCAATTTTTCCATGGTCGTTGCCATATTATAAACAGGACCATATTCACGATTACGAGAGTAAATATCTGTACTAATCGTATCTGCTAAAATATCTTCTTCTTTCGCACGGAGAGCCACTTCAAAATTAAAACTATCTGTTCCATGACCAATGTCGAAATGTACACCGTTATGATAAGCAGTTTTTGCAAATTCTTTAATTTTTCCGTTCGTATCTAAAATGCCATTGTCCTTACCATTAAAACAATGCGTTACAATATCGCCTTTTTCTAAGTAAGTAAACAATTCATCAAGAGCAACAGGAGCCGTTCCAATATGCACCATTAAAGGCAAGTTTACCTTTTTTTGCAACTCTTTTGCCATAACTAGAGGCTTCACGCCGTTTTCACCGATAACACTCTTACTCATGCGAGCTTTTATCCCGATAATAAATTCAGGTAGTTCGTTGATACGTTCGATGTTTTTCGTCTCATTTACTCTACTCAAATCTGAAAGTTCATCTTGTGTCACAATACCATTTTTAGAAATATTCAAGAGTGCATACACATTTGTTTTTGCGTTTTTGGCAATTTCGTAAAAATCTCGAATGTTATTTTCTCCAGTTGAACCAGCGTCAACAATCGTTGTCACACCATTTTCCACACCAACTTTGTCTGGATAGTCATAGTACAAATCCATTTTTTCAAAGCAATGCACGTGTGCATCAATCCAACCTGCTGAAAGAAAAAGTCCGTTTGCATCAAAAATTTCTCGTGCCTCATCATGAATTTCTTGAGCTACTTTTTCAATTTTTCCATTTGTAACTGCGACTGAAATCGGCTGGTTGTCAATAGTTGTCGCATTTTTAATTATTAAATCGTACATTTTTTGTTCCACCTACTTATATTTCTTTAATTCGCCTTGAACTTGAATTTACTCCAAGGTTTTATATAGTCTAAAAGAATGCGTTCTTCTTCTTTGATAGAACCAATTTTATTTTTTCTTGTGTCGTTATGAGCTTGCAAAACCAATTGTAATTCATTTTTGTATTTGCCAAACGCATCATTTCCGACAACTACATCTCCACGTTGAAATGTGATTGTATTGTTATGTGCAGGATTGTCTTCCTTGTATTCTTTTCTCACTTGGGTTGAGCGAGCCATTACATCTGCAATGTCCCCTCGTCTAAAGTGCTGATTATCAAACGCAACACGTTTTTCTACTTCATTTACTTCCTCAAGCAACTCAAGTGAAAATTCGATTTGATAACGATTAATTTTCCCAAGGGCAATCAATTCATCTTTATGTGCATAAGCATTACCAATAATCACATCATCAATTAAATTTGTCGCAAACAGATGTTTTGCCTGCACTTCAATTGGTAAATGCCTGTGCATTTCAAGTGTCGGCAAGCCGTCATTAATATCCCAAGGACCGCCTTTTGCTACTTGACTTGTCACAAAAGCAGCTGTACGAATCCCATGATTTTTAAATCGTTTTGAACAACGAGTGAAGAAATCAAGCGGTAAAGCCGTGTTTTCCTGCGGATAAAAATTGTGACAACCATAAATGAATGGCTTATTCGCTTGATAGGTCAAAATATTATCCAAGTAAGCAACATCATTGCTCATATTGAGTTCAATGATTAAGCCATAAGGGTTAAATGAAAGCATTGACTCCTTATTGCCGTCAAACCCAGCATCTAAACGCAATCCGTCCGCTCCTAATTCGTGAAAGAAACTCAAATCATCATAGGAAATGCCTAGCTCATCAAAAATATTCGGTGCAATATCAAGCATAACTTCATAATCTAAATCCTTTGCCACTCGAATAATTTTTGAAAATTTCTTCGCTACCACTTCACGACCTTCAGTGACTTCGAGCATAGACATAAAAATCCGCTCAAAACCTTGCTTTTTCGCAAATGTGATATACTCAACATCTTCTTCAAATTTACTTTTATCTGGGTAAAGAGAAACACCTAATCGTCTATACATTTTTGTTCTCCCATTCGTCAATAGTTTTTCTGTATCGCCATAAAATAACACATCCCGCACAAATCGTAAAAATGATTGGAATGTAGAGCAAGCGTATCAAAACTGCCAAAAACAAACCAAGCAAAATGAACGCAAGTTGGATAAGAAGAAGTTTCCATAGAGCCACTTTTACAAATCGTTGTGGTAATTTTCCTTTTTCCAAATAAATTAGAGCAGATACAAATGTGATAAGCGAAACAATTGCAATATCATAAGTCATTCTTGTTCTCCTTGTCTAGTTGAGAGGAGCAAGAGGGGAGTCGCTGTTCGCAATGCCACTTGAAACAAAGTGTGGTAGCAAGTAAATAGCATGACTCACTACGACCACCCTTATCGCTCCTTTTCACTTATTCTCCTTCTTCACTTATAAGTTGTTGTTTTTCAAACACTTTGAAGAATGGATAATAAATTACTAGACTTACAAAGAAATTGACAACGACTAGGATAGCCGCAATAATGTGCCAATTGGTTACCATCATCGCTCCAATAGGTGAGGGAACAGTAAAGACTGTTCTTGATACGGTCATTGGAATGAGATGTGTGATTGTCGCAATATACGCAATAACGGTCATCACAAGTGGTGAGAGGACAAACGGAATAGCAAGTGTCGGATTCATTACAATCGGTGCTCCGAAAATAATCGGCTCATTGATGTTAAATAATCCCGGCAAAAATCCGATTTTCCCTAATTCCTTGAGATAGGCAGACTTAGAACGCAAGAATAGACAAACTAACGCAAGTGTTGCTCCTGCTCCACCAATCCAGACGAACCACTGTAAGAACATTTCCGTAAAAATATTCGGCATTTGTGTTGCTGGTGTATTGTTCGCAAAAGCGTCCATATTTTCCGCAATTGAAGTTTCCCAAAATGGTCGAATGACTGGACCCATAATGGCAGGACCATGAATCCCCAAAATCCAGAAGAAACAGATGAGGAAAACTGTCACAAGTCCACCAAACAAACTATTTCCTGCAAGGAAACTTTGAAGTGGCATAAGCAAATTGGAAAGTGTCGCATTAATATCAAAACCGAGCATATGACGAATGACCCAGAAAAGAATCAAATTCGTTGCTGCTGGCATTAATGCAACAAATGAATTGCTTACTTCTGGTGGCACGCCTTCTGGCATTTTAATTGTAATGTTTTTCTCTTTCATAAAGCGATAAATTTCAACTGATATAATAGCTGTTACAATCGCACCAAATAGTGATTGAGCTCCGAGGTTTGCAATGTTTAAATAACGTCCTACTGGTACAACTTCCGTTTGAACCGTTGTTTTAGCTACTTCTTCAAACAAGCGAACAGGTTTAATGCTTGTTACAATAAAAGACATGACCGCAACAATTCCTGCGGTTAAAGTGTCTAACTTGTAACTTTTCGCAAGTGAAGTGGCAATCCCAAACGTTGCATAAAGTGCCAAAATCCCAACTGTAAAGCGATAGGGAATGTCTAGTATCGGCAAATAAGGAGCTAATTTTTCAGCAATACTAGGGATTGGGAAGTTCAAAAAGATAACAAAAAATGAACCGACCAATGTAAGTGGCAATGTGGAGATGATTCCTTTTCGGACAGCCAACATATGTCGTTGACCACCAATTTTTTGAGCGACAGGGGAAACTTTTTCTTCCAAAAACAGTATAAGTTTATTCATACGTTCTCCTTTCGAGATTTCACTTTTGGCTACCCATACGAAATCTCAGACACTTGACCTTTCAGTCAAATAGCGACATACAACATTTCCTTACTCAAAGATAGTTTTGTTTCGTTTTGGAACGGCGAAATCTGTTCTCTACCACGTCCATTGGGTGTATTTTTTACTTCCCTTCACTTTGTTTAGAACAAATTTCTTTTGGATAAATCAAACGTTTTCTATACCTAGATAATAACATTATAATTTTGAAAAGTAAATAAAATAATCCATTATTTTATAGTTTTTTATCAAAAAGTTTTCATCAAAAACTACCAAGCATTAAACTTGGTAGTCGATGAAATACTCTTGCTTAGAAGAGTCGTAAATAGAAATCGTATATTCTATTAATTTTCCTCGGTTATCATACGCATACCGTTTACGTTCTAATGCAATGTCATCAGAAAGTTGAAGTTGTTCTTTGAGCATATCTTCTACTCTTAACGCACGAAAAGAATCCTTGATATAATCAATATACAAGCCACGGTCGGCTAAAAAAGAATAGAATGAAAAATTCTTATCCTCTTTTTTCGGCAATCCTTTATCGTTTGTCAAAGAAAAATAATGCTTCATGAAAATGGCAGCCTCACCATCTAAGTAGTAAATACGGTGAATCTCATAAACATCTTCATAACGAAATTCATGAGGGACTCCTTTGCATTTTCCTACATAAACAACTTTGTTTTCGACTTTGATTCCTTCGTCTTCTAAAAGTTTCGTGTAAGTATGTGCTTTGCTCAAAACGTTGAACGGGCGATTGCTAATCACTCGCGTTCCTTTTCCGCTTTGTTTGTGCAAATACCCTTCTTGTGCTAATAGCTCTACTGCTTTTCTGATAGTGATCTTACTGACAGAAAACATCTCAACCAAATCGTTTTCCGTTGGAAAAAGAGAGTCCACTGGATATTTTTTGTTGATAATGTCTCGTTTTAATTGATCACTAATTTCTTGATATAAAATACCTTTCATTATTTTCTCCATTTCATTCTTATACTTTATAAGTCTATTATAACAAAACTTTCGCCCATGATAAGAATTTTTTCCCTTTTTTCCCTATTTTTTTCTATTTCAGTAATAATAGTACGGTTTTTATACTCAAGCAAACTTTTATTCATAAAAAAGTTTGCTTGAGCAATACCGTATTTAATTTAAAATAAATTTCCTTTGATTATTTCAAGACTACTGGGAAAATCGCTCCTAGAATCATTGCTCCTAGAATTGCTCCACCAGCAATTGGTTTTTGCCATTTGTAGAATACCAAGGCACCAATCGTTGCACCAATTCCAATCGGAATAGAGGCAAGTCCTGCACTCAAAATGATAAGTGGGCCTAAGAAACGTCCTGCTGAATTTCCAGCTCCCATCATCACGTCAGCTCCAAATGTAGCATCTCCACCACTAATCGTAAATTTACGAATACCAGTAATTACACCACCGACAATCAAGCCAAGTACAGCTCCTGTAATCAATGAAAGGGCAAAGTTTTCAATTGGTGCTTTCCAGCCAATGCTAAGGAAAATAGCAGGTACACCAATCCCGATACCTGTAAGAATTGAACCACCTAAGTCCAAAATCCCAACAAGTGAACCCTCTAAAATACGTGCAAATAAGAAACTTGCACCAAATGCAGCTGCAGCTCCGTAGCTCCCGCCATCAAGACCTGCTTTCAACATGGCAACGATTGACACCTCGTTAAATGCTCCAACACCATATTTTACATACATATGTGTTCCTGCAAATACCGCCATAGCCATCATACCAACGATAATTGGAAATGCCCAATCAGCATACCAAAAACTTTTATGCTTTAATTCTTGAACTTCTTCTTGTTCTTTTTCCCACTGCTCTTTCGTTTCCATTGCTTTCTTCCTTTCGAAAAATTATTTTTGTCCCATCATTTTGTGAATATCGCTTAACCATTCTGGTGCTTGCAATTTGAATTGTTCTAGTGCTGTTAAATCAAATCCTCTAAAGAATCCACTTAGAATGAATAAAATAAATACTGTTGAAATCATGATTTTTGTCAAGCGAGTCCAGCCGAGTTCATCAATTCCTTTTCCGACCAAAATTCCAAGAACTACACCGGGAACGGCATTTCCCATAATTAATTGAGCCAAGCCACCAAACAATGTTCCCCAGAAACCAGTGCGTTTTCCAGCGTCAAGTGCTGCCAACCAGAATAAAACTGGCATTACAGTGTTAATCAAAAGCGTTGCCGCTGGCACCAATACTGCTACTGCTGTTACTTTGAGTGATTCTGGAATAGCAGTTGCGGTAGTGTTCAAAAATGCAACAACTAACGCTCCGATAATTGCCCCAGCAATCCCCATTGCTTTTGGATTGTGAACGGTTTGTCCCATATCCTTGTTTTTCGCAAGCAAACTTGCTGCTGCCCAGTTTGGCACAACACGGTGGGTAACGTCTTGCGTGAAAGCTCCTGCACCAACTGCTGATGCCCAAGCGTTAAAGAAAAATCCTAAGCCGAATGAAAAATGACTTGCCGCATCTCCTTCACACGCATTCATTTCCCCAAGCGTTCGGAATGCACCTAATGCTTGAGTTGTCGGTGCGTGAAACATTCTTGCTGCCCCAACACCTGCTGCGAAACCTAGTAATCCACCAATACATAGTGATTTTAATAAAATAATCAATACTTCCATTTTCTTCTCCTTATTATTTATTTTTTTCAAAATCATGAAAAATTCTTTTGCTTGCGTGTCAAATTAACGTTCTTTTGCAATCTTCCTGTTTTCCAACTTTTTAAATTAAGAATGACTTCCTACTTCTTCTTTAAAAAAGCGGAACAGCAAGGAAAATAGTGTATGATGAAAAATAGGCACACATCATTTTTTCATGAATTTTTCCTCAATGAATAGAAACAGTTGTTTCTATTGAAAACTTATAAATAAACAAACTGCTACACTCGTTTGTTTATCAATGGAATTTTGATACTGTCGTCAGCTGCTTTTGATACTTCTTTGTACTGAACACTCTCAGCATCAAATCGAGTAATTTCAACTTCAATTTCCAGTGATACGGAATAACTCACACGTTCACGAGGGAAAAAGAAAAATAGAAATTTCTCATGTACCACTTGCTTTTCAGCAGAAAGAATGTTGATGTCAATTGGTTCTATTTTCAAAATAACATCTTCACTTTCTTTTAGCACTTTCGACTGAATTTTATTCAAGGCAGAGGCGAATGCTGCCTTTTTGTTTTCGCCCTCACCTTGAACTGTAATTTTTTCTTTGAAACGTTTTACTTCACTCATCTTATGCTCCATGTTTTTTGATGAATGCTTCAGTCAATCGTTTCCCTAACTCTTCTGTATCCATAAAACCAAAGCCTAGAACAGTCATACCGTCATTAATTGCTGTAACTCCTTCATCAATTGAACGCATACCATGACGCTCTTTGTAGCCATATTTGTTTGCAGCAGTCAATGCACCTGCACCACCACTTCCACAAAATGAAAGCCCCATATCTGCGTTTTCTTTTTGCATTACATCTCCAAGTTTCATATCAGCTGCCATACCCGGAACAACTACTGCACGTCCTCCTGCTGCCTCTACACCTTTGGCAATGTTTTGCCCTTTGCCCATTCTGTCTGCGATTACTACTGTTACCATTACTTTAACATCCTTTCTTCTGCGAATACTCGCCTATTTTAATTGATATTTCCTCTTGCATTTTCAATGTGCAATGCAAGTAAAAACCGTTCGTTTTGTTGCAAATTCTCAACTTGTTCCATGATTTTTAATGCCAATTCAATTGACTCTTTTGATAGCTCTGCAAAAAGTTCCTCATCCATTTCTGGTAAAGTTTCTCCCGTTACAGAACGGAAAATCATTGCATCTACATGGTTGATAAAAATTTGCCATTGCAATTCATCAGGAAGTATTTCCTCCTGTTGCAACAAGTCATGTGCAAAGAAAATGACTTGTTTTAATTTTTCTCCATAATTAGAGTTTTGTTCACTTATCAGTTCGTTAATTCTTGTTTCCATTTTACTTCTTCCTTTTTTCTGTTTTTTTGCCTGCTTTTTAGATACATTTTGAAAACGCATCTTTCATTTTTTGAAAACGTTTGATTATCACAATAATAGATTATAATATTATACTTGAGTTGTCAACCCATTTCTGTAACTTTTTTATTAAAAATAAAAAATCTGTTTATTTTGTACCGTTTGGAGTTAGAAAAACTCTCAGAAGAGTGGATAACTTAGACAAAAACGACCTCATTTCTGAAGTCGTTTCCCTTAGAAGCACCCTAATCCAAATAATCTCGCAACTGCTTAGAGCGGCTTGGGTGGCGAAGTTTTCTTAACGCTTTTGCTTCAATCTGGCGAATACGTTCACGTGTTACACCGAACACTTTCCCTACTTCTTCAAGTGTACGAGTGCGACCGTCATCTAAACCAAAACGTAGACGCAATACATTTTCTTCTCGGTCAGTTAAGGTATCTAACACATCTTCTAATTGCTCTTTGAGCATTTCGTATGCAGCTGCCTCTGCAGGACTTGTTGCTCCTTCGTCCTCAATGAAATCACCTAAATGACTATCATCTTCTTCACCGATTGGCGTTTCAAGCGAAACTGGCTCTTGAGCGATTTTTAGAATTTCACGCACTTTTTCCGTTGGCAAATCCATTTCTCCACCAATTTCTTCAGGCGTTGGTTCTCGTCCTAAGTCTTGCAAAAGTTGACGTTGAATACGAATTAATTTGTTAATCGTTTCGACCATGTGAACAGGAATACGAATGGTTCTTGCTTGATCGGCAATTGCACGTGTAATGGCTTGACGAATCCACCATGTTGCATATGTTGAAAACTTAAATCCTTTTGTATGGTCAAATTTTTCAACAGCTTTCATCAAACCCATATTTCCTTCTTGAATTAAGTCTAAAAACTGCATACCACGACCTACATAACGTTTTGCAATTGAGACAACCAAACGCAAGTTGGCTTCCGCAAGTTCTTGTTTTGCCAAAAGATCGCCTTCGACAATACGCACAGCCAAATCTGTTTCCTGATCCCCCGTCAAAAGTGGCACTCGCCCAATTTCCTTGAGGTACATACGCACAGGGTCATTGATTTTTACACCTGTTGGTGCAGACAAATCTTCCAGTTCTTCTTCCTTTGGTTCATTTGCTTTCAAAGAGGCTCCAGTTGGCTCTCCTTTTTCGTCGACAACGCTAATTCCTGCGTCCTCCACTTTGGCAATTAATTCCTCCATTTTCTCCGCATCCAGAGTGTACGGCTGAGCCAATTGTTCAGATAAATCTGTAATGACTACCGTTCCTGTTTTTTTGTGCGTTCTGATAAATTCTGCTACTGCCACATCATAAGTAGTAACGTCTTTCTTATCGTTTGCCATGCCATTGCCTCCCATTTATTTATATTCATTCAAAAAAATGAATTACTTACTCTTTTCTAACTGCACAAGCTGTACAAATAATTGTTTTGCTAACTCATGGTTGCCAGCTTGTGATGCTTGGTGAAATTCTTCTTTTAATTTCATTTTTTTCTCCTGTATCGAAGAACTTTGAACGACTGCGATTAAATCAAGAATTTCCTTTTCTTCCACTTCCTCTTCAAATCGAAGAGAAAAAATTTCCGTTGCTATATTTGACAAATTTCCTTGCCTTACAAAACTCAAAAAATTTGCCGTGTTGAAATCACCGACTTGTCGGTCATAGGCTTGGTACAAAACGTAAAGTGTTTCATACGGCTCATGATAAAAGTGAAATCCCTCAAAATAAGAGGAAAATCGTTTGTTTGCCGACTGATAAAAAATCCGATACAAAAGCTGTTGCTCCGCCAATTCGATTTTAGAAGTTTTCCGTTTTTGAACAGGCACTTCAACTGGTGGCGGAAGAATTTCCCTCTCAACAAACGCCTCTTCTTGAGGAGAAGGTGGTTGCACCGAAGAACGTTTCCCTTGTAACTCTTTTAGTTGATCTAATAATACTTTGTAGGAAAATCTTGGAAATTCCTGCGTGATTTCATTCAGATAGGCATCTATCTCAAGATTGGAGGAAACTTTCGCTAACTCTTGTAAAAGTGCATTAATATACCCAATCTGTTCTGCATGATTTTCTAAATTTTTCTCTATCCTGAGAAATCTTTTCCGAAATTCAAACCAACTTATCCTACCGTTTTTCAATGTTTGCACAAGAGAAGTCTCACCGTATTTTCTCGCATACTCATCAGGGTCAAGTCCTTCTGAAAGCGAGACGATTTGTAGCGTCAGGCGAGGAAATTTTTCAAATAAATCAATTGCACGGTTGGTTGCTTTAATTCCTGCGTTGTCCCCGTCAAAAACGGTAATCACACTTTTGCAAACCCGTGCAATTTGCTGGATTTGCTTGTCGGTCAAACTCGTCCCAAGAGAGGCAACTCCGTTTGGAATCCCTGCTTGATAGGCTGCAATCACATCCATTTGTCCTTCAAAAAGAAACACTTCTCCTTGCTTGCGAATGGTATTTTTTGCTAGGTCAAGGTTAAACAGCAACTGACTTTTATTGAATATCAAACTCTCTGGCGAGTTCATATATTTGGTTTTTTTGATGTCAGGATTAATTTTTGCCTCCTCAGCGGTAAAGACTTTTCTTCCACTAAATGCGACTACTTCCCCGTGTTCATTGCGAATTGGAAACATAATCCTGCCAGAAAATCGGTCAAATAATTCTCCGTCATCCCCTTCCAAAAACAAACCTGTTTTCAGTAAAACTTCTTTTTTTCTCCCTTGTTTTAGAAACAAAGTGGATAAAAATTTCCTATCGTCTGGTGAAAAACCGACACGAAACGTTTCAATCGTTTCTTCTGTTAACTCTCTGTTTTTTAAATAAGCAAGAGCTTTTTCCCCGACAGCTAAATCTTTCAGCACGTAAGCATATACTTCACACGCTTTTTCATGTATTTCGATTAATTCTTTTTTTTCGCTATTCTCAGTAGTTCGCGAGTTATTTGCCACAGCATACTCAAAAGGAATATGAGCATAGTTTGCGACTTCACTAATTGCCTCGACATAGGAAATGTTTTTTATTTCCTCGACAAATTTGAATACATCGCCACCTTTTCCACAACCAAAACAATGGAAAAATTGCTTATCCTCAATCACATTGAAACTAGGCGTTTTCTCTTGGTGAAAAGGACAAAGCCCTAAATAGTTCTTTCCTCGTTTCTCAAGTTGAACATATTGCCCTACAATATCTACAATATTCGCTTGTGATTTTATTTCAGCAATGACATTATCAGGAATACGTGCCATAGTCTCCTCCTCACATTTACCATGAAAGAATAGCGTAAAAATCCAATTATTAGTATAGCACAAAACCACACCATTTCCAAGTGTTTTTTGTCTAAATAAAAAGCTATCGTTCTCTTCTCAGAAAAAACGGAGAAAAAAACGATAGATATTTATATTTCTTTCGCATAACCAGTATAATCAGCCGTGTGTAGCAATTTGTTCGCATTTTCTACACGTGCTTTTGTTGGTGGTTCTAAATTTTCAAGGGGATATTTCATGTTCATTTCTTTCCACTTGTATTCACCCATGGTGTGATAAGGAAGTACCTCAAATTTTTGAACATTTTTCAACTGTTTTACAAACTTATCTAAGGCGATTAAGTCCTCGTCAAAATCACTTCTAGTCGGTACTAGAACGTGACGAATCCAGACGGGTTGCCCTATATCTGAAAGAAATTGAGCAAGTTCTAGGATGTTTTCATTCCCCCAAGCAGTCAAAGTCTTATGACGAGCTGGATTGATTTCTTTAATGTCAAGCAAAATTAAATCGGTGTATTGCAATAACTCATTAAACTTAGAGAAAAATGGTTCTTCACGTGTAAATGGTTTCCCACAAGAATCTAGCGTTGTGTGAATCCCTAGTGATTGTGCTTTTTTAAATAACGCAATCAGAAAATCAATTTGCAAAAGTGGCTCGCCACCGCTTACGGTAATGCCACCACGTTCACCCCAATATTCCTTGTATTTCATTGCCTCTTCCAAACAATCGTCTACCGTTCTCTCTGTTGCTGTCTCACTCGTCAATGCCCAAGTATCTGGATTGTGACAAAATTGGCAACGCATACGGCAACCTTGCATGAAGAAAATAAAACGAACCCCCGGACCGTCTACACTTCCAAAGCTCTCTGTTGAATGAACAAGACCTGTAATTTCCTCTGACATAATCAAACGCCCCTTTACCTAGTAATAAAATAGCAATAGAGTACCTCTAAAAACTCACGCTTACTCAAAAATTGCTAATTTTGGTTTAAACGAAGTTTTTAGAGTTACCCATATTATAACAAATTTATTCGGTAGTATCTTCTTCTATGTTTACAAATCCTTGTTTGCGGACTTCATAAACGCCGTTTTCGACTTTTTCATCAATTGCAAATGAACCATTGCTTGTTCTCTCGCCGATTGGATAGTTGTTTTCATCTACTTCAATTACTGTCCCTTTTGCAGTAGTAATGAGTAGTGGCGTGGCATTTGAACTGTTCATATACACTATGCGATGCGGGTTGTTTTTCAACTCTCGCAAGACCATTAATCCACGTTTTGCTCGACCAATTTGCAAGATTTCTTGAGCAAACATTCGTTTAATCGCTCCACGCTGAGTAACAATTGTAATTGCCTCATCTGCTCCGTCATAAACAAGTAAACCATTCACCACATAATCTTCTTTTTTCAGATTAATAGACTTCACACCTGCTGCCGTTCTACCAACGACTGGCACTTCGCTCAGTGGATAACGCAAGGCAAATGCCTTATTCGTTACTAAAAATACATCGAGCATTTCGTCTTTTTCGTCCACAAGAAAGACTTGCAACACTTCGTCTGTTTCACTTTTCAACTTCATAAACGTCGTTGCCTTTGATTTATACGTTCGCCAGATTTCAAAGTCGCACATTTTCGTTTGTTTGATAAACCCTTCCTTTGTAAAGCTGACAAATAATTTTTCCTCGGACAATTTGTCGTACGAAAAGACTGCTAAAATTCGCTCGTCCATTGCAAAACCTGTAAGTGACTGTGTAATGTGTTCACCCAAATCTTTCCATTTCAAATCAGACAATTCATGCACAGGACGATAAATGACATTTCCTTTATTGGTGAAGAAAAGTAAATGTGAAAGCGTATTGAGTTGTTTGGCAAACAGCACACTATCGCCTTCTTTTAATCCGACTTCTTCCGGCGTACTTGCAGTGTAACTACGCAAACTGCTACGTTTCACATAACCGTCACGTGTTACCACAACGACCACATCTTCACTTGCAATCAACACTTGTGTATCAATTTTGATTTCTTCAATTTTACGTTTAACCGTCGTCAATCGAGGAGTGGCAAATTCTTTTTTCACTTCACGCAATTCTTTTTTGATTACATTGAAAAGCGTTGCCTCCTCACTCAAGATTTTCTTTAATTCTAAAATGCGTTTGGCAAGTTCCTCTGCCTCTGTTTGAAGTTCTGTAATGTCCGTATTCGTCAAGCGGTAAAGTTGCAACACGACTATTGCCTCAGCTTGTGCCTCGGTAAAGCCATAGCTTGCCATTAAGTTTTTCTTCGCATCTTTTTTATCTTTCGATGCACGAATGGTACGAATGACCTTGTCTAAAATCGAAAGAGCCTTCATTAAACCTTCGACAATATGCTGACGTTTTTCCGCCTTATTCAACTCAAAGCGTGAACGTTTCGTAATCACGTCTACTCTGTGAGCAATGTAACTTCTCAAAATATGGAGCAAACCTACTTGTTTCGGTGTACGATTGTCGATTGCTACCATGTTAAAATTGTAACTAATTTGTAAATCTGTATTTTTCAGCAAATAATTCAAAATCCCTTGAGCGTTTGCTTCTTTTTTCAGTTCAATGACAATCCGCAAACCTGTACGGTCTGTTTCGTCACGCACTTCAGAAATACCGTCAATTTTTTTCAACAAACGAATTTCGTCCATTTTTTTGATTAAATTTGCCTTATTCACTTCGTAAGGAATTTCTGTGACAACGATTTGCTCACGATTTCCTTTGATTTGCTCAATCTCAGATTTAGAACGGAGAATCACTTTTCCTCGTCCAGTTTCATAGGCTTGCTTGACTTCGTTTGCCCCTTGCAAAATCGCTCCTGTCGGAAAATCTGGTGCAGGGATAAACTCCATGATTTTCTCTAAACTAGCATTTGGGTGGTCAATCAAATACACCACACCGTCAATGACTTCACCCAAATTATGTGGCGGAATCTCTGTCGCATACCCTGCAGAAATTCCAGTTGAACCATTGACCAGCAAATTAGGAAATTTTGCAGGCAAAACAGTCGGTTCTTTTTCCGTATCATCAAAATTCCAGACAAAATCAACCGTTTCCTTGTCAATATCAGACAACAACTCACTCGAAAGTTTGGAAAGACGTGCCTCGGTGTAACGCATTGCCGCAGGGCTGTCGCCGTCCATTGAACCGTTGTTTCCGTGCATATCAATCAAGACATCACGCAATTTCCAGTCTTGACTCATACGCACCATTGCCTCGTAAATACTTGAGTCCCCGTGCGGGTGATAGTTCCCCATAATATTTCCGACAGACTTCGCACTCTTACGATAGGCTTTTTCATAAGTATTTCCGTCTTTATTCATGGAAAATAAAATTCTACGTTGTACAGGCTTTAAGCCGTCACGAATATCAGGAATTGCACGCTCCTGAATAATATATTTTGAATAGCGTCCGAAACGCTCCCCCATTACTTCTTCTAGGGTTAGTTCTTGGATTTGTTCGTTTGTTGCCAAGTTCTTTCACCTCGTTAATAAACCTTAAAGATACAATTCATACAACTCTTTTTCTGTAATCTCAATGCCAGTATTCAACAAATCTGTCACTTGTTTTTGGAATAAAAAATGTAGCATTTCTTTTTGTTCATTTGCCGTTGAAAAATGTATTTTTCGATGACAATTTGGACAAAGCGACAAAATGTTTGACACCGTATCAATGCCATAATCAAATAATCCTTGATAAGAAATTGGAATTAGATGATGTGCCTCTACATAATTTCTTTGAGTAGCTTTAGAAATAAATGTTTTGTGGTGTTTATCTATTTGACAAGAAAAATCATGATAATTCAATGCCATTTTGGCAATTTTAGGATTACGATAATACGTTTTTCTTCCATTCAGAATTACTTCTCTGCTTACTTTTACTGGTTTTATTTCTATTGTTTCTTCTTTTATCTCAACAACTTCAACTTCTTGCTCGTAAACCATTTCGGTAGAGAAAATTTCTCTTTCTGAAAAACTCGCCACAAATTTCAAGTAGTTTGCAACAGCTGATGAATAAAAACGATTGGGATTTTTTTCCATAAGTCCTTCTAATACTTTTACATCTTTATAAAGTGTTTGAATACTGGATAAATCTTCCAATTCATAAAATGAAATCCCCAGCTCATTGAAAATTCGATTATGTGCTTGAACAGCATTTTTCCGAATGGTACTCTCTGCCAGTCCACGTTTTTTCAAGTAATAAGAAAAGTTTTCTTTGTTAAAAATAGACATTTCCCCACCTCATCATTGCTATGCCAAAACATTTTTTACTCAATCAAACAAACTAATCTCCTCAAATTCTCCGCCACTCACATCTTCTACGACATCATCTGTCACTTCTTCTGAATTTCTCATTTCATCAAAATGCTCAGGTTTGCGATTTTCTCTTGTAGTATCCAAAATCGAACCGTCCTCTTCAAGTGTAAATTGCACGTGATTTTCAATCCAACGTCTACGAGGTTCTACTTTGTCCCCCATAAGTGTGGTTACTCGACGTTCTGCTTGAGCGGCATCGTCAATTCTTACACGTATCAACGTACGGTGTTCTGGGTCCATGGTTGTTTCCCAAAGTTGCTCCGCATTCATTTCACCAAGCCCTTTGTAACGTTGCAACATATACCCTTTGCCTACTTTTTTTATCGCTTTGTCTAGCTCATCGTCTGTCCATGCGTATTCAATGACTTGCTTGCGACCCGTGCCTTTTGATACTTTATATAGCGGTGGCAAGGCGATATAGACTTTCCCAGCCTCAACAAGTGGTTTCATGTAGCGATAGAAAAACGTCAAAAGCAACACTTGAATGTGGGCTCCGTCCGTATCCGCATCGGTCATGATAATGACTTTATCGTAGTTGCTGTCTTCTACGTCAAACTCTGTTCCAACACCTGCTCCAATCGTGTGAATCATTGTGTTGATTTCTTCGTTTTTCAAAATATCTTGGATTTTTGCTTTTTCTGTATTGATTACTTTTCCTCGCAAAGGCAAAATCGCTTGAAATTTTCGGTCTCGTCCTTGTTTCGCACTTCCACCAGCGGAATCTCCTTCGACAAGGTATAATTCATTTTTCTTAGGATTGCGAGATTGTGCAGGAGTTAATTTTCCAGAAAGAAGACTTTCCCCTTTTTTCTTTTTCTTCCCGCTACGACTTTCTTCACGAGCTTTACGAGCAGCTTCACGTGCCTCACGAGCTTTGATTGCTTTTTTGACAAGCATTTGACTCATTTCACTGTTTTCCTGCAAGAAAAATCCGAGTTGTTCGCTAATCACACTATCCACCGCCCCACGTGCAACAGGTGTGCCTAGCTTGTCTTTCGTCTGCGACTCAAACTGCAAAAGATTTTCTGGCACAAGAATGGACAATACTGCCGCCAATCCCTCACGAAAATCCGTTCCCTCAAGATTTTTGTCCTTTTCCTTGAGTAAATTCGCCTTGCGTGCATAGTCGTTAAACGCTTTGGTCAAACTCGTTCTAAAACCTGTTTCATGCGTGCCACCGTCGCTTGTTCGCACATTATTTACAAAACTCAATAGATTTTCTGAATAACCGTCATTATATTGAAACGCAACTTCCACTTCGATTTCTTCTTTTTTGCCATTAAAGTACATGACTGGAGTCAAAGAATCTTTATCTTCATTCAAGTATTGAACAAATTCTTTGATTCCTTCTTCATAGTAGAAAGTTTCACTTACTTCTTCTTCTTTACGCAAATCTTTTAGCGTAATCGCTACATCACGAAGTAAAAACGCAGACTCACGTAAACGTTCGGAGAGGATTTCATAGCTAAATTTTGTTGTTGAAAAAATAGTGCTGTCTGGTTTGAAATGTACCGTTGTACCATTTTTCTTCTTAGTTCTACCTAATTTTTTCAGCGTACCTACTGGTTTTCCTCCTTGCTCAAAACGCATGGAATATTCTTGTCCGTCACGTACAACACTTACCTCAAGCCATTCGGAAAGTGCATTTACCACTGAAGAACCTACACCATGCAATCCTCCAGCTGTTTTATAACCACCGTCGCCGAATTTTCCACCTGCGTGTAAAACGGTAAAAATGACTTCTATCGTAGGCTTGCCAGAGGCGTGTTTCCCAATAGGCATCCCGCGTCCTTCATCACACACTGAAACGGAATGGTCTTTATGCAAGGTAACCACAATATTTTTTCCATACCCAGCAAGTGCCTCATCCACGGAATTGTCTACAATTTCATAGACTAAATGATGAAGTCCACGTCCATCAGTAGAACCAATATACATACCCGGACGCTTTCTTACCGCATCCAACCCCTCAAGAACCTGAATAGAACTATCATCATAAGCATTATTCACTTTTTTTGCCAAACTATTTCTTCCTTTCTAAATCAGAGAAGTCTTTCAGAAAACTGAAAGAAACATTACAGGTACCTCTAAAAAAACTAATATATCCTTTTATCTTATCACGTCAATGAAACAAACACAACTTACTCTCCCATAACGCAATCAAAAACAAATTTATCATTTACCACATCAATCAATTTCGCCTTTACTGCTAGATTATTTGGTAACTCTACTTTGTCTAAGCGAATCGTAACAATTTCTTTTTTTGCATTCAACTCTACATACTCTGGAAACTCGTTTGCCCCTTGGATAAAACTCATAACCGTTGCTGTTGGAATGGAGAGCGTGCCTGCGGAAATTGTTTTTACTTTTAAATTGATATTACCGTCTTTGTTTGCTGACGGTGTAAAGTAAATATAAATTGGCACTTTAGAGCCTAGAAAATTATATTCTCCCTCAAAAACCGCCTCTTTGTCAATATAAAAAGAATAAGACGAATTTTTACTTTGAAATTCTTTGAGAATGTGATTGATTAGCGTATTGAGTTTTGCTTTGTCCGTTTGAACAGTGGCGATGTCGAAATTTTTTTCCGCCTGAGCTACTTTATTCTCTAAGGATACTTCTCGAGTGGTCGTAATACGCAGAAAAACAATCAAACTCACACCTAGCATGAGAGCAAGCAAGAAGAGTGTAGCGTATTTCCAAATACTTTGTTTTATTTTTTCAACCATAGTTTTTTCGTTCCCTCCATTTCTTCCAAAACAGCTTTTGCCATTAGTTGATACCCCGTATCATTCGGGTGAAATTGATCTTCTGTGAAAAGAGCATCGTTGACAACGGTTGTTGCCTCACCATTTTTTTCCTCGACCCCACCGTTTAACCCTTGTGAAATGAGGTCATTTACTGGCACGAAGAAACAATTTTCTTGTGCGGTTACAACTTTTTTCGTGCCGTCATTCCAATCATCAATGATTTCCTGCATTTCCTTTATCTCTGAGAAATTCAAATAATACGGATTATAAACGCCCACCACATAAATCGGTGCCGTTTTATTTCGCTCACGAATTTCGCTAATGATTCGCTGTATTCTCGCTTGATAAGCAACCTCAGGTTTGGTAAATGATTTTTTGGAAAGATTGGCGAAGTTTTCTTTAATTACTTTCATTATATCATTTCCGCCAACCGTAATCGTGAGAAAATCAGCCTTTTCAATTCCTTTTTGAATTTCTTCTTTCTTTTGAATACGTGACAAAATCTGCTCTGATGTATTCCCGCTCACGCCAAAATTTTCACTTTTCACTACTACATCATAGTCTTGCGACAAAAGGTTAGAAACAATCGGAATAAACCCGCCTTGCCCGGTAGAATCTCCCACCCCCTCTGTCAAGGAGTCACCAATTGCAGTATAGTAAAGTGTCGGAAACTCCTTGTTTGAGATGTCTTTTGACATTCTAGGACTTTCTGACTTTAAAATAAAATGAGTAAAAATCACTACACAAACGAACAATCCAACAAACACACCTAAATCTATGAACACTCGTTTTTTCAAAACAAACACCTCCTCTATGAATACTACGCTCCATACAAATACCGATAGCTAAACTATCGGCTTTGAAAAAGTTAATCCTCGTCTGTATAATATTCAATCGCAAATGCACCTTCGCCAGCGTGTGTCGCAATGACACTTCCTGTATAAAGAAACGGCAAATGAATATCTGGAAAAAGTGTATTCAATTCTTTTTTAAATGGCTCTAAAAGTGCCGCCGCCCCAGCATGAGAAATCGCAATTTTCTCCAGATTCGGTGTCGTCAACAACGTTTCACGAATATTTTCAAACCATTTATGAAACGTTTTGTTCCCTCGTCCTTTTGTTACCATGACAAGTCCTTCATCAACGGTCAACTCCATTACTGCTTTAATATTTAACAGATTGGAAATCATCCCTGCTGTCTTACTGATACGTCCACTTTTGACAATATTATCAAGTGTTGCAATTGCAACAAATAGCTTTGTATTCTTTTTCATTTTTTCTAGTTTTTCTAGGATTTCTTCCTTGTTCGCTCCTGCTTGTGCCATTTCGGCTGCTTTAATCGCTTGAAATGCAAGAGCTTGGTCGATAAAACCAGAATCCAAAACCGTCACGTTTGCCTGCGTTAAATTGCTTGCTTGACGTGCCGCTTCAAAAGTTCCACTTAAATGTTTTGTTAAATGAATGGAAATAATTTCACAATCTGCATATTTGTCATATGCTTCTGCAAATAATCCAATCGCTGGCTGACTTGTTTTTGGCAAGGTTTCAGCCTGACGCATTAATTCAACAAATTTTTCGCCAGCTAGTTCATCATCTTGGTAAATTACCCCGTCAATCATTACTGAAAGTGGGACAATCTCAATCCCTAGCTTTTCTGCTACACCCTCCTCAAAAATTGCTGAGGAATCTGTAACGATTTTAATTTTTGTCATAATAGTCACTCACACTTTCCCACTATTGCTCAGAAAACTCAACCTTCTCCTAAATAAGGGCACCTCTAAAAACTCGCACTTATCCTAAATTGCTAGTTTTCCGATTTTCTTCGTCAATCTCCTCAACCTATGAACCACATAGCTTTCGTCGATTTCCTCGAAAATCGAAAAAACTAGCTAATTTAGTCTTAAGCGGAGTTTTTAGAGATGCCCTTAAAATAAAGAGAGTTGCCAAAAAATATTTTGTTTAGTTGGTTGACTGAGTATATTATGTTACAATGGTTCAAACAAGATTATAACAAAAAAATAACAGAATTACGAACAAACTTTCTATTTTTTTTATAAGCTTTTAAAATAGTAAAGCTATTTTTAAAAAAGGGAAGTATAATAAATTCAACAAGACTCAAAGCAAGGCTCAAAATTACGAGCATGATAAGCAATGATTCAAATTTAAAATCGGGGGGATTGAAATGGAAAATCCAAAATTTACAAGAGGATACCTTATCCTAAATGAAGTATTAAATGCTGTTACGCATGGCATTGCGTGTGCGTTATCCATTGCAGGCTTGGTGATTCTTTTGCTAAAAGGAAGTCACACGGGTTCGCCAGTTTACATTGCTGCCTACGCTTTGTACGGTGCAACGTTGATTTTGCTATTTCTGTCGTCAACGCTGTTTCACAGTTTAATTTTTACAAAAGCCAAAAAAGTGTTTCAAGTGTTTGACCATAGTTCGATTTTTCTTTTGATTGCAGGGAGTTACACACCGTATTGTTTGCTTTCAATCAAAGGTTGGATGGGCATTACAATGCTTGTTGCCATTTGGGTTATTGCGATTTTAGGTGTCGTTTACAAATCCATTTTCCTACACAGACAAGAAAAAGTTTCTAAAATCTCTACGATTCTTTACGTCGCAATGGGCTGGATTTGTGTCTTTGCCATTCAACCACTCTACAATGCACTTGGCATAAACGGCTTGATTTTACTTGTTTTAGGTGGGGTAAGTTATACTGTCGGAGCATTCTTTTACAGTTTAAAAAATGTAAGATTTATGCACGTCGTTTGGCATTTGTTTGTCATGGCAGGTGCGTGCTTTATGTTCTTCTCTATTCTTTTTAATACTTAGAGGGAACCTTAAACCAAAACGCATGAAATCATTACAAACATTGATTTCATGCGTTTTTTTCTTATCGTTTTGATTTTTTCTTTTTCTTCTTCTTTTTGACTTCTACTATCTTGGGTTTTTCCGTCACAAGTTGACCGCCCCAGAGAAAAATTTCCTGACTTGTCACACCTAATTCTTTTTCCAGTTTCTTGAGTGAGTTACTTTGTGAATTTTCGACAAAAGTTAATACCGTCCCACTTTTGCCCATTCTTCCCACTCGTCCTGTCCGATGTGTAAAGCTCTCTAGCGACAATGGCGTTTCAAAATTAACAATTGCACTAAGATTTTCAAGGTCTAACCCTCGAGCTAACACGTCCGTTGTCAAAAGTAATTTGATTTCGCCACTTTGAAATTTATCTAACGCTGCTTTTCTTAAAAGTTTGTTCTGGTCGCTTGCCAAACTTGCAACTGCGACTCCCTCATACAGCAGTTTTTCTTCTGCATTGCCTACTTCTGCTAATTCGTTAAAAAAAACAATTGCTTGGAAATTTTCCACGTAAGCAAGTGAACGCAACGTGTCTACACGTTTTCTCGGTGAAACCTGAAGTCTTAAATAATCCACTTCACCTTTCGAACGATCTTCGTTTGTTACGTCTATCACTAGCAACTTTTCGCCCGCCAACTTTTGAATTGCCGCACCTTGATTATTTGCTGTTGCTGAGAAAAAAACGAGTTGAAAATCTTTTGGCACATGATGAATCAAACTAGAAGAAAAACTCGCTTCTTCGCCTGTAAGCAAGCTATCCACTTCATCTAGCACAATCGTTTCCACATTCATCAGCTTGATTTTCTTCATTTTGACTAACTCATAAATGCGACCTGCCGTACCGATAATAATTTCCGGTCGTTTTTTCAAATTTTCAGCTTGTCGCTTAATATTGACACCGCCAATAAAATTGCCTACTTTCAACTCAAGCAAATTCGCCCACTCTCTTGCAACTTCTGCGACTTGAACGGCTAATTCCTGTGTTGGTAAAAGGATAATCAACTGATTGCCTGCACCTTTTTCGATAGTGAGCAAAAGCGGCAACAAATAAGCTAAAGTTTTCCCACTTCCCGTAGGAGAAATTCCTAGCACATTTTCTTTTTCTTTCAAGTATTCAAATGTCTTTTCCTGTATTAAACTTGGAGAGGAAAAGCCTAGACTTTCCCATTTTTCCTGCCAACTTTCTGGCAAATTTTCGATAAATTTCATCTTTCTTCCTGTTCTAAGAAAAGAAATTGAGACCGTTGTTTCAACGAAAAACGACTGAAACACTTGCTCAACTTCTTCTCAGTTATTCCTTATCTGCTGCAAATTCAATTCCCGCGTCCATTCGCATATCGTAAAGCACTTGATTGACTTTTTGCGACAAATCAGCAAGCTCTTCGTATTTTTTTATGTCATTTGTGGCAATAATTTTTGCAAAAGCATTTGCCTCGTCAAACATACCATGTTCATGCGGATGTGTCTCGATTGTTTCCTCGATTTCATTACGTTTTTTATAAACAAGCGTGTCAATTGTTGAAACTTCCCCTAAAATCAATGTGCCGTTAGAAAAATAAATTTGTGACGGAGCATAGTTGTCGATGTTTTTTCCGGGAGAAATTTGCACGTCAAAGTTTTCATAGCGTAACACACCTACACCATATCCGTCAACTCCTGACGGAAGAAGTCTCGCAGTATAACGCACGCTTTGTGGCAAACCAAACAAAGCAATCGCTGGATAAACAAGATACACCCCTAAATCCATTAAAGCTCCACCTGAAAATTTTGGACTAAAAATATTCGGTTCTTCACCACGAAGTAACGCCTCCATACGTGAAGAATACTTGGCATAACAAAATTCAGCACCCCAAACCTCTTCTTTTTCAACGATTTCTTTTACGATTGTAAAACTTTTCTCATGCAAGCTACGAATTGCCTCGAAATAAAAACAGTTTTTTTCAGCTGCAATTTTCAAAATCTCCTCCATTTCTTTCGGAGTAGAAAACGCTGGTTTTTCGACAATTACGTGCTTTTCATGCAACAACGTTTCACGTGCTTGCGTAAAATGCAAACCATTAGGCGAGGCGATATAGACAATATCTAGCGTTTCATCACTTAAAAACGCATCCAATGAATCAAATAATTCAATACTCTCACCGTATTTTCCAGCAAATCGCCCTGCACTCTCTAGTGTTCGTGAATACACTGAATGAAGTTTATACTCCTTCGTCAAGAGAGCCGCATCAACAAATGCACCAGTAATCCAATTTGTCCCGATAATACCTAAATTTAACATAAAAAACCCTCCGTAATTTTTTCTTGGTAAGGGTATTATACCATGAAAAAACATTTAGAGGGGGGAATTTTTTAGAGGTGCCCTTATACGAAAAAAGGTAAGTTTATTCAAAGAAAGCAGCAACACACACCTTAAAGAATTAAATCTTTTTTATCAATAATTGTTCCATCTCCCATATCAATACCTACTTCAGTAAATGTTTTTTTAGCTAATTGTGCAATCGTTTTTGTTGTTAGAGCATCAAATGTTCCACCTACCACTGCTCCAGCAACAGGAATTACTTTCCCAAGATTCACAGCACCTTTTGTACCAAACTTAGTAATTAGCCTAAAACCAACTGCTTGGTTAATTTTTGTGAGAGTTTTCCCCGGAACTTTTTGCACTACTCCACGCAACATTTTATTACCAATTACAATACCCGTTTTCTTCATAATATCCGCAACTGAAGTACCTGCAAGAGTTGCATAAACAAAAGTTTGAACTTGATCACTTTTTAAATCATATCCACGAATTAAAGCAATAGCAGCAATCATTCGCATTTGAAATAAAATCACAGACGTTACATTTGCAGGGATTGTTATAGGCATTGTGAGAATCCCTCCAAATCCAGTAACAAATCCCGATGTAGTTGCTTTAGTGATTTGAAATTTCACTAACTTTTTAATCGCTGTTTCTTTATCGTGTTTAGAAAGGTAATCTTCAACTAGGTCATAAATGCTTTTTTCACCCGGTAATCCTGTCAAAGTTTTATCATAAGCCCAATCTAAGACCTGTAACATTTTTTCTCTTGAAACCATAGTTTTTTCAACTTCTTTTTTCTCATTATTATTCATGTTATACCTCCATGATTATACATTGACGTCTCTACTTCATCCCTTCCAAATACTCCAAAGCCTCTTTTGCCGTTTTTACAGGGATGATTTTCATTTTCGTTTTTAGTTTTTTGGCTGCTGCGAGTGCTTCTTTGTAGTTGCTTTGAATTTCTGGGTCGTATTTTTTCATTTCTTTCGTAATTTCATCATCTGGAGCAAAGAAAATTTCTGCTCCTTGCTTACTTGCTGAGGCGACTTTTTTGTCAATACCGCCAATTCTTCCGACTTCTCCGTCAAAATCCATTGTGCCAGTACCAGCGATTTTTTTGCCTTTACGAATGTCCTTCCCTGTAATTTTCGTATAAGTCTCAAGTGTCAACATCAAACCACCACTAGGGCCAGTAATGCCATACGCCTCATAGGTAATTGGCACTTCTGAAGTGATTTCAGTATTGTCAACAAGTGTAATACCAATTCCTGCAAATTTCGTGCCGGGTAATTTCATCAACTTTCCTTTGGCATTTTTCTTTTTGCCGTCATGAGTAAATTCAACCGTTGCTGAGTTGCCGATTTTTTGACTGTGAACGTAATCGACTAACTCTTTTGAGCTTTTAAACGACTTTCCGTTGACACCTGTGACAATATCTCCTACTGAAATTTGGTCTTTAAAAGCAGAATCGTCACTAATACTCATTACATAGACACCTTTGAACTTCATTTCATACTTCATTTTCGCTAGTTTCAACGCCTCAACTTTTGCTGCATTTTGAGCGGATTTCATGTAAAATTCATTCATTTGAATGTATTCTTCTGTTGTCGCTCCTCCTAGCATATCTCGCTCGGAAATAATTTCAGTAAAAGGGACAAATTTTGAAACTAAAAGCGAAACACCTGTCGCCCGTCGTTCGCTGACGGTTGTGATATTAAAACTCCCTTTAAATTCATCTTCTTTTCCTTCGACATTGACAAAAGGTTTTAAATCTTCAACAGGACCGGGTAATTCTATAAAATATGGTAGCGGAACAGTAACAAATGCTACTACAAAAAGTAGAGCAACAATCAGTCCGACAACTCCTTTGTTTCTTTTCAACCATTTCATAAGTATCTATTCCTTTTTTTCTTTCATTTTTTTCAAAACATCTTTTGGTACATAAGAAGAAATATCACCACCAAAAGAAAATATTTCTTTTATCATACTACTTGAAAGGTGTTCAAATCCTGGGTCACTCAACAGAAAAATTGTTTCGATTTCTCCAGATAGTTCATGGTTCAATCTTGCAATATCACGCTCATATTCATAATCTTTGATATTGCGAATCCCACGCACCAGAAAACTTGCACCCAATTCTTTTGCAATTTCAACGGTTAATTTCGTTTGGCAAGTGACGATTTTAACATTTTCCAGTTCGCTCGTCGCCAAGGCAACCAACTCTTTTTTTTCTTCCGCAGTAAACAGGGATTTTTTACTTGTATTAATAAAAATGCCGATAATTACTTCGTCAAATAGCTTACTTGCTCGCTTGACAGTGGCAAGATGACCATTGGTAAATGGGTCAAAACTTCCCGGAAATAAGGCGATTTTTTTTTTCATTTTACACCTCTATTTTTTTCGTCTGTAAATCGCAACAGCGGTAATTCCATAAATTGCTTGTTTGTATTGGATAAATTCACCGATTTCATCGGATAATTTCACCTCTTTGTCTGTTTCACAAAGAATAATACATTCCTCACTTAGCAAATCCAACTCTTGCATTTTCAATATTTGTTGCTCTATTTCTTGTTTAGCATAAGGTGGATCTAAGAAAACATAGTCAAATTGCCGATTTTCTTCATGAAATTTACTCAAGGCTTTGTTTGCATCTAATTTGAACACCTCAAAACTTTGTTCAGATTTTGTCAAAGCTACATTTTCCTTGATCACTTGAATGGCAGGATACGCTCTGTCCACTAATACAGCTTGAGTTGCTCCACGGCTCACTGCCTCAATACCTAAAGCACCACTTCCAGCAAATAAATCAAGAGCAACGCCTCCGTCAAAAAATCCACCAAGCATATTAAACATGGACTCTTTCACCTTATCCGTTGTCGGTCTCGTATTTTTTCCGTCCAAACTTTTCAATCTGCGACCACGAAATTCACCAGAAATTACCCGCATTAGCCTAACTCCTCGCTCAAACGAATCGTCGTTTTCAATTCCTCAACTTCAAAGCCGTCATCATTGAATTTTAACGCATCTTTTGTGCCAATTTTATCTGCAAAGTTCATCTCAACATCTGGTCGATAACTTTCCTCGGCATTTCGTACAAAATGCAATCGACGAATTTTCTCTAAACTACTTTCAACATTTTCTTCATTCATGTAAATAATAACATAGTGCATTTTATTAGAAACGTAGTGGATGTTCCCAAATTTTTTCAAATGATTCAATTGTTTCATGCTATACACCCAGACTACGACAAGTCTACGTTTTTGTATTTTAAATGTATTTTCCTTTAATTCTTCTGACATTCTGCTACTCCCTATTAATGAATTTTTATCTATTGTGCAGTCGAACACAATTTTTATGTCGTTCTCCTTTATCGAAAAATGGATTGCCCGCCTCTACTTGTATTTCGCTTGAGATATTTTGAGCGATTTTTTCAGAGATTTCATCTAACATTGCTTGCAATTCCGTTTCAGCAAAACGAAATGCTGCAACACATTCATGCAAATCAAGTTCGCGTTTCTTTCGCTGTGCCTCCATTTGTAACGTGCGAAAATCAGGAACCTGCGTGCCATAATCTTTGATTTGATCAAACTTTTCTCTTGCTTGTAAAAAGTCATTTTTCAATTGTTGAACTTCTTTATTTTCGTTCATTTTCTGTTTTTTTTCAATATAATTTTGATAGCTTGTAGAATTTTTTACACTTTTACAAAGCAATTCTACATTATCCATTAGCTCAAAATAATTCTCTGTAATAATCATTTCTCTACCTCTATTATCATATAACGTTTTAATTGTACCAGTTCTTCAACTGATAAGTAAATAACGGAGGTCAATTTTCCGTTTTGTTTGGAAAAATTCAAAATAGCAAAGGCTCCATTTTTAAATTTCACAACAGGCGAATAGTTCATCTCACCGTCACTTAATTCAAGATTGTAAAGTTTCCCTTTCAAACGAAGGGAAATATTTGTTTTGAAATTTATTTTTTCCCCTATTTCACCAAGTGTTTGCCCGAGTTGAAAAGGGGTGAGTGGTGCCTCTTTTTCAGAAAGTTCTACCAAGGAAATCTTCCCTTTTTTGACTTTCACCTCATCTGCCTCTCTTGCCCAACTTTTATTTGGCAATGACTCTTTTCCTATGTATAAAGCACCACCAGTAGTAGCAAGGTGGTCGCTTTCCTGTTTTTTTTGCGTCATATCATTCAGATTTATTTGCTCCTCTTTCGGTTCATCTGAAAAAAAGATTGGCTGAAAATAAGCAATGACGAGGAAAAACATGAAAAAAACAATGAAACTTATAACTGTTTTTATTTTCAATAGTTTTCCCTCCTTGCTTTTTTATTATGAATTTGCCTAAGTTTGAGCATTGCTCTATTTCGACAGTATTTTATTGCTCTTTTAATTCAAGCAACAAGTCATTAGAAGAAACAGGTTCGTTTTCTGTAACGTAAACTTGTTCTACTACGCAATCAAATGGAGCAGTAATGCTCGTTTCCATTTTCATTGCTTCTGTGATAATCAACGGTGCATCTTTCTTGACGATGTCGCCTTTTTTCACTAGCACTTTTAGCACGGAACCGCTCATAGTAGCACCAATATGCTCACGATTGGTCGGTTCTGCTTTTTTCTTGACTAATACGTTTGTTTTGATGTTTTTGTCTTGTACGACAATTTCTCGACGTTGTCCGTTTAGATTAAAGAATAGTGTCCGTTTTCCTTCGATAGTTGGCTCGCCAATTTCATCAAGGCGAACAATCAGCGTTTTTCCTCGCTCAATTTGTACTTCAATGGTTTCACCTAATCGGATACCATAGAAGAATGCTGGCGTATCAAGGATACTGACTTCTCCGTATTCTTCTGCTTTCTTGACATAATCAAGAAATACTTGCGGATACATTAAATAGCTCAATACTTCTTCAAATTTAGGTGTGTAGCCGATTTTTTCTTTTAATTCACTGGCAACTTTTTCAAAGTCAACAGGTGGCACATTTTCTCCCGGTCGTGTGGTAAGTGGAGTTTGACCTTTCAAAATAATTTTTTGCAATTTCTCTGGGAAATTCCCAACAGGCTGACCTAAATCACCCATAAAGAAACTGATAACGGAATCTGGATAGCTCAATGTTTCACCACGCTCGTAAATATCTTCTTCCGTCAAATTATTTTGTACCATGAAAAGTGACATATCGCCAACGACTTTACTTGAAGGTGTTACTTTGACAATATCACCGAACATCATGTTGACATTGTGATACATTTCTTTAATATCGTCCCACTTCTCAGCAAGACCAACTGCTTTGGCTTGTTCCATTAAATTCGTATATTGTCCGCCCGGCATTTCATGATGATACACTTCCGTTTGCGGTGTCGTCAAGCCTTTTTCAAATGGAAGATAGAATTTACGGACATCTTCCCAATAATGATTGAGTTTTTGCACGTTTTCAATCGAAATATTTGGCTCACGCTCAGAATCTACAAGTGCATAGTAGAGCGAACTCATAGACGGTTGTGACGTTCCGCTAGAAAGAGCACTCGTTGCCACGTCTACAATATCCACTCCTGCCTTGACCGCTGCTGAATAGGTGATAATCCCATTTCCACTCGTGTCATGCGTGTGTAGATGAATTGGCAAGTCGGTAATATCCTTTAATTCTGAAATCAAGCGATATGCCGCTTGAGGTTTCAAAAGTCCCGCCATATCTTTGATTGCCAAAATATGAGCACCACTTGCCTCTAGCTCTTTTGCTAAGTCTTTATAGTATTGTACGTTATATTTCGTGCGATTTGGGTCGTTAATGTCACCAGTATAACACATTACCGCTTCAGCAATTTTCCCGCTATCACGCACTGTCTGGATAGAACGAGTCAGCTGTGGCACCCAGTTTAGACTGTCAAACACACGGAAAACATCAATTCCTTGTTTGGCACTTTCCTTGATAAATTCTTCGATGACGTTGTCAGGATAATTTTGATACCCGACTGCATTTGACCCTCTAAAGAGCATTTGTAAAAGCGTATTTGGCATTAATGAGCGAATAATCCGCAATCTTTCCCAAGGGTCTTCTCCTAAGAAACGATATGCCACGTCAAATGTTGCCCCACCCCACATCTCACTTGAAAACAACTCAGGAAGTCCTTTTTCCGTCAATTTCGCAATTTGTTTAAAATCAGTGGTACGAACTCTTGTCGCAAGTAAACTTTGGTGAGCATCTCGGAAAGTCGTATCCGTTAGCAACACATGGTCTTGATCTTTCACCCATTCTGCAACGGCATCTGCACCTTTACTATCCAAAATATTTTTCGCCGTCAAAACATTTTCTTTTACAATCATTCCCTCTGGCAAGCGTGGTGTGTCAAAATAAGGTTTCTCAATTTTATCCACCCCGGGATAGCCATTTACGGTAATGTTGCCAATGTATTTCATTGTTTTATTCCCTCTATCACGCACACGAGAAAACTCAAAAAGTTCGCTTGTGTTGTCAATAAAGGTCGTTTTCGCATCTCCCGTTTGGAAAATAGGGTGCTGAATTACATTTTGCATGAATGGAATATTTGTTTTCACTCCACGAATACGAAATTCTTTCAAACATCTCGTCATCATGCCGATCGTGCTTTTGAAATCACGTCCATGCGTACACACTTTTACCAAAAGCGAGTCGAAAAACGGTGTCACTTCATAACCTGCATAGGCATTTCCGACATCTAAACGCACACCAAAGCCACCCGGAGAGCGATAGGTGTCAATTTTTCCTGTGTCAGGCAAGAAACCATTCGTAGCGTCTTCCGTTGTTACACGACACTGGATTGCTACCCCACTTTTCTCGATATTTTCTTGAAGTGGCACACCGATTTCTTTATGCAAATCAAGCCCTTGTGCAATCAAAATTTGACTTGCTACAATGTCAATTCCTGTAATCATCTCGGTAATCGTATGTTCTACTTGCACACGAGGGTTGACCTCGATAAAGTAGAAATTTTCACCTTCCACTAGAAATTCAACTGTTCCAGCATTGACATATCCCACGTGTTTCATCAAACGAGTAGCACTTTCGCAAATTTCTTGGCGAAGATTTTCGGATAAATTCACACTTGGTGCGATTTCTACGACTTTTTGGTGACGACGTTGAACCGAGCAATCACGCTCATACAAATGTACCACATTTCCATGCGTGTCCCCTAAAATCTGCACTTCGATATGCTTAGGGTCGGAAATGTATTTTTCCACGTAAATTTCATCACTACCAAATGCAGCTTTTGCCTCGGATTTTGCTCGTTCATAACCGTCACGTGCTTCAACTTCATCACGTGCCACACGCATACCACGACCGCCACCACCAAGAGCTGCTTTAATCATGATAGGATAGCCATATTGATTGGCAAAAGCAAGCACACCGTCAATGTCCTCAACCGAGCCATTGCTACTTGGAATCGAAGAAAGTCCAGCCTCAAGGGCTGCTTGTTTCGCTTTGATTTTATCGCCAAAAATGTCCAAATGGTGCAACTCAGGTCCAATAAACACGAGATTTTCCTCTTGACAGCGACGTGCAAAATCAATGTTTTCACTTAACAAACCATATCCCGGATGAATGGCATCTGCTCCACATTCGTGAGCTACTCGCAAAATATCCTCAATGTCTAGGTAGGCTTCAATCGGTTTTTTGCCTTTTCCGATTAAATACGCTTCATCTGCTTTGAAACGATGAACGGAATATTCATCTTCCTGTGCATAAACTGCAACAGTTGAGATATTCAATTCTGCTGCTGCACGAAATACTCGAATCGCTATTTCACCACGATTTGCTACTAAAATTTTCTTCATACGTTACCCCCTAAGTTTATGGGCATCTCTAAAAACTCGCTAATTTAGTCTTAAGCAGAGTTTTTAGAGTTCCCTTATTTATTAACACAAGAAAATCAATTGTACCCTTGATAACCTTGCATTCTATCGAAATACTCCATTTCCGCCTGTTGTTCAAGTCGAAGTCTCGCCTCGTCTGCCGAGACGTTTAAGACAAACGCTACTGCCACGCTTAAAACGAACAGACTATTTCCTCCTTGCGAAAGAAATGGAAATGTAACACCTGTTGACGGAATTAAACCTGTAATTCCACCGAGATTGACAAAAGTTTGCATAAGTAGCATGACCGCAAAACCAATTGACATCATTGCGTTAAATGGTTTTTGAGCACGTATTCCTACAAGAAACATTCGAGCAATCATAAAGAACAAAACAATTAATATAATTATTGAGAAAATCAAACCGAGTTCCTCTATTGTAATCGCAAAAATAAAATCAGTGTGTGCCTCGGGTAAATACCCTTTTTTCTGAACGCTATTGCCTAGTCCTAGTCCAAATAACCCACCATTGTGCATAGCATAATAGGAATTAGCGAGCTGAAGTCCGCTTTTCCTAAGAACATCTGGGTTAAATGTATCCGCCATTGCCTCAAAACGACCGTAAATATAAGCAAATTTCTTCGGGAATATATGCCCTTTCGTTTGAACGACTAACTGCATTCCTGCCACACCTGAAAGGATAATGCCAAATATCGTTAGATAAGCATATCGAAAGCTAATGCCACTTGCCAACATAACTGCTAAAGCCGTCAGTGATAAAATCACCATATTTCCCATATCTGGCGTAATGACAACCAAGCCTAAAAGCACGATTAAAATAAGAAGTGGCTGTTTAAATCTTTGCCAACGATGTTGTGCTATTCTGTCTTGATTTCCCGCAAATAAATTGCTTAAAAACCAAACAAATAGTATTTTCAAATACTCTGCTGGCTGTAAATTCCCACCTACTGGCAATTTTATCCAACCTTTTGCACCATTTATAGTTTCTCCAAATAACAATGCGTAGACAAGCATACAAAATACAACCAACATCAAACTATTGAGCAATCTTTTTTTTGTAAAAATCGTAACTTTCATGTGATAAATGAGGAAAATAAAAACCAAACTCATTCCCCACCAAACCGCCTGCATGGTAACAGATTGCAATGGCGATTTCCCTGCAATTAATTGCCCATAACTCGTTGAGCTATATACCATAATCAAACCGATAATCACGAGGAAAATATACGGAAGTAAAATCGAAAAGTCTAAGAAATGACTTTTGTGTATTTTTTTAGGCGAGTTCATTCCGCTCCCTCCTCGTCCAATGTATCCGCTACTTCTGTATAAAGCATATTCAACTCACGTTCAAGTCCGCTTAGAATTTCTTGCCCCTCGTCCTCAGTTAAAAAACCAATGCGTACAGCATACATTACTTCACGTGAAAAACCGTACATTTGAGTGTCAACGACTTCCTCAAATGCTTTGCATTGTGCAATACAAAGTGCATAAGTTTGTTGTTTAATTAAGTTTTTTATTTTATCAGCATCTGCCTGTAAAAGCTCTAATGCCTTGGTTTTTAGTTGTATATCCATTCTTTTCTCCTCCTGAGGATAAGTTCATTTATTCATTCTAATGCACCTATTATAGCATATTGTAAGAAAGAAAATAGAAGTTTCCAACTAAGAATGAAAATTTTTTTGAAAATTTTTCCATAAATATAGAAAATGCCGAATATTTATGAATCGGAAAAGAAAAAATTCTCGCTAATTCTAAAAGATAAGAAAAGAGAATTTTCCTATTCTGTGGTATTCTTTATAGGGTACTTCTATTTTAGAGGTACCCTTGAGATAAAAACTACTTTGGAGGGATAAAAATGCTTGGCTTTGCCATTGATTTTCTATTAGTTCTTATTTTTATTGGACTACTCGTTTCTATTATTCGCAAACGAAATAAATATCCTTATAAAAGTCTAGGTATTTGGTTTATTACCTCACTTTTTATTGATACGATTTTAACGGCTATTTTTACCAATTATAGCAAAATTTTACTTGTTATTTCATTTGTAGCACTTGTCTGTATTTGGTTGGTCACTTATCGCGTGATTTTAAAAGACAAACGGCGACTTTTAATCGGTTTTTTGTTCAATGTTAGTTTGGTGGCAACACTTAGCTATATTTTACTTATCGGAATAAGCCTTGCTACTCCGCTAATGATTGGTATGTTACTTGTTGTTGGCTTGAGTTTTTTCATCACGATTACTTACGGAGGATATGCCTTAATTTTGTTTTTCCTCTGGAACGCACGAGTGGTGCTAAAAAAAGAAAGTCGCTCATTTGCCAATATGCTAACGTTATTTTTAGGGATATTTGGATTATTTTTCTTACTTGGAGGCTGGGTAAATGACTTGCTTCAAACAGAGTCGCTTTATTTTTATATTTATTCCTGTGTTTTTTGGATATTTGGTTATTATTTCCTCTGTTTTTGTACGGTATTGAGTAGCACAATTCTCTTCAACATTCTCAAACCTAAGATGAACAAGGATTTTCTAATCGTCCTAGGTGCTGGATTGCTTGACGGTGAAAAAGTTTCCCCACTTCTTGCAGGAAGAATTAATCGAGCGATTCAATTTATGAATGAACAACTGACATTAACTGGCAAACAGGCAATTCTTTTGATGAGTGGCGGACAAGGTGGAGATGAGAAAATTCCTGAAAGCGTGGCGATGAAACATTTCGCAATGGAGCAAGGTGTAGCGGAAAAAAATATTTTAACAGAAGAAAAAAGCACTACAACTTTAGAAAATCTTCGGTTTTCAGATGAAATCATGCAAGAGAAAAAAGGTGCGAATTACGAAAGTAGTTTTGTTAGCAATGAATACCATATTTTTCGTGCAGGACTTTTCGCTCGAAAACTCGGTATGAAAAGTGACGGTCTTGGCTCTAAAACAGCAAGATATTACTTGCCAAATGCTTTCATTCGTGAATTTATTGCGATTGTCTTAATCAATAAAAAACGACATTTAATCATTAATGCACTTATTGTGCTATTCCTTATCGCTAATGCGGTATTGAAGGCATTTTTTGTTCGATAAGAAAATAAAAACCGATAGATTTTTTTAACTATCGGTTTTTATTTTTAGGATACCTCTAATAATACAACGCTTTTTCTCCAATATCCTTACGATAAAAAAGATGCTCTAAGTTTAATTTTTTCAAATCTTGATAAACTTTTTCACGTGCGTCTGTAACGTTCTCTCCTGTCGCCTCAAGCAATAGCACACGTCCGCCGTTGGTGATGAGTTGCCCGTTTTTTTCGCTTACACCTGCAAAAATCACCGAGCTTTCTTTGAGCGAAGAAAAATCTGGCAAAGCAAAACCATTCTCATAATTTCCCGGGTAACCGTCACTTGCGACTACTACGCCAAGCGTTATCCCTTCTTTTTTCCAAGTAATGACAGGTTCACGTTTTTCCAAAATATCTAGGATAATTTGAGCGAAGTCACTAGTCAATCTAGGCAAAACTACTTGAGTTTCAGGGTCGCCAAAACGTGCATTAAATTCAATCACTTTCGCACCTTGCTTAGTCGCAATTAAACCTGCGTATAAAATTCCTTTGAAAGACTTCCCTTCCGCAACAAGTCCTTTCGCAGTCGGCTTGACAATCTCCTCTACTGCTTTTGCCACCATTTCCTCTGGAATCTGTGGCACTGGAGCATATGCACCCATACCTCCTGTATTCGCACCTTTATCACCGTCAAACGCACGCTTGTGGTCTTGAGAAATGACCATTGGATAAACTTTTTCACCGTCTACAAAAGAAAGCAACGAAAATTCTTGCCCTTCTAAAAATTCTTCAACAACCACTCTTGCACCGCTCGCACCGAAAACATTGTCCTCTAGCATATCTACAAGAGCCGCCTCTGCCTCTTCAACAGTTTCTGCTACAACTACACCTTTTCCTGCTGCTAATCCGTCCGCTTTTACCACAATAGGTGCCCCTTGTGCGTTGACATAGGCTTTCGCCAAATTCAAGTCGGTAAAAGTTTGATGTTTCGCAGTTGGGACATGGTACTTATTCATCATTTGCTTGGCAAAATCTTTTGACCCTTCAATTTCAGCGGCAGCCTTGCTTGGTGCAAAAATCAATAGCCCTTCTTTTTCAAATTCATCTGCAATCCCTGCAATCAAAGGAATTTCTGGACCAACAAAAGTGAAAGTAATTGCATTTTCCTTGGCAAAAGCGATTTGCTTGGAAAAATCTTTCTCAGCAATCGGCACAATCTCAATCCCGTCACGTGTCATTCCAGCATTTCCCGGTGCAACAAAAACTTTCTCTACTTTATTAGACTCTAAAAACTTCTTCGCAATTGCGTGTTCACGACCGCCAGAACCAATAACTAAAATTTTCATGGTATTCTCCGTTTTTTTGTTAGATTTTCTTTCATTATAAAGGATTTTTTAGAGAAATGCTTGTGTTTTTTAGATGATTCCTATTATTTTTGTTTTAAATGTTCGGTAATCGCAAAAGACTCTCTCAATTATTTTCCCCCTTGCTATTCCACCTTTCAATCATAAAACCTCCTTTTTGAATAACCGAAATAGATTGAGATAATCTCTTGTTTTCCTTACTTGTCAATTGAAGTTTCACTCGCTCACCTACACCATTTCTGGAAAGTCTGCAAGGATAAGAATAATAACATTCCATTTTTTTATCATAGTTAGAAACCGGTACAATAACTTCTTTTGTAGAGTTTAACACTTCAATTAAATAACTTGCTGTCGTAGCAATCCCATAAGAAGTATAGTGTTTTCCTGTCAAAATTCGCCACCCTCTTGCTTTGGTCGCAGTTTCATAATCTGTTAGTTTTTCTGGGTAAAGCTCGCTAATTTTTCTACCTTTTAGCAAAATCTGACTCCATGCAGGAAATTGACTTTCCCCATGTTCACCTAACATTAAGGCACTCACTTCTCTTGATTGAACACCTAAATCCTCTGCAATAATATTTTTTAGCCGATTGCTGTCAATGACACAACCTGAACCAAATATTTTTTCCGTTGGATAATCTAGTAATTTCTGCAAATACGTTGTAATCACATCATTTGGATTGGTGATAACAAGAATTATCCCTCGAAAACCTGAATGTTTGATTTTAGGGGCAATTTTTTCAATCATTTTATGCGTTTGTCGCAATTCACTTGTTCTATCGACATTTTTTTCTAATAACACCTCGATTTTTCCAAGACTGATAATCAACAAATCTGCGTCGACTAATTGTTCGTAGTCTTGAGTGAAAATTTTCGTTTTTTTAGAAAGTGGCACTTGAGCATCTGTTAAATCAAGTGTTTCCGAAAGTGTTCGCCGTTCATTTTCATCAATCAAGACTATTTCTTGGCAAATAGATTGAAGAACCAACCGATAAGCAAGTGTAGCACCTACATTTCCAATTCCAATAATCCCTATTTTTTTCATAACTCCTCCACTTTTTCAATCGCACAAATCAATTCCTCTGCTGTTATATCTGGTTTTATCAAGCGAAACGTTTCTTTTTCGCTCACAGCAAATGCAGCAATTTTTGCTAATTCCGCTCTGTTTTCTATTTGCAAATGAAGTGATTGAAGTGAGGTAGGTAAATCAAAGTGCTTGAATAGTTTTTTCAAACGCTTGATTTCATCAAAATCTTTCTCTACTGCAAGTTGAACCAAAATGCCGTAGGCAACTTTCTTTCCATGCAAAACACTATGTGTATTTTTTACCAAACTAAGTGCATTGTGAAATGCGTGTGCTCCTGCTACTCTGCCGTATTCGAGTGCAAAACCTCCAACACTTCCAGAAAGGGCAATAATCGCATCAACGACTTCTTGAAACTCCTCATTCACTTCGTTTTTTCTAAGAGCAGAAATCGCTCCTTCTGCCGAAGTGTTTAAAATTTCTAAAATCACTTTACTTGTAGCAAAGCCAAGTTTGGCATAAGCGGGCGTTCGCTTGCTCGTTGCTTGCAAAATCCCTCGTGCCTCATAATATTTTGCATACGTGTCCCCAATTCCTGCGAGAAAATAGTCAAATGGTGACTTGCTTAAAAGAGTGTAATCCACCAAAACAAACTCAGCAATTCGAGAAAATGGAGTAAACTCAATAAATTCATGCGTTTCTTGTGTATAAATCACCGCAAGTGGTGTACTCGCTGCACAATTTGAAATAAGTGTCGGAATGAAACCGAAAGGAATATCAAGCAAATGAGCCGTCATTTTGACTGTATCAGCAATTTTCCCGCCACCAATACCGATGATAAAATCAGCGTTTATTCGCTTTAATTCTTCCGACAAACGTGTCGCATCTTCCCAACTACACGTCTCATCATAATAAAAAACTGGCAAATACTGATATTCTGGTGCATAATCAAAAAAAGCTTTGGAAGATTGTTTGCCTGTAATAATTACCGCTTGTCTGTAATTTTCAATTTGCTCTGGTAAATGATGTACCGCCTGAAGTCCACCGTAATATTGATTCACTCCTGCACGAACCGCCTCTTGAATAGCCATATTGCCACCTCGCTAAATTTTTCTTCCTCTCAACGTCCATTTGACTAATAAATTCCCGATAATTTGCGTGATAAATACAATGATTAACACCAAAACTAATGATAGCAACGTCACATCGTCACGTCCTCGCTGGTATCCTTGTTGAAGTGCCATTGCTCCAAGACCGCCACCACCAACAGTTCCCGCCATTGCTGTCAAACCGATTAGATTGATCACTGTAAAACTAGAGGCACGAATAATCGAAACCAAACCTTCTTTTAAATAGACGAATAAAATAATTCCTAAATTGCTCTCGCCCATAGATTTTGCCGCCTCAATCACACCGCTATCCACCTCAAGTAAAACATTTTGAATTTGTCTTGCAAAAAATGGAATCGTACCAAGTACGATAGGCACCGTCACCGCCTCTGTTCCAATACTTGTACCAACCAAAACACGTGTAAACGGCATGATAACAGCAAGTAAGATGATAAACGGAATGGAACGACCAATATTGACAATTTTGTCTAAAATGCTATATACAATTCGATTCGGTTGTAAACCGTCTTCGTCTGTTATTAATAAAATAACACCTAAAATCAATCCTAAAATTCCTGCGATCACTCCAGAAATACACGTCATCGCTAATGTTTCCAATGTCGCTGTACCAAACTCCTCCCAGAGTAAACTAGCGTTTGGGAAAAATTGTTCAATCATTTGAATTACCCCTTAATAATATTTTTTTGTTCTCTTCGCTCAAGTTTTTTTATTTATTTTTGTAATTGTTACGTCTTGTTCTGCTAAGTATGCCTCTAGTTCGTTTAGCTCAACTTTTCCTTCTAACGTTACAAAAAGCGTGCCAATCATTGTTTCTTGTAAAAACTCGATATTACCATACAAAATATCTGCCACAATCCCAAATCGTTTGTAAATTTCCACGATAATCGGGTCTGCAGTATGTCTACCTGAAAATTTCAGTTCGTACACTTGTTCTTTTGTATGTGAAAGAATTTTCTTTTCCGCCTGCTCAATATGCGTTGCCGTACGAATGAAATCACGTGTGAGTGCTTGTTTTGGCTGATTGAAAATATCGACAACATTTCCGCTTTCGATAATGTTTCCATTTTCCATAACAGCTACTTTATTACAAATCTCTTTGACCACCTGCATTTCATGCGTAATAATAACAATTGTAATCCCTAATTTTTGATTCACTTCTTTTAGCAATTCCAAAATGGAAAGGGTTGTCTTAGGGTCTAAGGCACTTGTCGCCTCGTCGCAAAGCAAAATTTTCGGGTCATTGGCTAACGCACGAGCAATCGCTACACGTTGCTTTTGCCCACCTGAAAGCTGAATTGGATAACTATTTTTCTTATCTAAAATCCCCACCAAATCAAGTAATTTTTCTACTTTTTCTTCTTTTTCAGCTTTAGAAAGTCCGCTATTTCTCAAAGGAAATGCCACGTTATCAGCAATCGTTCTACTTGCCATTAGGTTAAAATGTTGAAAAATCATACCGATTTTCTTGCGTTCCTTGCGTAATTCTTTTTGAGAAAGCGACAGAAGATTTTTTCCGTCAACAATTACTTCACTCGACTTATCTGTCGGGTGTTGCAAAAGATTGATAATGCGAACAAGCGTTGACTTTCCAGCACCTGAATAGCCCACAATGCCATAAATATCTCCACTCTCAACTTCTAAAGAAACGTTTTTCACCGCATGAACTTCTCGATTTTTTTGCTTAAAATGAACTGAAATATTTTTTAAATGAATCATTTTCTCATTCTCCTCTTCATACAAATGATTTATGTATTTAGAGTACCTTTAAGGCACCCTTTAAAAAAATCGCATGAAATTCTTTATCTGAACAAAAAATTTCATGCGAGTATTGCTTGTTTTAATCAAGTTGTGAAGACTACCAAGCGGGCATATCATTTGTTTTTTCGATTAATTTTGCCACTTCTGGTGTTTGATAGGCTTTCACAATTGTTTTGAAATCTTTTTTGTTTTCATCTTCTTTACGAGCAGCGATAACATTTTTGTAAATATCGTTTACTTTTTCTAAATGGTCGGTGTCAATGTAGAGTGCTGCTTCTCTTGGTGTAGTATTCAGCTGATCGTTTACAAAATTTGTATTAATCGTTGCTGCTGTTACATCTGGTAAAACTGAGGCGATTTGGTCGGCTTGAATTTCTTTGATTTCGATTTTTGTATTGTATTTTTCAATATCCTTAACCGTTGGCGATTCTGGTGCATCTTTTTTCAGTGTAATAACACCAATCGCATCTAAAAGTTGCAACGCACGACCACCGTTTGTCACGTCATTTTGAATGGCAACTGTATCTCCGTCTTTCAAATCTTTATAAGACTTGATTTTTTTCTCAGCATTTTTATAGTCACCTGTACTTCCTTTTTCAATACCTGAGTACAAACCAAATGGTGAAATGAGTGTAAATGCGATAGGGACTAAATCCTCACCATTTTCCTTGTTGAAATTATTCAAGAAAGCAACGTGTTGGAATGAGTTCAAATCAAGCGAACCGTCAGCAAGTGCTGGATTTTCTTCGGTATATCCGCTGAAAATTTTCACGTCAATTTTAATTCCGTCTTTTGCCACTTGTTTGCCCACATATTTCCAAATTTCTTTTTGTTGCTCCGTCGTTACTCCGACAACATATTTTCTTTCTTTAGAGTCTGAGCTTTTGCTCCCTCCACAACCTGCAAGTACAAAAACTGCCGCTGCTGCTAAAACAATAAAACTAAATAATTTTTTCTTCATTTTAATTCTCCTTGTAAAATAGATTATAGGAATGACCTCTGGAAATAAGTATATAATAAAACAAGTGAAAATAAAAAGAGTTTAGTGATAGATGTTTTCTATATCCATGCGAGAAGTTTTTTTGCTATTTAAAGGTAGCTTAAGGGTACCTCTAAAAACTCACGCTTACCCAAAATTGCTAGTTTTCCGATTTTCTTCGTCAATCTCCTCAACCTATGAACCACATAGCTTTCGTCGATTTCCTCGAAAATCGAAAAACTAGCTAATTTTGGCTTAACCGGAGTTTTTAGAGGTCCCCTTAAAATAAATTTTCTACTAGCTCCAAATAAGGTGATTGATACAAATTGTTTGGATTGCTCCCAAGTGCATGAAGTGGCACTTCCATATCAAATTTTTTGTAATAATCTATCCAAAACTCCGAAACTTCACCTTTTGCATTGCTAAAAGAAAGCGGAACTGGTGGAAAAAGCGAATGATTTTCACGATCAACAAACGCATATTGCACAAGCTCCGAACAATAAAACTCCTCATTTTCGGGGAGAAAAGTAAAATTATAACTTCGCCCAAGCACACTTTCTATTCGAGAAATTGCTTGAGGGATAGTGTATTGATAAGGAGATTTCAAACGTTTCACCGCAACGATTGCCCGATTTCCCTGCTGCTCTGAACAAGCCAAAAATTGATCTAACGGAGTTTTTACCACACCAGAAATGTTCGCCTCAAGGACAAAAACATCTTCATGCTCCTTTTTCGCTACTCCAACGTGCGTAAAATTAGGTTGTCCACATTTTTCCGTCACTTCTTGAATCCCTCGCCCTAGCTCCTCCAAATGATCTATTTGAAAAAGAATATCGCCAGTTTGTATCATGATTTCCTCCCTTTTCTTTGTCTAGCTATGAGGGGCAGGAGTTGGGTCGCTGTTCGCTACAGCACTGGAAACTGCGTTTCCAGCAAGTAAATGCTGTGGCTCACTACGACAAACTCCTGAACGC
>NZ_FUXI01000035.1 GCF_900167335.1 Pilibacter termitis
TACACCGGGACGTGACGTAGTTACCCTTCTCACCTGTACTCCGCCGGGAATTAATACATATCGCTTGATCGTGAATGGTCATCGCATTCCGTACGCAAAAGCGGAAAAAATGCCAATTAATAAGCGGAATTTTTGGTCGTATCAATCTATCGTGTTGAGTTCTCTTCTATTTTGTTTTGTTGTATTCATGATTTTGTATTTACTTCATCGTTATTTTATGAAAAAATCAAAATCCGAGGACGAAACCATTCGCAACAAAGCGAAAAAACGCATGAAACATTTGATTTATGTTACACGTGCTTTGTTTGTTACGCTACTTGTAACGATGATTGGTGTATTAGTCGTGGCAATTTATGGCTACTTATTGATGAAACAAAACACCGAACTTCCTCCTGTGCAAGTTGGGGAAACCTCTCAACTTGCCTCTTATACACCAGATAAAATTTTAAACGGTGATTATGAGGGAAAAGAGATAGCCAGCGTGAATATCGCCAATTATGCTGAGGCGAAAAAAAATATGCAAAAAAATGTGAATGATTGGGGAGTAGGAAAATTGTATATTCCCTCACAAGAAATCAATTTACCGATTCTCGCTGGTTTAAAAAATGAAAATCTACTAAACGGTGCCTCCACCTTTCGACAAGACCAAAAACTGGGGCTAGACAACTATGTTTTACTTGCCCACAATATTTATGAAACAGACGTGTTATTTAATCGTATCAGTGAGTTGAAAAAAGGCGAGGAAATCTATGCGACTGATTTTCAAGACATTTATATATACAAGGTATTTGAAAACAAGGTGGTAAGAGATACAGAAGTAGATGTCGTGGAGAGAAGAAAAGAAGGTGAGTCTCCAATCATTACGCTCATTCGCTGTGAGGGCAACATCGGCACGATTTATCGGCGAATTGTTCAAGGAGAATTTGTGAAAACTATTCCTTTATCAGAGGCAAAACAAACAAGCAAACCATTGCTTCAAGAAATGAAATTAGAAATGTCAGGAACACCGAAAAACGGGATTTATTTGAAAGACCCTCCGATTTCAGTTTTCCATTTGTTCTGCATGAATCTAGCAGCAAACATTTTGGCAGATCCTATGCAAGTGTTGATTCCACTTGTGTTGTTGTTGGTGTTGCCGATTTTGTTTTTGGCGATTATATAGCGGACAAGAATGGCGGATTTAAAAAGACAGACAGAAAAAATCAAGAATTTCAGCATAAAAATGAAATTCTTGATTTTTTTATTTGTTAGATTATGCGTTTTCATTTTAGATTAATAACTTTTTTTATTAGCGAAAGAATTAGAATATTTTTTTGGTGAAATTCCCCAATGGCTTTTAAACGCTCGGCTAAAACTAGAGAAATTGCCGTAACCTAATTTATCGCTAATTTCTTTAAGCGTTAATTTTCTTTCTTCAATCATTTCTTTTGCACAACACATTCTCAAATCAAGGTAATAACTCGAAAAATTTTTCCCTCCATACGTGAGAAAAGTACGTTGAACGGTTCTTTCGGTAGCGTAAAAACGATCCGCTAATTCCTGTAATGAAAATTTTGTTTCAATATTTTTCTTTAAAAAGATAGTCATTTTCATAAAATCAATTTGTTTTTTACTGTATAAGCAGACAAGAACTTCATCATACAATTGATCATATTTATTTTTTGCCTCAGTTGAGTGTATCTTATCCATTTCTCTACTCAGTTTAACAAAGTCTTTTATTTCAGCATTTTTAAATGGTGTACTCTCCAATCTCTCATAATTTTCTGTCCGATATGCACCCGCTAAAATCAATATATTTTGCGTAGGAAATATCATCAGACTAAATGACAAGCCTAAAAAATCATGGAAAATATACAAATTTTTTTCTTTTTCAGTAACACTTTGATTCATTTTCATCTTTTCTCTCATACTTTCAACATGACAGTCTAGCAAATTTTTAAAAAATTCATTTTTTGTCAATTTCGGAAAAAGTTCCCCCTGTTTTTTGTGTAACAAAATGTCTTTTGTCTTTGTGTTTTCAACATAAATGAAAGGTAAATGTGTGTTTTGCAAATAATCCAATAAAGTTTCTTTCTTCATTTTTCTCTCCTTGTCTAGCTGCGAAATGCAGAAATTTTCCACATCTTCGCTTTGCGATAACTCAACAATCTTAAAATCCCCAAAAACAGTAACAAGGATTTCCCTTTTTAAGATGTTTTCTTCCCATGAAAGTCTCACACGAGCACTTCCAACCACTATATAAATTACTATCTATTCACATTTTACGATTTTTAAATATATATTTCAACAAGGAAATAGAAGAATTAAAAAAATGTCTTAAAATGTTAAAAAATGCCGAAAGATTGTCAGATAAGGTTATGTTTTTTTATAGATTTTTTTGGTATATTATATTTGTCTTTAGCATTGCAAGAGCGACGTATCTAAAAGATGAAATAGTATTTTCCTTATTTCGAGTATCAAGGAAAATAAGTTTCTACTCGACTTTTAGTATCCTACTTTTCTATAATTTTTGTAAGTTCTTATGCTTAGTATTTTTAGCTAATCCGATAGAATCATTTTCCCAAGATAGATTTTATAGGATTGTTTGGGAGCTAGAAAAGAAAAAATTAAGAAAATAGAGAATCAAAAGAAGGGAGGGTCCGCTATGATTAAAGCATTTGGTAAAAAAGGAAAGAATGGCTGTGGTTGTATGTCAGCAGGTTTCTATATTTGCCTTAGCTATGGGCGTGCTGGCGTATAGTATGTTTTAATGGCACAGGTACCGTGCCATGCTTTTTAAAATTAAGGGAAAGATAAAATTATAAGGAGGAAAAAATGAACCTAGAAATTAAAAATCTCTCAAAAAATTATAGTAGACAATCAGTCCTTTCAAATATTAGTTTTTCGTTTGAAAGCAATAAAATTTATGGTGTAGTCGGTCCAAATGGTGTAGGAAAATCTACATTATTTAAGTGTATAACAGGGTTAATCGAGGTCAACGAGGGAAAAATTTTTCTTGACAATCATGAAGTGACTTCTTTGAAAAGGGAAGAAATTGTGAAAAACGTCTCGTACTTGCTTTCAACAGGGATGATTCAGCATTTATCTGGGTGGAAAAATGCTATGCTGTTTGCTAAATTGTTTGATACTCCAGAAGTGGAAATAGAACAACTATTCCATGAATTTGATCTTTACACTGCGAAAGATAAAAAGGTAAAAAATTACTCGCTTGGAATGCAGCAACGTTTAGCTTTGATTGTTTCTTTAATCAATCGTAAACGAAAAGTGATTATTTTGGACGAACCGTATTTGGGGCTTGACCCTTTAGGGATAAAGACTTTGAACGACAAACTTTTGAATTTGAAAGAAAAAGGACATTTGATTATTGTTTCCAATCATCAACTTCATGAATCGGAAAAAATATTTGATGAAGTGATTTTTTTGACTAGAGATGGGATAGTTAGTAAAGAAAATACTGGAGAATCATTATCGAGTATTTTCACAGAAATTTATGTTAATGGGGGTGGAAGATAATGGAAAAAATGTTGTTTCAATTTGAAATGAAAAAGGTATTTTCTCAAACTTCTACTAAAGTGATTGCTGTTGTACTTTTCCTTTTTCCTATGATTCTTGTTGCTGGGCTTGTAGCACCAACGGATCAATTTTCAGTTTCTATTGCTGAATATAAAACAAATGCGGATTTTGGAAATCAAGTTTTAGGTTATTTATGCTTAATAGGTTTTCATTATATTATCTTGGCTATATTGTCTAGTTCAATATTATCAAGGGAAATTGAAAGTAAATATCTTTATTTTACATTATCTGTTGTTCCAAATGCGACCAAGTTATTTTTCTACAAGGCATTTGTGGTAAGTATTATCTACACAGCTATGTTGGCAGTTTCATCAATAACTGGTTACATTGTATATTCATTATTTTATATAAAAGAATTATCGTTTTCATCAGAAACATTTGTCATTCTTGGATGGGGGATTTTCATCACTTTTATTATAGTGTTAATCTACATGATGATGTTAACGATTTGTAATATTCTTACAGATGGAAGTGTGTTTGCCTCATTAACTATGGCAATCGTTACTATGGTAGTTTTAATTGTTCTTGGCGGAATTCAAAAAATTAGAGATTTTCACCCTGCTTGGCAAGCGGATTACGGAGAAGACAGAAACTATCTCTTCCTGTTTCTCGTATATTTAGCAGTTTTGAGTATAACCTCTTTTTTAGTTTATCTCTGTTCTAAGAAAAAAAGAGTATAAGGAGTAAAAAAAATTCCGTTAATATCCCAACTCGAAAAAGTCAAGTTAATTTCTTTTTTAGAGATGTCCTTAAGACGAAAATATCCAAAAAACAACCGATTTGTGCAAAACTCGAGTTTTCCATGTTTTTCAGAGGGAACCATGTGGTATAATAAAAGCTGAAAATAAATGAAAAGTGGTGAGAATATGCCAATTTACTTAGATCATGCGGCAACTACTCCGATGAGAAGTGAGGTCATAGAGGAAATGACGCACGTGATGCTTGAAGAGTTTGGCAACCCGTCAAGTGTTCATGCTTTTGGGAGAAAAAGTAGTAAAAAATTGCGTGAGTCAAGAAAATTGATTGCTGATTTTTTGCGTTGTCGTCCACATGAGATTGTCTTTAACTCGGGAGGAACTGAAGGGAATAATACAGCTATTTTGGGAACGGCTTTTTTTAGAAAAAACAAAGGAAAGCACATTATTACAACTCAAATGGAACATCATTCTGTCTTGCATACAATGGAATATTTAGAGCGTGAGCATGGTTTTGAAATAACCTACCTTTCTATTAATGAAAAAGGGCAAATTTCTCTGGAAGAATTTGAAAATAGTTTGCGTGAAGATACGATTTTAGTTTCTATTATGTATGCGAATAACGAAATTGGTAATTTATTGCCAATTCGTAAAATAGGGGAATATTTAAAGAATCATTCTGCTGTTTTCCACGTGGATGCGGTGCAATCGTTTGGGCACGAAGAAATTTTTCCGCATGAAATCGGCATCAATCTCATGAGCGTGTCAGCTCATAAATTCAATGGGCCAAAAGGTGCGGGTTTTCTCTTTATCTCAGACGAAATTCAAATTTCGCCATTATTGTTTGGTGGTGAACAGGAAGAAAAAAGACGTGCGGGAACTGAAAATATCGTAGGGATTGCAGGGATGGCAAAAGCAGTTGAATTGCTAAGTCATGATGAACAAATTCGCCAAAGAGAACATTTTAAGCTACTCGGGAAAAGATTTCTTGAGATTTTAGATCAAGAAAAAATTTCATATAAGATAAACGGGGAGTTAACGCAAAAAGTGCCACATATTTTGAACCTCCATTTTCCAAATTTATCAAGCGAACTTTTGTTGATGAAACTAGACTTAGCAGGAATCGCAATTTCCGCTGGTTCGGCGTGTACGGCGGGAAATATTGAGCCTAGTCATGTTTTGAGAGCAATGTATGGTGAGGCGGCAGATGAAGTAGAAGAAAGTGTGCGAGTGAGTCTTGGATACAACACAAAAATTGAGGAAGTAGAAAAACTTGCTCAAGAGCTAGTGAAAATCTGCAAAGAAAGAGCATAGTTTGGTATAATAAGGTATGCAAAAAAATGATAAGGAGCAAAAAAATGGCATTTACAAAAGAAGCGACAGTAGAAGGAAGTACAGTAAAATACGCATTAAATCCAAGTGTGAAACGATTCACTTTGCGTGACAATGGGTTTGTTGAAACACAATCTGGAAATTTTCAGCTCATTCGTCCGATTGAGGCGACACCGCAGTCAAAAGAAGGATTTAAATTGAAAATTACGGTAAATCGTGAGTTGACGATGTTCAAAATGTCTATTACAACAGCAGATGGTTTGCGTGCAGTCAATATTTTCAAATCAGAGGACTTAAAACTCAATCAAGACAAGTTTTATTTCTTGATGGACGGCATGATTGATCGTGGCGTTTTTGTGAAAAAATAACAATAGAAAGCGAGAAAATGATGAACGTTCAAGAAAAAGTATTAGAGGTATTAAAAAACTCAACCGTTCCTTTGAAATCTGGTGAAGTGTCAAAAATAGCGGAAATAGATACAAAGGAAGTCGCAAAAGCAATTAAAGCATTAAAAGAAACAGGAGAGGTCACCTCTCCGAAACGCTGTTATTATGAGGCGAAAAAATAACAAAAAACACTCTCCAAAACTTTGTATAGGATAGCGAAGTTTTGGGGCTTTTGTTTTTTTATAGACACTTTTATTATAAAAGGATATAGAAATCCATATAATGAAAACGAAAACACTTAAATTGTCATTTTCTAACGAAAAAATGTCCATTTGTAATAAATGAAAAAAATGCGGGGTATTTTTTTCTTTTTTCTGAACGAGGGGGTTTTTAGTTGAGATTCGCTTGTGAAAATTGTAGACTATAAATGTAAACGATTCCTATTTGATTAGAGTAATTGTTTGCAACAAATATATTATAGAGAGGAGCAACAAACATGAAACAAATGAGTATCGCAGAGCAAAAAGTCTTTGGAGGAGGTCTTGACTACTATTGGCGTTGTAGCGTTAACGGTTACTTATCGTCTCGCTTTGGATGAGGGAAGAATATATGATGATACTTAGAGCATTCTCTCATTGATATGTTCAAAATGTAGTTAAATATTTAATATTCAAGCTACTTATTTTGTTTTTATGCTTTGAGTATTGCCTTTATTTTTCCTTTTCTGAAACCTATAAAAATTGAAAGGGAATTTATTATGAAAAGAATATCAGCACTTTTCCTATGTTTTTTAGCGATTTTTGCTTTAACAGCGTGTGGGAAAGAAAAAGAGAGTACCAAAAAGGTGGAACGGTCGAACGAACCAGAAACATCGAAGTTGGATTACCAAGAGAGTGCTGTTGCATTACCTGAGGGTGTAGCATCTGTTGCAGATGTGGCATTAGGTGAGGAAGGCACTCTTTTTTTAGTAGGAGGGGATAAAGAAAAAACGCAATTAGCGTATTGGAAGTCAAAAGACAACGGAAAAAATTGGGAGAAAGTAGCAGATTTTACAGAGGAAATAAAAAAAGCGAATGGAAAAGTTAACGCTCAACTTTCTACCGACGGCACAGGGATATTCTCACTAGAGCCTTTAGAGGAAAAAGAACACTCAGACGAACATCAAGTAAGTTATTTCTTTTTCAATAAAGAGGCAACACTTTCTAAAATGAACGAAACGTTACAAGCAACACTTGACAAAGAAAGGGCATTTTCAATAGAAAAATTGGGAGAAGAAAAATTATTTCTCACCTCGGAAAAAGGAGCGTTATTGCTTGATATAAAAACAGGAAAAACAACCAATATTTTAAGTAACAAAGCGGCTATTTTTTCTATGGAAGAAAGCGGAGGTTTCCTTTACCTTTTAACAAGTGAAAAACCAGAGAAGTTCTCACTTGCAACTGGAAAAAGCGAGGAAAAAGAGGTTTCTTTTGCGAAACTAGCGTATTTACTACAAAAAGGTAAAAATTATTATAATCAAGCGTTTGGTATTTTACCGACGAATAATAAAGTGATGATTGGTGTTGGGAAAAACAATATTTACCGAGTGACTGGAGAGAAAGAAGAAATTTTACTAAATAAAAGTAAAACATTGCTAGGAGACAGCAGTAATTTTGTCAGAAAACTTCTTCCTTACGAAGAAAATGCGTTTTTAGTATTAATCAACAATGAAAAAGGTGATCAACTTTTGCGTTACGAGGCAAAAGGAGAGAAGAAAGAAGAGAAAAATTCAGCGAAAAAATTAAAAGTTTACATTTTAGAAGAAGATTTTATTGAAAGAAAACAAGCGATTCATCAAGCAATTAATCTTTATCAGCGTAAGCATGAAGATGTGGAGATTGAAGTGGAAATTGGTTCTGAAAATGGGGAAATTTCAACAGATGATGCCTTGAAGAATTTGAATGCAAAACTTGCCTCAGGGGATGCACCAGATATTTTGGTTTTAGACGGTTTAAACGTTCAAAAATATCAAAAACAAGGGATTTTTGCTGATATTTCAGAAATTGTAGAAAAAAACAAAAATGAAACCAATTTAAATAATATTCTCTCAACGTATGAAAAAAATGGGAAATATTACGGTTTGCCTCTGACATTTGCAACGTTCGGATTGTATGGACCAGATACAGCAGTACAAGGAATGGATAGTATGGAGGATTTGACGAAATCACTTAGTTCCTTAGCGAAAAAAAATAAAGAGACAATTTTTGAAAATTGGATGTTTGATGAACTAGCCACGATTACCTATCGTGCTTATTTTGTTTCAAAAGAAAAAGAACTAACGGAGAAAGAGTTGAAATCATATTATACAAATATGAAAAAACTCTATGATTTAGTCGATATGAAAGAAGTAATGGCAACGAAAAAATTAAAAGACATGTGGACAACGCCAGTAGGAATAAGTAATGTAGATGCTGTAACAGTCAATGATGTTCAAGTATCGCTGGATTATGTAGACAATCCTTATGAAGTTAAGTCCTATGAACTAGCAGATAAAGTGAAAAAATATCCGTTGACATTCTTTAAAGATGAGAAAAATGCTTATTTTGTTCCACGAAATAGTTTAAGCGTTTTGAACGCTAGTAAAAATAAGGAGTTAGCCAAAGATTTCTTAGACTTTGCGATTAGCCAAGAAGCACAAAATGGAATCGATACGACTTCTGGATTTCCAGTTAATAAACAAGTGCTGGCTCAGTCAATAAAAGCAATAAAATGTGACGGAGTGGAAGAAGTAAGAACGGAGTTTGGAGGTTCAGTAAAAGTTGAATTAAAAGAATTGGATGATACAGTGGCAAATAAATGGTTGGAACGCTTTGACAAACTCAATACACCAAACACTATGGACGTTGTGCTATTTAAGATTATCACGAAAAATATGGATGCAATCATGAAAGGTGAAATCTCTATACAAGACGGCACAAAACAAACCATGCGACGAGTAAAATTGTATCAGTCAGAGTAAGAAAAAATTTAGGGCTAGGGCAAAATCTGCAGTTGGTGCATGAGTAGTTTTAGAGTTGTGTGCAAGATTTTGTCCTGAGTTCTTTTTATGAAAGACTTTGAGCGGACGAAGTTCGCAGAAAGGGGTAGATTATGAAAGTCATTAATCAACGTGGCGAAAAAGATTGTGGTGTCGCTTGCTTGGCAATGATTTTTCACCACTATCGTATCAAAGTGCCACTTGAACGGATACGTGAAAAGGCAAAATGTGACGTGAACGGTACAATTATATATGGTCTGACTCAAGCAAGCAAAGCATTTGGATTTGCTGCGGAGGCTTTAAAAGGTGATTATGATGAGTTGCGAACAGCCATAGAAAACGGAGAAATTTGTTTCCCGTTTATCGCTCGAGTGATCAAAAACAATACGTTAGAGCATTTTGTTGTAGTTTATGGAATGAACGAAAAAGAAGTGAAACTCATTGATCCAGCAAGTCATAAGGAAAATGTAGTAAAAAAAGAATTTTTACAGCAGTGGACGGGGCAAGTCGTGACGGTTTCGCCTACGGAAAATAAGGGAAAGAACTTTTCAAAAACTCGAAGTTTCTTTCGTTATTTTGAAATTATTCTCCAAAACAAATTGTCGTTATGTTTGATTTTACTAAGTTCATTGTTACTCTCTGGTATTTCGATTTTTAGTTCGACCATTTATAAAAAAGTCATTGACGATTACATTTTGGGAAATGTTCGCCAGATAGAAAACCGCAATTTCCTTGATCTATTGACGAGTAAAATTGATGTGATTTGCACGACATTAAATGCACTTTTTTTGTTGTTTGTCGGTGTTGTATTCGTTCAGCTGTTGTTTACATTTTTAAGAAGTTTGTTCGTATTAAAACTTTCGCAGAGAATTGACAATGATTTGATGAAAAACTATCACGCTCATGTTTTACAGTTGCCAATGTCCTATTTTTCTTCACGAGAAACGGCAGAGTTATTATCGAGGTTTCAAGATATTTCAGATATTCGCTCTCTGCTATCTAGTGCAGGAGTGCAAATTATTATGGATATTGTAACAGCGATTGCGGGTGGCGTGATTTTATTGAATATTAATACTACCTTATTTTCACTGGTGCTAGGAATATTGTTCGTCTATCTTGTACTTATTTTATGTTATCAAAGAATGATCACGAAGAAAAATCGTAGAGTAAAAGAAATCTATACGGAAGTTCTTTCCTCTTTGAAAGAGACAGCAGACGGTATTGAAGCGATAAAATCAACAGTTTCGGAAAAAAGATTTTTAAAGAAATTTCAATCGAAAACAGAAGAATTTTTGAAAGAAAATTATCATCTAGGAATTACAGAAACGCTACTATTTTCAAAAGTGACAGGGGTAGAAACAATCGGATCGTTAGTGGTTCTTTGGCTAGGGAGCAATTTAGTGATAGAAGGGAATCTTTCGCTAGGGGCTTTGATTTCATTTGAAACGCTCGTCTATTTCTTTTTAAATCCGATAAAAAATCTCATTCAAACAATGCCAAACATACAAAAAACGTTGGTATCAGTCGAAAGAATGAGCGATGTATTAGAGGCAACAGTAGAACAACAAGAGCTTGAAGAAGAAAACGACATTGAATACAAAACCATTGAATTAGAAAACGTCTCATTTGCTTATGGTTATCGTGAAAACACATTAACTTCTCTCACGCTACGTCTTGAGCAAGGGAAAAAGTATGCTATAATAGGAAAAAGTGGGGAAGGGAAGTCGACATTAGTAAAATTAATTGCAGGATTTGAACGAGCTACTTCTGGCAAGATAAAAATTGACCAGAAAGACATTGGGGCGATTCCGCTTGGCAAATTACGCAAAAATATTCAATTTGTTTCGCAATCTACTTTTTTATTTAATAGTACCATTCGTGAAAATTTATTGCTTGGTGACGATACGATTGACAATGCTGAATTGGAGAGAATTTGCATAGGTTGTGGTTTGACAGAGCAACACTTTATTGGCGGACATTCCTTTTTTATTAGTGAAAATGGAAAAAATCTCTCAGGCGGACAACGGCAAAGAATTGCAATTGCAAGAGCGTTAATCAGAAAGCCTAAGATTTTGATATTAGATGAGGCAATTAATCAGCTGGATAAATTATCCGCAGAGACTATCTTATCGTTTATTCGTAGGGAATTTCCAACGATAGTATTCATACAAATCGTCCATGACCTTACATTGCTAAACGGAGAAGAACAGAAGATACTACTCGAAAAGGGAACAGTAGTGTGAAAAATACAAAAATAGCAGTATTTTTAGTAGAAGAAATGATTAAAAACGATTAGGGAGGGAGGAGCTTATTATATGGAAAAAATCATAGGTGATAACAAAGAAATTATGCAACGAGTGAAGTGGCAGTTTCAAAGGGGAAAGGTGCGAAATTTTTTACAAACGCATATTTTTATACTCCCTAGTGTTTTAGGTGTGCTACTTTTTTACCTTGTGCCGTTAGTTTTTATCGTACTCAGCTCTTTTCAACGTGGGGGAAGTTTTAGCTTTGAAAGTTATCAAATTGTATGGAAAAATGTGGCTTTTTGGCTTGCAACGAAAAACACTCTTTTATTTATGTTGATTGCGATACCGCTTTTAATGACATTATCACTTGCCTTTGCTCGTTTTCTAAGTAAAAGTATCGGAGCATTTGACCGTTTGAAAATCGTTTATATTTTGCCATTGGCACTTCCTGCGGTTTCCATGTCGCTATTTTGGCGATTTTTCTTTGCACCACGTGGGCTTTTGAATGGATTTCTACACGTGAAAATAGACTGGCTTGATACAGCGTTAAGTTTTTTAGTTGTTATTTTTTTATTTATTTGGAAAAATTTTGGATATATGATGATTTTGTGGCTGGCAGGTATTATGAGCGTCTCTCAGTCAATGATTGAGGCGGCTCGGATTGACGGGGCAAGTGAGCGAACAATTTTCCTGCGAATTATCTTACCCACTATTCAGCCGACAGCCGTTGTCGTGTATTTATTGAGCTTGATTCAATCATTTCGAGTGTTTCGCGACATCTATGCTCTAGCCGGTGATTATCCGCATGAGCAAATGTATCTTTGGCAACATCTATTCAATAACTGGTTTCGTGATTTTGAGTTGGACAAAATGACCGCAGGGACGTGTGTTTATTTGCTCATTCTCTTAATCGCACTATTTCCAATCGCAAAAGGAATGAGGAGAGAGAAATGAAAAAATATGGAAAAACACTCATTATTCTTCTTGTAATGATTGTTATGCTCTACCCGCTTTTTTTCGTTCTTCTTGGCTCTACGCTTGGCAACGATGAAACTCAGCGTTATTTGGAGATTTTAAATGATGCAGGGGATAAGAACAGCTTTCTTTCTTTTCAGCTTTTCCCGCAATTTCCAACGATTCGCTCTTATATTACGCTATTACTTGATATGCCTGAGTTTTTCGTGGCATTTTGGAACTCGGTTAAGACGACGTTGATAATTATTTTCGGGCAATTTTTGATAAACACTCCGGCAAGTTGGTGGTTTGCAAGGCAAAATAGCAAATGGAGCAGAATACTTTATATTATATATGTTATTTTAATGGTTTTACCTTTTGTTATCATGATGCTCCCGCAATATTCTTTGTTAAAAAACTTAGGATTATTGGATAAAATTGGAGCGATTGTTGCTCCTGCGATTTTTTCTACGCTTTCGGTATTTATTATTTATCCTTATTTTCGTGCCATACCAAATGATATTATCGAGGCGGCACGAGTGGACGGTGCAAATGAATGGCAATTATTTACCAAAATTGGCATACCACTTGCGATTCCTGCGATTCTGATTTCTATCATGTTGAATTTATTTGAATATTGGAGTGCAGTAGAACAGATGATTGCTTTTATTAAAAACAAACAAATTTGGACATTGCCCATGCTGTTAAATACATTTCAGCTAAATAAATTAAGCGTAGCTTTTACTGCAAGTGTATTGACACTTATTTTACCAATGCTTTGTGCGTTGATTTGGCGACGTTATCTGACAGGCGGAATGGTACAAAAAATGGAGGATTCAAAGTGAAAATAGAGAAAAATACACAAGGGCTGATAAAAATATTATTTGTATTCATGATTTTTATGCTCCTGTTTACTTTTTTATCAAGAGCAAGTAAGAGTATTACCACACCAAAAGTGCAGACGACAGAACTATCAGAAATGCTCTTAAATGATGAGATGACTGTAACAGGGGTGGTGAAAAAATCTCGAGTGCTTCCAATTTTTGTATTGGAAAATCAAAAAGTCAAGGAATTACGTGTGCATTTGGGGCAAAAAATAAAAAAAGATACCCCACTTTTCTCCGTTGATATGGACTATTTGGCTCAACAAATCGCTGAAAAAGAGCGTGAGTTGAAAAAGCAGACGGTTCAAGAGGAGGCTGAGGCAAACTCAAGTGCCAATCAAAAGAAATTACAAGCACTAAAAATTACGCAAGCACAAGAAAGTTACAATCAATCCGTACAATCGGCAGAAAAAAGAGTGACTGCCGCTCAAGAAGAGTTGACTCAAGCAGAAAATGCTCTGAAAAAAGAGGCGAAAAGCGAAGAATTGAAACAAATGGTTGCAGAAAAGAAGAAAATGCTTGAAACAGCAAGAGAAGAGCAAAGCACAACGCTTATACAGGCGAAACAAACGCTTGAATTAGCACAAAGTGAAACGCTAGAAACTTCAGGAAGTGGCGACCTTGCCAAATTGGAGCAAGAGAGCATTCGTGAAACGTTGAAAAAACTCAAGGAACTTCATGTGGAAAAAGGCGTTGTCAAGGCGAAAATTGAGGGGATTGTATCAAAAATTAATTTGCTCTCAGGTGCTTTGACGTCAGTGGAAGCTCCGATTTTAGTGGAGGACACTACCTCAAATAGCGTGCTAGAAGTGGATTTGACGAAAGACCAACTTTCCTATTTTTCGATTGGGCAGGCAGGAGAAGTAGAAGGGGTGAGTGAAAGTGGAGCGAGCGTTCTTTCCAAGGAGTCGGTGGTGAGTGAAGTCAAAAGTGACCCACAAAATCCTGAGATGATGAAAGCTGTTATCTCGCTTGGTGAGGGGGATTTCCAATATCAATCACAAGGTGTGTTGACGATTGAAAAATCTTCACAAAAGTATCCGTATTGTTTGCCTATTACAGCACTCAAAGGAACAGAGGGTGGTTATTTTGTTTTAACCCTCGAAAAAAGAAAAACAGCTCTTTCAACTGAAAACGTGGCGAGAAAACAAAGTGTCAAAATTTTAGCGAAAAACGAAACGACTGTTGCCATTCAAAAGAATGATTTGCTTGAGGGAAGTAAAATCATCTTAGAATTGAACAAAAGTATCTCTGACGGAGATGTGGTGCGTGTGCAGGAAGTGAGCGAAAATGAGGAATAATGCAGCAAAAAATATCATCTTTTCGCTCTTTCTGCTCGCTATTGCCATTGTTCCGCTCATGCTTGCGATACAACATTTTGAACGCTTAAAAGAAAAAGAAGTGACATGGAGCTTTTATTCGTTTGCTCCAACTCTCACAAGTGAAAAGGCGAAAGATTTTCTGGAGAAAAACAAGCAAAAAGAGTTAAAAGATTTAGTGATTTGGAAAGAAATTCCGCAAGAGCAAGTGAGCAATAAAACACTCTCACGCTCGGAAAATGCAGAGGTAATTTTGAGTATTGGAAAGGTCGCACTCCTTTTCCCAGAGCCAATTCTTTTCCAAGGAAAAGAAAAAGAGCAATGCGTAATAAGTACATTTTTAGCTCGGAAATTATTTGGTATGACAGAAGTGGTTGGTGAAAAAGTAGCGTATCGAGGAAAGGAATTTAAAATAGGTGGAGTTTTTGCGTCAAGCGAACCTCTTTGTATTCTCCCTGCGACAGCGTTTCAAGAAGAACGACTGGATACCATTACTCTTGCGAAATCGGAAAAACTCTCTGCTAAAACGATTGGGAATAAACTCTCAATTGCTTTGAATTTTTCAGGACAACAATTACCATTAGGATTTTTGGTCAATTTGGCAGTGATTTTTCTCCTGTTACCAATGCTTATTTTGATTGTGTATTTGCTAAGGTTTACTCAAAAGTTAGAAAAAGATACGATTCGATTTTTCTTATTATTGCTTGTATTCCTTTTGTTATTTTTCCATATACTCTCTCAATCTCTTTCCTTTTCATTGGACGCATTGCCACCGAAGTGGGGAGACTTTGATTTTTATGAAAAGTTATGGGAAGAGTTGAAAATAGCACTCGATCTATTTGTCAAAATGCCAAAAAGAACAATAGAAGTAGCGTTTTTGAAGGAATTTCTTTTCATCACTTTATTTTCATGGGTTAGTTTGTTCGCTATGATTCCATTTTGCTCACGAATAGAAAAAATGGAAGTTAAGCGTATTGACATTAAACGTGTGAGAAAGAACTTGGCGGAGTATTTAAGGTTAGCAGTGCGGAAGATGAGGGAAATCATTCAAATTGTAAAGGAAAAAGTAAGATTTTTAGAATAGGAAATGAGCAGAAGTAACCTCTATCCATTTACGATAGGGGTTTTTTGATATGAAAATACTTGATTTTTCCATGAAGGAAATATAAATTCCAGATTTTTTATATAAATCCTTGCACTTTTTATTCAATTTTGTTATTCTCTTTTTAGTCTAGTAAATCGGAAACGTTACGATTTACAAAAATTAAATCGGAATGAGTACGATTCAAACGGAACTACTAGAGAATTTATTGGTATGTAGAGTTACCTAGAATGGAGAAAATCTTGAAAAAAATTATTTTAAGTTTCGTAGCCTTAGGGGCATTTTGTACGCTTGCTGCTTGCGGAGGGAAAAAAGCTGAAAATACAAAGGATGAAGTGCGTGTGATGACGACTTTTTATCCAATGTATGATTTTACAAAAAATATTGTGGGAGACTCTGGGAAAGTTGATTTGTTGATTCCAGCAGGAGTTGAACCTCATGATTTTGAACCGACAGCCAAAGATATGGCGAAAATCCAAGAGGCAAAAGTGTTCGTCTACAATAGTAAATATTTTGAGGGTTGGGTGAAAAACGCTGAAAATTCTTCAAAAGATGTTACATTTGTAGAGGCGACAAAAGGAATTTCATTGATGGAAGGAGAAAGTGACGGGCATGACCACGGAGAAGATGGGGAAAACTTCGACCCACACGTCTGGCTTTCACCAAAATTGGCGAAAAAAGAAGTAGAAGTGATTTGTTCAGCACTCGTCAAGGCTTATCCAAAGCAAAAAGAGACATTTGAGAAAAACGCAAAAGAATATTTGAGCAAACTTTCAGCACTTGATGAAGAATACACAAAAGAATTGAGTAATGCCAAACAAAAAGACTTGGTTACACAACACGCTGCTTTTGGGTATTTGGCACGTGATTATGGGTTAAATCAAGTTTCTATTTCAGGGCTTTCACCAGATGAAGAACCTAGCCCTACTCGTCTTGCAGAATTGAAAAAATATGTTGAGAAAAATCATATTTCTTTCATTTATTTTGAAGAAAATGCGTCTAATAAGATTGCCAAAACGCTTGCTGATGAGGCAAAAGTAAAACTTGCTGTTTTAAATCCATTGGAGAGTTTAACGGAAAAAGAACAAAAAGCGGGCGAAAATTATCTTTCGGTGATGAAAGAAAACTTGAAGAATTTGAAACTAAGTATTAATAATGAAAGTGAAAATACTGGTGCGACTTCTCTTGTATTAGATGCAGCTCACGGTGTATTTGAAGAAAGTGAAGTGAAAGCAAGAACTTTAGCAGATTGGGAGGGGGAATGGCAATCCGTTTATCCTTATCTGGAAAAAGGAGCGTTAGACGAAGTTTTCAAAAAGAAAGCGGAAGAAAACAAAGACAAAACAGCCGAGGAGTATAAAGAATATTATACAACTGGTTACAAAACAGATGTTGAAAAAATTACAATAAAAGGGAATACATTTACATTTGTCAACACAAAAGGGAAAGAGAGTAAAGCGGAATACAAATCTGCTGGCTTTAAAATTTTGACGTATGAATCGGGGAAAAAAGGAGTTCGTTATTTGTTTGATAAAGTGAGCGGAGACGAAGAAGCACCGAAGTTTGTGCAGTTTAGCGACCACATTATTCAACCAGAAAAAGCGGAGCATTACCATTTGTATATGGGGAATGTTTCGCAAGAAAAATTATTGGAAGAACTACACAATTGGCCGACTTACTACCCAGAAAAACTCTCAGAACAACAAATTTTAGATGAAATGCTGGGACACTGAAAAGCGTAGAGGGGCGTTAAGGAGTTTGCAACAGTGAGCCGTGCCGTTTACTTGCTTGAAACGAAGTTTCAAGCGGCACTGCGAACAGCGACCAAAACTGATTTAGAAAAAAGAGTTGTGAGAACTGTTCATAAGAGAATTTCGCAAGAAATCAACAAAAGACTAGCAAGCGATTGGATTTTGTTTTACAATAAAGAGAACTCGAATGTGAGTTCTCTTTTCCAATAAAATCAGAAGGAAGAAACGATGAAATATATAGACGTGAAAAACTTAACTTTTTTCTACGACGATGAACCAGTACTAGAGAATGTTTCTTATTATGTAGATAACGGGGAGTTTGTGATTTTGACAGGTGAAAATGGGGCAGCAAAATCTACACTTGTCAAAGCAACTCTGGGGCTTTTGAAAGCAGAAAGCGGAAGTGTAACAATTTCTCCGACGAATATTGAGGGGAAAAAATTGAAAATCGGGTATATTCCGCAACAAATTTCTTCATTTAACGCAGGTTTTCCGTCGACAGTGTTAGAACTTGTTAAAAGCGGTCGATTTCCTCGTGGGCATTGGTTTAAGCCTTTGACGAAACGAGATGAAGAACGGGTGGAGAAAGCACTTGAAAGTGTTGGTATGTGGGAAAGTCGTAACAAGCGAATTGGCGAGCTTTCTGGTGGGCAAAAGCAACGGATTAGTTTGGCGAGAATGTTTGTAAGCGACCCTGATTTATTTGTACTAGATGAGCCGACAACAGGAATGGATGAACAAAGTCGCAATGATTTCTATCGTTTGATGAAACATAATGCTCATGTTCATGGCAAGGCTGTTTTGATGATTACGCATGATCATGGCGATGTGCAACCTTTTGTTGACCGTCATATCAGGCTTGTCCGCAAGGAAAATAGTCCATGGCGTTGTTTCCATTTAAATGATATTGAAAAAGAGCGAGGTGATGTGTAAAATGGACGTTTTTCAGTATGAATTTATGCAAAGAGCGATTTTAGCGGCACTTGCGATCAGCTTGATTGCACCAATGCTTGGGGTGTTTTTAGTGCTACGCAGGCAAAGTTTAATGGCTGACACACTTTCGCACGTCTCGCTTTTCGGTGTCGCACTTGGTTTTTTCTTCAACCAAAATCCAACAATTACGACACTTTTGGTGGTGGTGATTGCAGCAGTTGTGCTTGAGTATTTACGCACGCTTTACAAAACATATTCAGAGATTTCAACGGCAATTCTTATGAGTGGTGGGCTTGCTTGTGCTTTAGTTTTAATGAGCATGAGTGGTGGTAACAGTGCAACGAGTATTCAGCAATATTTATTTGGGTCGATTATTACGATTTCGATTGAGCAAGTCATTTTACTATTTGCATTACTGGGAATTATTACCGTTCTCTACATTTTATTTCGCCGTCCAATGTATGTGATGACATTTGATGAAAGTACCGCTCACGTTGACGGTTTGCCGATAAAATGGATGAGCATTGCATTTAACGTGATAACAGGCGTGGCGATTGCAGTGATGATTCCAATTGCAGGAGCGTTGCTTGTTTCAGCAATTATGATTTTACCAGCCTCCATTGGTATGCGAATTGGAAAAAGTTTTACTTTAGTTATTTTTTGTTCCATGTTCATTGGTTTACTTGGCGTGATGACGGGATTGTTATCAAGTTTTTATCTGGAATCCCCCCCGGGAGCAAGTATTACGCTAGTATTCATTCTGTTATTTTTTATAACAGGACTTATCCGAAAAATTTTACTCGGAGCAAGGAAAAATGCACGAAAAAGCCGTTGAAAATGCGGTTTTTTTGTTTAGTTTTAAAGATAAACGTGATTCATTACCGCTACTAAAAAGCATAAAGTCGACGATTTTTATAAAAAATTTCAATTTTGAATCAATATTCCACACAACGTGTGATAAAATAGAAAAGCGAAGAGGGGATTCAGAAGTTTGCAACAGTGAGTCACGTCGTTTATCTACTTGCAACGTCAGGTGCGAACGACGTTGGGAACAGTTGCCAACGTCCTGAACCTAGTATCTAAACAAATAAAAAAGAAAACCGTAGAAATCTGTCGTAACTAGAGAAGGGAGGAATTTATATGGCTACATTTTTACATATAGCAGATTTGCATTTGGATAGAGAATTTTCAGCACCAGAAGAAGTGTTGAATCATTTGCAAAATGCAAATTTTCTTGTGCTAGAGAGGATTGTGGATGAGGCGATTGCTCGTGAGGTGGATGTGGTGATTTTTGTGGGAGATACGTTTCACCATGCACGCAGTAGCGTTCATACGCAAGCAGTTTTTTTCAAAGAACTCTCAAGATTGCACGAAAATGAAATTCCTGTTGTGCTGACTTTTGGGAATCACGACTATTATGAGGAAAATAAATTTTGGTATGCATTTGATGAAAATACGCACGTGATAAAAAGTGAGGAGGTTGAAACCATTCGGATTGAAACACGTAAAGGTGAACGAATTGCGTTGTCTGGGTTTAGTTATACTTCCCCTTTTATCGAAGAAAGTAAGGTGGGAGAATTTCCAGTAAGAGATTTTGATGCCTCTTTGCATATTGGTATTTATCATGGTGAAAAAGGGAATAGTGGAGGATATGCCCCTTTTTCTATTACCGAAATGAAACAGAAAAATTACGATTATTGGGCATTGGGACATATTCACCAGTCAGAAGTATTGTCGCTAGATCCTTTGATTGTCTACTCGGGGACTCCTCAAGGGCATAATAAAAAAGAAAGTGGGAATACGAGTATTGTTTTTGGTGAGCAACGAGAAGGAAGGGTGTTTATTGAAGAAATAGAAGTTTGCGTTTTGCGTTATCAAAGTTTGAGTGTTGATTTGGCAGAGGTGGAAAGTATTCTTGAGGCGAGAGGAAAAATAGAAAACGAGCTAAAGAAAGAGAACACGGTGTTTTCGCTCACGCTGAAGAATACCTCACATTTAGGCGAGGAATGGAAAAGAAGTGTGGAAACAGGAGAAATCACGCAATATCTCAAAGCAAACTATTGGCTCAATCAGCTGACAATCAAGGACGTTACGCACAAGCAAATTCCGCTGAAAATTAAAGAAGATGAATTTTTGGCAATGCTCTCAGAAAGTGATATACATTATGCAATGAAAGATATATTACCTCAATTACCGAACGAACTTTTAAAAGAAGTGAATGAAGAATTTGAGGCAGAAATATCTGAAGAATTGAGAGATGAGATGACGGATTTATTTCTTTTTGATAAAGAATTGTAATTAATTGGGAGGGAAAAATGAAAATCAAAAGAATTGAAATTACAGGTTTTGGTAAAATTCATCAGCAAACATTTGAATTTTCGCCAAATAATCAATTAATTTTTGGTGAAAATGAAACAGGTAAGTCAACTATTTTTCAATTTATTGAAAGTATGCTTTTTGGTTTTGAAAAACGCATTGCCTCAAGACGTGATTATACGCCGAAACATTATGCGGGAAGTTTTGGTGGTCGCATGACTTTTGAGCGTGACGGAAAAGAGTATCGTTTAGAGCGTTTTAGAGAAGAAAATAAAGGGGCTGCTACGTTATTTTTTCCAGACGGGCAAACAGGAGATGAGCAAGATTTACAGCGAGTGTTAATGCCGTTAAATCGTGAATTATTTAGACAAATTTTCTGTTTTCACCAAGAGCAATTGCGAGATTTTCAAACGATTGATGAGGCGAATTTAAATCGACAATTGGTTTCACTTGGTCTTTCTGGAAGTGCAAGTTTGATGAAAGCACAAGAGAGTGCGAACAAACGTGCGGAAGAATTATTCAAACCAAGAGGGATGAATCCTGAGATAAATCAGCAGTTAAGAGAGTTAAATGAATTATCGAGCAATATTTATGCGTTAGAAAAAGAACAAGAAAGTTTTCGAGGAGTGTTGGCTCAATTGCAAGAAACAAAAGAGAGAGTTGCACAATTGACTGAGGAAGAACGTTATTTAAAAGCGGAAATTGCAGATTTGCAGGCGATTCTTTCTGAGAAAAAAGTCAAGTCTCAAGTGATAAATGAAATGCAACAGGAGCAAGAAGTAGATGTGTTAGCGTTTCAAACATTTCAAGAGGCGATTCGTGAGGCGAACATCGAAAAAGGGAGAATAACTGAAAAGATAGCACGCATTCATCAAGAATTGGATGAAATCGAGCAAAAATTTCCGACAATTGTCAATTCACGGAGACGAGCAGAGAAAAAAGCGTCAAAACTCGGTGTTTATGCTCTCGTATTGAGTTTTGTACTTTCTGTTATTTGTTTTTTATTTCTGAATGGGGTTGGGAAATTTGTAGGTTTCCCACTAATAATCCTAGGAATTATAGCATTTTTATTTGTTGGTATGAAAAACCAACGCAATTCTTTTCCGCTTGCCAAAAAGAAATGGGAAGAATTAGTAGCAGAGCTTGATTTTTTCAATGAAGAAGGTCGTGAAATTGAGGAGAGATTAGCAAAAATTACTCGAGATGAACAACGTTATCTTAGTCAACCGAAAAATATTTCCCGCATTACACGAGAGGCAAAGCGTGAAAATGCGGATAATGAGTTTTTGGAAATGGAGCAAGTTCTTTCTGAAAAACAGGAAACTCAAGCGAGGATTGAACATCAGTTAAGAAATTTGCATTACGAAATGCAAGAGTTATTATTTGAGCAAGCTCGTCTTGAAAAAAATGGAAGTTTAGATGAATTGTTGCAAAAAAGGAGTAGTTTGCAAGAAAAAGTTCTCTTTTTAGTGAAACAATACGCAAAAGAAAAAACGAGAGTGCAATTAATTGCCAATTTACTTGGTGAATTAAGTGTTCATCAGCTGCCGAATTTACTTGAAAAAGCAAGTGAATATTTTGCAATTTTGACTTCAGGACACTATAAAAAAGTGTTTTTTGAGCAAAAATTATGCGTTGAAAAACAGGACGGGGAACGTTTTGAATTGATCAGTTTGTCAACGGGTACAAGAGATCAGCTAATGATGAGTTTACGTTTTGCCTTTTTATCTTTACAAGATTTGCCAATTAGTCCAGTTATCATTGATGACGGCTGGCTCAATTATGACCGAAAACGCAAGGAGGCACTAGGGGAATTATTCCGCCAATTTGGCAAAGAAAATCAAATTCTTCTTTTTTCAAGTGACGAACGCATGAGAGAAATTTATCAAGCTAAAGGAGAACGTGTGGAACACTTACAACACTAAGAATAAGCTAAACATTTTTCGCTATTTATGGTAAGCTAGAAGATAGGAATAAATAATTTTTAGTTACCCTAAAGGTAAAACATTAAGCGAGGGAAGAACGTGAAAAAATTAAATGAAGTAGCAGTAGATGAGGTATTTGAGGCATATTTGTTGATTAAAGAGATGAATGTGCGGACGAGTAAGGCTGGAAAAAGGTATCAGCAGTTCAAATTTCGTGACAAGACTGGCGAAATCAATGGATTTCTCTGGGATACAAATGAATATACAGTGAAAACTTTTGTTGCCAATACGGTGGTTCATTTTACAGGTAGAAAAGAGCTGTATCAAGGGATTCCGCAAGTCAATCAAATTAAGTTAAGAACGTTGAGTGATAGCGAACCAAGCGACCCTCAACTTTATGAAAAACAAGGTGTAATCAAACGAGAAGTGCTTGAGGAGGGGATTAGCGAGTTTCTTTTCCTTATCAAGCAAGGACATTATGCACGAATTGCCCGCAATTTACTCGAAAAATATCGTGAAGAATTTTTCACCTATCCAGCAGCGAAAAGTCTACATCACGATTTTGCAGGAGGTCTTGCGTACCATACGTTGACCATGTTAAAAGTGGCGAAAGGGTTGCTTGAAGTTTATCCGCAAATGAACGCCTCATTGCTCTATACAGGCATTTTACTGCACGACTTGGGCAAGGTATTAGAGTTAAGCGGGAACGGTAACACACAATACACTTTGCGTGGACAGCTTTTAGGGCATATTGTGTTGATAGATGAGGAAATTATCAAAGCGACACAGGAGCTGAAAATTGATGATGCAGATGAGGACGTGGTGGTACTTCGTCATTTGATTTTATCACATCACGGACAACTGGAGTTTGGCTCTCCCGTACGCCCGAAAGTGCTTGAAGCGGAAGTTATTCATTTTATTGACAATTTAGATGCAAAAGTCACGATGATTACAAGTGCTATTGACACGCTCAACAATGGTGAGCAAACACCTAGAGTACTGGGCTTGGATAATCGTAATTTTTATAAACCACTTATATAAAAATAGACAATTCTTCTCAGCGTAAACTGTGGGGGATTGTCTTGTTTTTATATTTTTGTCTAGCTACGAGGGGCAGAAGTCTGGCAACTGTTCACAATGTCGCTCGCAACTAACGTTGCGAGTAAATAAACGACAGTGTTCACTGTTGCAGACTTCAAACCGCCCCTCTTCGCTTTTCTTTGTCTAGCAATGAGGGGCAGGAGTTGGGCGACTGCTCACAACGTCGCTTGAAGCTATTGCTTCAAGTAAATAAACGACGTGGCTCACTGTCGCCAACTCCTAACCGCCCCACTTTGCTTTTCTTTGTCTAGCAAACGAGGGGCAGAAGTCTGGCAACTGTTCACAATGTCGTTCGCAACTTCGTTGCGAGTAAATAAACGACAGTGTTCACTGTTGCAGACTTC
>NZ_FUXI01000037.1 GCF_900167335.1 Pilibacter termitis
CGAACAGTTGCCAAACTCCTGCACTTCGGAGCTAGACAAGGTTGAGGAGATTGACGAAGAAAAACGGAAAACTAGCAATTTAGGATAAGTGCGAGTTTTTAGAGGTGACCATATAAATGTTTAAAAGTACCACCCAAAGACGAATGATTTTTTGCGAGTAAAAACTGGAGGACATGGAAAAATCAAACGCTTGAAAGGAAATAACTTCGGTGAAACACTCGGATATTTCTTGCTTTGGCTGATAGGTCAAAATATAGCTTGAAAGAGATTTGTTTTCCAGCAACAAATCAAGGTTTTCCTTTACCCATTCTCCCGTTAAACTAATGACAAACACTGCATCTACCTCATGTAAAATTTGCCTTAATAGCTCTTTTTCTGTTCTACGATGTATTTCGTAGACAATGAAATTTTCTTGACTAAATAGCTCTCGAAATAAATTGACATTACTAGCGGAGTACGTGCTACCTAAAACAGCAATTTTCTTTTGAGTAGAAAGAGTTTGAGCGATTCTTTCGCACTGCGTTTTATCCAAATGCTCCAAAATAAATTCTTCCACTTCTCTATCTTTTTCAAGAAAATACTCTATCAATTCGTCTGGATTGGTAAGTGATTGAAAATCATCGAGTAAATGAATTTTGCTATATTCTCCTATATCTGTTCGCATATCTTTAAAGCTAGGATAGCCTAATCTTTTGCAGAACTTGGTCACGCTTGCTGGCGTTGTCCTAGCATGAAAAGCAATTTCTTCGATATAAATATCTGGAAATTCCTCAATTCGTTCAATCAATACTTTGGCAATACTATAATTAACATCTGCTTTTAAGCACCTAAATAGATATTCTGTCAATTTAACATATACTCGGCTATTCACTCTTTGTGTCATGATTTCCCCTTTTTACACTTGTTTACCCATATTATAACAGCTTTTTTCTTAAAAAGATTTCACAAAAAAACAAGAGGACAAATTTCCCTTCGTCCTCTTGTTTTATCCATTCTTTGTCTAGCTACGAGGGGCTGAAGTCTGGTGGCTGTTCGCAGTGCCGATCGAAACTTGCGTTTCGATCAAGTAAACGGCACGGCTCACTGCCACAGACTTCAAAACGCCCCTTTTAGCTTTTCTTTGTCTAGCTACGAGGGGCTGAAGTCTGGCAACTGTTCGCAATGTCGATCGCAACTGACGTTGCGATTAAATAAACGACATGGCTCACTGTTGCAAACTTCAAAACGCCCCTCTTAGCCTTTCTTTACTTCCCCAAAATCTTTTTCAAATATTGTCCTGTATAGCTTTCTTTCACTTTTGCAATTTTTTCAGGTGTTCCTGTGGCAAGAATTGTTCCGCCTCCTTCGCCGCCTTCTGGACCGAGGTCGATGATATGGTCGGCATATTTTATTACGTCTAAATTATGCTCAATGACTAATACCGTGTTGCCTTTTTCTACGAGCCTATTTAGCACTAAAAGCAGGCGTGCAATATCATCCGTGTGGAGTCCTGTGGTTGGTTCGTCTAAAATGTATAGACTTTTACCGTTTGAAATGCGATGTAATTCACTTGCTAATTTCATCCGTTGTGCTTCACCACCTGAAAGGGTCGTTGCAGGCTGACCAAGCGTAACATATCCAAGCCCTACGTCGACAATCGTTTGAAGTTTGCGGTGAATTTTCGGGATATGCTCGAAAAATTCAAGTGCGACTTCGACAGTCATATCGAGAACGTCCGAGATGTTCTTCCCTTTATAATGCACTTCAAGCGTTTCAGAATTGTATCGTTTTCCATGACAAACTTCGCACGGAACATACACGTCTGGCAAGAAATTCATCTCGATTTTGATAATCCCGTCTCCTCGACAAGCCTCACAACGTCCACCTTTTACGTTGAACGAAAAGCGTCCTTTTTGATACCCTCTCACTTTTGCCTCGTTCGTTTGGGCAAATAGGCCACGAATATCGTCAAACACACTTGTGTACGTGGCTGGGTTACTTCTTGGCGTTCGACCGATTGGACTTTGGTCAATATCAATGAGTTTTTCAATACTTTCATAGCCTTTAATTGTTTTGTATTTCCCCGGTTTTTCAGAATTTCGATTGATTTTTTGTGCCAGTGCTTTTTTCAAAATTTGATTGACCAATGTTGATTTCCCTGAGCCAGAAACTCCTGTCACTGCGGTAAACGTCCCGAGTGGAAAATCTACGCTAATATTTTTCAAATTGTTTTCACTTGCACCTGTCAAACGAATTTTTTCACCATTGCCTTTACGGCGAACGCTTGGAGTAGCAATTTTCTTTTTCCCAGACAAATATTGCCCTGTCAAAGAATGTTCATCACGTGCTACCGCCTCTGGTGTCCCTGCTGAAACAATTTCACCACCTGCCGCACCTGCACCCGGTCCTACATCAATTAAATAATCCGCCTCACGCATCGTATCTTCATCATGCTCAACAATAATCAAAGTATTTCCCAAATCACGCATTTTTTTCAGACTGGCAATCAGGCGATCATTGTCCCGCTGATGTAAACCAATAGACGGCTCATCTAAAATATACAACACACCCGAAAGATTGGAGCCGATTTGCGTTGCCAAACGAATCCGTTGTGCCTCGCCACCAGAAAGCGTACCTGCTGCACGAGAAAGGGTCAAATAATCTAAACCGACATTTTGCAAAAACGTCAAACGGTCATTGACTTCTTTCAAAATCGGGCGAGCAATGACTTGTTCCTTTTCACTTAGCGGAATATCGCTGAAAAATTCTAACGCATGAGTAACTGAAAGCGTGCTGATTTGTGCGATATTTTGATCGTTGACTTTCACGCTCAAGGCTTGTGGATTCAAACGCAAACCTGCACACGTTTCACAAGGCAATTCTGTCATAAATTTTCGCAAGCTATCACGAATGAAATCGCTACTCGTCTCATGAAATCTGCGGTCAATTTGTTTCAAAACTCCTTCAAACACAATATCACGGTCGGTCAAACCGAATCCTCCCATGTAGGTGAAATGGAATTTTTCATTGTTGCCATGTAGCACCAAATCTCTGTCCTTTTTCTTCATCTTTTTCCACGGGGTATTCATATCGACACCGAAAGTTGCCATTGCCTGCTCTAGCATAGCAAAATTGTACTCACTCGCAGAAGAACTCCACGGTACAATTGCCCCTTCTGCAAGCGTAAGCGTCTCATCTGGCAAAATCAAATCCATATCAATCGCAAGTTTCGCACCCAAACCGTCACAATCAGGACACGCACCGTAAGGAGCATTGAAACTAAACAGACGTGGCTCTAATTCGCCAACGGTAAAATTACAAATCGGGCAAGAAAAATGTTCGCTAAAGAGCATTTCTTCATTCGTTGACACCTCTTGCACTAGTACATAACCGTCCGCCAAACGAGCTGCCGCCTCAACAGAGTCAAACAATCGACTGCGGATACCGTCTTTTACGACAATACGGTCAATGACAATTTCAATATTGTGCGTTTTGTTTTTGTCAAGCTCTGGAGCGTCCGATACATCAAGCACTTCTCCGTTGACACGTACACGCACGTACCCTTCTTTTTGCACAAGCTCAAACACTTTTTTGTGTTGACCTTTTTTTCCTTTGACAATTGGAGCAAGAATTTGAATCCTACTTTTTTCAGGCATTTCCATGATTTTGTCAACCATTTGCTCAATAGATTGTGAAGAAATTTCTGTATTGTCATTTGGGCAAATAGGATGTCCAACTCTTGCGTACAAAAGTCGCAGATAATCGTTGATTTCCGTCACTGTTCCGACAGTTGAGCGGGGATTTCTGCTTGTAGTTTTTTGGTCAATCGAAATCGCAGGCGAAAGTCCGTCAATCGCATCGACATCTGGTTTATCCATTTGCCCTAAAAATTGACGTGCGTATGCTGACAAACTTTCCACATACCTCCGTTGCCCCTCTGCATAAAGCGTATCAAAAGCTAAAGAACTTTTCCCGCTACCAGAAAGTCCCGTAACTACTACCATTTTCTCGCGTGGAATTTCCACATCTATATTTTTCAAATTATGTGCTCTTGCACCATGAATAATAATTTTATCGTTCGCCATGTCACCCTCCTGTTTTTATCTATATCTTTTATAAATATTCGTAGTCTAATTATAAACTATTCTATTGTAAAAAGGGGGAGATTCGGTTTAGGGAATTTTTGAAGAAAACTAGGGAGTTGGTTTATTCTTGGTTTTTTCACAAAAACCGCATAAAATCAGGGAGAAAACTGATTTTATGCGGGTGTTGTTTTATTTCCCTAAAAAATGACAACTTAGGCAATTAGAAGATAGACAAAGGTTCTGCACCTTTATACTTTCAATAATCTTTTTTATCTCTTTGATTTTTTCTTGTCTCTCTCTTTTCTCCTTCGAAACAACATTATTAACTTTACATTAATAACATATACATATTTCACTTTCCTTTTTCCACAAATAGAAAACTCTAATTCAGGCTTTTTATAATTTCCTGTTGTTATAGTAGTTACTTTTTCATCTACATCAATTGTAAACTCTCTTCCATCCGAAGTCATATTATCTAGACTTATAACAAACCTATCACGTATTTGGCGAATTTCAATTGAATCACTTGTTATTTCTAACTTACGAGAACTAGGAGAACTCACCCCTGAAATTACACTAGTTATTACACTAGTTATTACACTAGTTATTACAGAACTAATTATAAGCTTAATGATTTCCTCTTTCATCTGGTTTCCCTCCGTTTCTATTTTCGATAATATTCTCTTTATCAGAGTTTTTAATAACTTGAGCTACAAAAATACGTTTCTTTAGTCTGTTGTAGTACTCTTTTATTTTTTGTCTATTCATTTTTACCCCTTTCTTCTTTTCTACATACTTTTTCCTCATATCATAATTACAACAACTATCAACAATAGCCATATTCGTCACAATGTGTAGCAGGGAAATAGCCACGCAAAAAGGACCTATAGTGCAACTCCTTATTCTTGATATCATACAACTACACCCATACTCCATCTTCCCTTTCAATCATTTTCACCTTCTCGAAGAACAGTACCATTTCACATCCGACGGCCAGTTGCCTACACCCCTTTTTCAACAGGTTAAACCAATGATGCTATATGTGTAGTTTTTTTGTCAAGAGTTTTGTTGCCTATGTAGAAAAAAATAGGAAGTCACAGTTGAGGAGTAGCTTTGTTTATTGGTTGCTCTACATACACAACGACAATAAAAAAACGACCTCTTTAGAAAAAACCTCATATCAACATTCACACCGACCTACTTCTTAACACAATATCCCCCCTTAATCCACCTTCTCTTTAACAAATATTATTATAGGAAAGTCTAGTGATACTGATGTTTTCTTATTCTATAGTTGTTTTCCCCTCTTCAATAGAACAATAATGCAACTATTGAATTTTCTAATATTCTTTGGTATAGTAGGTATAGAATAATTAAATCATAACAGAGGTGAACACACATGGCAGCAAATCCTAAACGAAATACTTACTTTGCTAGAAATATTACTCGTGCTAGAGAAGAAAAGAAACTATCTCAGATTGCACTTGCCAAACTATTAGATATAGCACCTTCCAACATCTCTTCTTGGGAAAATGGACGTCAAAAACCTAACCAAAAAATAATAGATAAAGTTGCTGATACCTTAGATCTTTCCTTAGAAGACTTAACCGACGATAGAATTATTGACGCAAATCTTGAACTTCCGCCCGTTGAGAAAAATCCGATGTATAGCAACTCAAGAGAGGGAAATGAATTATTTCAGTTGAACAATCCAGTACCTAATACTGACTTAGCAACACATTTTAAACTGTTCAGTCTACTCTCAACGCTAACAACTACAGAAATTGATAAATTCACTGAATTGCTTGAACTCGCTAAAGAACTAAATTCTAACTGAACCTATTCGATATACTATCATTCATGTTCTGCAATAGTTGTCAAACTATAGTCGACCTAAAAAAAGCCCTTGAAAAACTTTCAAGGGCTTTTTTTAAGAGTGATTAATTTTTTATCAGTTCTCAAACAAAAAATCTAACACCTTATATATTCCTATACTTGACATTATTTCCCCTCTATTTCTCATCACCATATTCATGGTAATCAAAAAAATCAAAAGTAGCAGGGGTTTCATATCCTGTGTAATCAACTGCTGCTAAACCTACAAATGCTCCTGTGAAAAAGCCTCCATAGCTTTGCAATACATAGTCATCTGAAAGAATAGACATATCAAGCGTAACTGGAATTTCTTGCCAAAGCGTGCCGTCAAATGAATATTCATAAGTGTACGTTTGTTTGCGGACTTTTGTCTTAAACCAAACATACTCTACCCCCTCTGGAATCGGGATTGCTTTTTCTTTTAGATAACTTGTATAAACTCCACGATTGTTTTGTGCAACCTCAATGACTGCACCATTTTGCTCGTTCCACGTGATAAAGACAAATGACCAATGTTTATCATTGTAATAATTGGTCAAACCTGCCATTTGTTGATAAGAAAATGGCTCAAATTTCACCTTGGTTTGTGCGTCAAAGTAGAAAGTTTGGTGACGACGTGCGATAAGTGAAAGCTCATGCAGATTGCTCAAGCTACCACGACCGATAAGGGTTAATTGACCGTTGCCAACACTTCCCATTTCTTCGTTAAATGGAACACGCAAAGTATTCCAGTTTTCATCTAGCGTTGGAGTGTCAAATTCATCATGCTGCGAATGATTGTCAGCCGTCAATGTCAAAATCGCATCTTTTGGTGCCTCAACAAACGTCTTTCCACCATGACCGCCAACAATTCTAGGCCACCCCTCACTATCCCATTCCACTTTTTGAATGGACGTTTCACGTCCTAAAGTCGACCACCCACGTGGGTCTACCGCTGATTCATTCTCCTTATGCCACGGGCGAGAAACAAGCGAGGCATAATACCACTCCCCACTTGGTGTATCAACCAACGCCCCATGTCCTTGTTTTTGCAAATAGGAATGTGGGGTGTCAAAATTGGTGAGAAATGGACCATTTGGCTCTACTTCAAAAGAGAGAACGTCCAAACTCTTAGATCTGGCGACTACTTCTTGATGTGTAAAAACTGTGCCTCCTTCTGCGGCAAATAAATAATAGTAGCCATTTATTTTGTATAAATGAGGGCCCTCGACCAATTTCACCTCGGTTCCTGCAAAAATTGTTCTAGCCGTTTTGGGCAGGAGTTTCATGGTATTTGTATCAAATTCTGTTAATGTAATTCCGTCAAACGGATGATGATACTCTCTATGATCCCATGTTTGCTGAACGAGATATTTTCTTCCGTTGTCATCATGGAAAAGAGAGGCATCAAAACCTACACCATTGAGCTTAATCGGCTTGCTCCACGGTCCACGAATATCTTCTGCTGTCGTCAAGTAGTTGGTCATATCTTTAAATGCTCCTTCAACTACTTTGACATCTGTATAAACTAGCCAAAATTTTCCGTCCGCATAGGACAAATCAGGTGCCCAAATACCGCCAGAGGAAGCATTTCCCTTCATGTCAAGGAAACTCACTTCTCTCAAAGGTGAGGGAAGTAAATTCCAATGGACTAAATCTTTTGACTCGTGCAAACGAACTCCAGGAAACCATTCAAAAGTGGAATTGGCGATATAATACGTATCGTCCACTCGAATAATCGACGGATCTGCATGAAAACCAGATAAAACAGGATTTTTTATTTGCATATAGTTACGCACCTTTCTTCTCATTTCTTTGTCTAGCTACGAGGGGCTGAAGTTTGGCAACTGTTCGCAATGTCGATCGCAACTGACGTTGCGATTAAATAAACGACATGGTTCACTGTTGCAGACTTCAAAACGCCCCAATCGCTTTTCTCTGTCTAGCTATGAGGGGCAGGGGTTGGGTCGCTGTTCGCAACAGCACTGGAAACTACGTTTCCAGCAAGTAAATGCTGTGGCTCACTGCGACAAACCCCTGAACGCCCCTCACAGCTTTTCTCTGTCTAGCTACGAGGGGCTGAAGTCTGGCAACTGTTCGCAGTGCCGCTCGAAACTTGCGTTTCGATGCTAGTCTTTCAAGAATCTTTGATTCTTAGAAAGACTGTATGCGAAACGAAGTGTAGCAGTATATAAACGACATGGTTCACTGTTGCAGACTTCAAAACGCCCCTCTCGCTTTTCTTTGTCTAGCTATGAGGGGCAGGGGTTGGGTCGCTGTTCGCAACAGCACTGGAAACTACGTTTCCAGCAAGTAAATGCTGTGGCTCACTGCGACAAACCCCTGAACACCCCTCTCTGCTTTTCTCTGTCTAGCTACGAGGGGCTGAAGTCTGGTGGATGTTCGCAGTGCCGCTCGAAACTTGCGTTTTGATGCTAGTCTTTCAAGAATCTTTGATTCTTAGAAAGACTGTATGCGAAACGAAGTGTAGTAGCAAGTAAACGGCACGGCTCACTACCACAGACTTCAAAACGCCTCTCTCGCTTTTCTTTTCTAAAGGTTTTCTTGTAATTGGTGGGTTAGTTCTTTTGTTGCAGGGTAAGCTTTTTTGTAGAGCTCATATACTTGTTGATATTTTACTACATTTTCTGGAATTGGGTGGATTTCTTCGCTGTAGGCGACAAATGTAGTGACACATTCTTCTACATTTTCAAACCAGCCACAGCCTAGTGCCGCCAACATACACGCACCAAGCCCCGGTCCTTGCTCAGCTGTTAGGGTTGTAATTTTGGCATTGAAAATATCTGCTTGCATTTGCAACCATTCTTTATTTTTCGCCCCGCCACCGACTGAAACGATTTTGCTAAACTGTTTGTTGGCAACATTTTCCATTAGATTTTGAGAATCTTTGAGCGAGAATGTAATTCCCTCTAGCACACTGCGGGCAAAATGTTTTAACTCATGATGTGTATCAATCCCGATAAAACTACCACGAATTTGGCTATCGACATGAGGTGTTCGCTCGCCAACAATATAAGGAGTGAAAATCAAGCCGTCACTTCCAACGTTTACCGTAGCCACGTCTTTTAACATTGCCTCAAATGTTAAATCTTTCGCAAATGTATTTTTAAACCAACTAAGACTGTTCCCAGCAGCTAACGTTACACCCATAGAATAATAAGTATTCGCTAAAACGTGATTGAATAAATGAAGTTTTCCTTGGTAGTCTTTTTCGGCAGTTTCTTCTACGCTTAGAAAAACACCACTCGTCCCGATTGAACATAAACCAATTCCCTCGGAGACAATCCCTACTCCAAGAGCTGCACACGCATTGTCTGCTCCGCCACCGAAAATTTTCACGTCACGAGTAAAACCAAGCGTTTCTTTTAGCTCGGGTAATAAATTCCCACGAAAACCAGCAGATTCTACTAATTCTGGCATGAAACTTTCTGAAATGCCAAACGTCTCCATGATTTCTGTTGACCACACACGGTTTTCCACATCTAAAAGCAATGTTCCCGCTGCATCTGAGTAGTCCATTTGGATATTCCCCGTCAAATAAAATGCTAAATAATCCTTTGGTAGCATAAATTTTTCCGCTTTCGCCCAAATTTCTGGTTCTTGCTCTTGCACCCAAAGAATTTTTGGCAATGTAAATCCTTCTAAAGCAATATTTTTCGTGCTTTTCAGCAAAACTTCACCACATTTTTGAGTAATTTCTTCACATTGTTTGCTTGTGCGAACATCATTCCACAAAATCGCGTTGCGTAGCACTTTTTGATGTTCATCTACTAACACAAGACTGTGCATTTGCCCTGAAAAACTAATCCCCTCAAGTTTTTCTTTCATTTCTGGTAATTCCTGTATCATTGCTTTCAATACTTTCCAAGCTGCCTCTACCCAGTGTTGTGGGTCTTGCTCGCTATATCCCGCCTTTATACTTTCAAGCGGATAGTCTGCTGATTTACTTAAAATCACTTTTCCAGATTTGTCTACTAATAAGCCCTTTAGCGAGCTTGTTCCTAAATCTAAACCTAATACATAGCTCATTTTTTTCTCCTCTCTTCTCGTTTCTTTCGGAAACGCTCGAAGTCTTTTCTGTTTTTTTATTTCATGATTATTTGTCTTTTGAGAATTTTTCTTAGATAGACTTCAAAATGCTCGGTCGCTGTTCGCAACAGCACTGGAAACTGCGTTTCCAGCAAGTAAATGCTGTGGCTCACTGCGACAAACCCCTGACCGCCCCTCGTAGCTTTTCTATGTCTAGCTGCGAGGGGCTGAAGTTTGGCAACTGTTCGCAATGTCGATCGCAACTGACGTTGCGATTAAATAAACGACATGGCTCACTGTTGCAAACTTCAGAACGCCCCGCTCGCTTTTCTGTGTCTAGCTACGAGGGGCTGAAACTTGGTCGCTGTTCGCAACAGCACTTGAAACTTCGTTTCAAGCAAGTAAATGCTGTGGCTCACTGCGACAAGTTTCAAAACGCCCCGCTCGCTTTTCTTTGTCTAGCGGCGAGGGGCTGAAGTCTGGTGGCTGTTCGCAGTGCCGCTTGAAACTTCGTTTCAAGCAAGTAAACGGCACGGCTCGCTACCACAGACTTCAAAACGCCCCGCTCGCTTTTCTGTGTCTAGCTGCGAGGGGCTGAAGTTTGGCAACTGCTCACAATGTCGATCGCAACTGACGTTGCGATTAAATAAACGACATGGTTCGCTGTTGCAAACTTCAGAACGCCCCTCGCAGCTTTTCTATACACCACAGGATTTGTATTAATAGTTCCTTTTGATTTGCTTTGTCTTTAAAGCCCTCTTGTGTATGAGTTGGGGTGTAGCATACCACTTTGCCGTCAAAGTATTCGTGTCGCCAGAGTGCGATTGATTTTCCTTGATTGGAAGAACTTCTCATCAAAATTGTTGTTTCTTTTTCTTGAACATTGACGAAATAATGCTCGTCTAAAAATGAAAAACGCTCTTTTCCACTTTCCTCATAATGCACAATTGTCTGCTCAAAATGTTCTACAAAATATCCTTTTAAAACTGAATGAATATACTTAGAGTTTTCAGGATAACAACTCATTCCTGCATGAAGTGCAAGCCATGCGCCTCCTTGTGCTACAAATTGTTCTATTTTTTCATCAAGCTCATCCGTTAGCCATGTTAAAACGTTGCGTTCTTCTGGGTTTAAGCGATTTTCCAAAGAAAAAATTATCAAATCTGGTTTTTCTTCTAAAATTCGCCCCAAATCAGCTAAAGGATAATCTGTCAGCTCAATGTCTGGTTGATTTTCCAAAACCTCACGGAGAAAAGTCAAATAATCATCATGAGCATGGTAAAAATCCCCTAAAAAACAAGCGATGTTCTTCATTGTTTTTCCACCTCAGAAATCGCCTTGATTTTCCTACAAACCTCCCAATTTTGCGGAGGATAAAGTGCTTTTTCTTTATTCGTCAACTTTGTAGTAATCAATTTTGCTTGGAAAAGAACGTTGTTTTTGATTTTGTCTACTTCTTTTTTCTCTAGCAAATGGCGATAAATTTCTTCTAGTTCTTGATCATTGTGGTGGGTGTATTTGGATAAATGAGTATTTATTTTCTTCATGCTCGCTCCTTTTCTCGTTCGCTTTTAAATACATATTCTCTCTACCTGAAAATCAAATAGAGAGAATATGCCTTATACATCACCAATTTGGCTTTTCAGGAGGTGTGCCAAATCGATTACTTAATCAAATCTTCCCAAGTCCAATTTTCCACTTCTGGAATATCTAAGCCATGCTCACGAATGTAGCTGTGGTGGAAGGCAATCGTATCATCCATTTTTTGTGAAAATTCACTTGCTGCGTTTCCGTACACTGCATTTGCCGCATCTTGAGCTACGTGGAAACGATCCATTTCTGAGAATACACGCATATCAAATGGTGTTGTAATATCTCCATTTTCACGATAACCATGAATATACAAGTTATGATTGTTGCGATTGAAGAAAATGTCACGAATCATGCCCTCATAACCGTGGTAACAGAAGATGACTGGTTTTTCTTTCGTGAAATAGTTGTCAAATTCTTCATCTGATAAACCACGAGGGTCAACGGACGGATGACGTAATTTCAAAATGTCTAACACATTGATGAAACGAATTTTCAAACTTGGGAATGCCTTGTTCAAAATCGTTACCGCCGCAAGTGCCTCAAGGTTTGGCTCGGTACCTGAGGCAACAAGTACCACATCTGGTTCTTCATCAGAGGTAGTCGTTGATGCCCAATCAATTATTTTCAAGCCCTCTTTCACCAAAATTTCTGCCTCATCTGCTGAATAAAACTGCGGACGTGGATGTTTGGAGCAGACGATTAGGTTAATCAATTCTTCACTCGACAAAGCCTCCGCCATTACAGCTAACATAGTGTTCGTATCTGCTGGTAAATATTCACGGATAAACTCTGGTTTTTTCTCTGCCAAATGTGTCAACAATCCCGGATCTTGATGTGTATAGCCGTTATGATCTTGTTGGAACACGGTGGAAGTCGCAATTAAATTCAGTGACGGATATTGCTTTCTCCAAGTTTGCTCTTTTGCTTTTCTCAACCATTTGAAATGCTGGGTAATCATGGAGTCTACCACTCTCAAGAACGCCTCATAACTTGCGAAGAAACCATGACGACCTGTCAAAACATATCCCTCTAAAAATCCTTCACACTGGTGTTCTGAAAGTTGAGAGTCAATTACACGTCCCACAGGCGAAATCCATTCATCATAAGCCTTATCTTCTCCACCTAACCATTGACGGTTTGTCACTTCAAAGACTTTGTTCAAGCGATTTGATTTTGTTTCATCTGGGCCAAAAATACGGAAATTGTCTGGATTGTCCACAATCAAATCTCGTGCAAAATTCCCAAATTCAATCATATCTTGTGCTATTTTTTCACCCGGTTTGGCAAATGTTAATGCGTGTTTTTTCCAATCCGCAATTTTCAACGGTTTCGGATCAATTCCCCCGTTAGTAATTGGGTTTGTAGACATTCTCTTGTCACCTTTTGGTGAAATGGCACGAATACTTTCTTTTACCGTACCATTTTCATCAAATAATTCTTCTGGACGGTACGATTTTAGCCATTCTACTAGGGATGAGATATGCTCCATGTGATGAGCATCTACTGGAATTGGCACTTGATGTGCTCTAAATCCTCCCTCTATCGGCTCACCAGCCCAAGAGGCAGGCCCTGTCCACCCTTTTGGTGTGCGAACGATTAAAACAGGCCATGTTGGCAACGTCGCTACTTCGGCTGACTTCGCACGTGCCTCTTTTTGAATTGCTTTGATTTTTTCGATTGCTAAATCGGTTTGCTCTGCCATTTGCGTGTGAACGACATCTGGGTTTGTCCCAGAAACAAACAACGCCTCCCAGCCTAGACCAGCAAAATATTGTGTTAATTCTTCATCACTTTTACGCTCTAAAATCGTCGGATTGGAAATTTTTCCACCGTTCAAGTAAAGAATTGGCAAAACTGCTCCGTCCGTTACAGGATTGATAAACACATTTGAAAACCACCCCGCCGCTAGTGGACCTGTTTCTGCCTCGCCGTCACCGACAACTGTTGCTGCAATCACATCTGGATTATCCAAAATCGCTCCTGTTGCATGAGAAAGAGAGTACCCTAATTCTCCTCCCTCATGAATTGACCCGGGTGTTTCTGGTGCCGCATGGGAGGCAATCCCTCCTGGGAATGAGAAAATTTTGCAAAGTTTTTTCAACCCAGCCTCATCTTGTGTGATTTCTGGGTAAATCTCGGTATAACTTCCGTCAATATATGAATTTGCCACCATGACTTGCCCGCCATGTCCCGGTCCTTCAATGTAAAACATATTCAAGTCATACTTATTAATTGCACGATTCAAATGAGCATAAATAAAGTTTTGTCCTGCAATCGTTCCCCAATGTCCGATTGGATGAATTTTCACATCATCCTCTTGAATCTCCTTTTTTAATAAAGGATTGTCTTTCAAATACATCTGTGCAACTGCAATATAATTCGCTGCACGCCACCATTCATCTACTTTGTTTAAATACTCTTTTGAATTGTAATCTGTCATTACGTTCTCCTCTTTTTTTGTTTTTTTCATGTTAGTTTATAGCAACTCTAAAAACTCGCACTTATCCTAAATTGCTAGTTTTGGATTAAACGGAGTTTTTAGAGGTACCCTTATAAATTTTATTTATCCGTTTCACTTGTTTTGATTTTACTTTTCTCTTTGCCATATGCCTCTAGGTCGGCTGCTTTGACGTATTTTACATCAATTGGAATAGTTGGCTCGAGTGTTTCGCCTTTGATTGCTTTTACTAGATTTTCAATTACTTGGTAGCCAATTTGGTAAGCATCTTGGTCAACGATGGCGGTGATACGTCCGTCGCTTACCCCTTTTAACCATGTATCTGTATAGTCAAATCCATAATGAAGAATTTTGCCAGATTTCCCTTGTGATTCAATAGCACTCATAACTCCAACGTCAGGGCCTTCACTTCCTAGAGAAAATACTGTAACCAAGTCTTTATTCGCTGAAATGTACCCTTCTAGTTGTTTTTTAGACTCACTTGGTTGGTCGTTATCTTGAATCGTTGCAAGGAATTTGAAGTTTTTCGCCTCACTTCCATAAACTTCTTCAAAGCCTTCTTTCAACCCTTTTTCACGGTCAATCATTGTCGGCTGAGCTACATCAACGCAGACAATGGCAATAGATCCTTTGGTAATTCCTTTTTCTTTCATTTCTTTTGCCGCCTGCACTCCTAGCTCTTTCCCTGCTGAAACATTATCCGTTCCTACATAAGCTGTACGGTCTGATTTATTTTCCAAATCTGCATCAAATGTGATAACTGGCACTTTTTTATCCATTGCTGCTTTGATTGGGTCAACAAAAGCCTTTTTCTCAATTGGTGCAATGGCAATTCCTGCCACTCCTTTTGCTGTCGCCTCTTTAATGAAACCAATGTGTTTTTCTTTTTTACTTGGTTCTGCTGAAGGTGATGTTTTGGTAACCAACGTATAGCCCAATTCTTTCGCTGCATCTTCTGCACCTTTTTTCATCGGATTCCAATAAGCACCTGTGTCAACAATTGGGATAAAATAGAGTGTTTTTTTCTTATCTCCACCTGCACTATCCCCACCTTTTGAGCAACCTGTTAGAGCTACTAGCGTGAAAAGCATTGCTACCAATACAACTTTTGTGATTTTTTTCATCTTTATTATCCTACTTTCTATGTGTAAATATTGAGATGAATTTTCATCTCGTTAGGGGGTATTCTAAAATTCATCGCAAGAAATTCCAAGAAACCCGAGGAAATCACTTCGCTTTAGAAATCCCCGTATTCCCTTTACGAATTTTGGCTTGTTTTCCGTTTGATATAGTCAATAATAATTGCAAGAATAATAACAACACCTGTTACCGTGTCTTGCAAGAATGAATTGACACCCATTAACGTCAAACCGTTTTTAAAGACCTGTAAGGTCAAAATCCCTGCGACAGCTCCGCCTATTGTACCGATTCCTCCGCTAAAGGAAGTTCCGCCCATAATTGCCGCTGCCATTGCAAACAAATCAAGTCCGTTCGCATCTTTTGAGGCACCGCCATTTAAGTTGGAAACAATCAATAAACCAGCGATTGCTGCAAGAATCCCCTCGATAACGAAGATTTTCACAACGTGCAAATCTGTATTAATTCCTGAAAGTCGTGAAGCCTCTTGGTTACTTCCTACCGCATACGTGTACTTTCCAAGTCTCGTTTTTTTCATGATGAAAACAAATACGGCAATAATCGCAATGAAAATTAACGCATTGCTCTTGAGTATTTCTGAAAAAATAGGGGTTTTTGCTAGTTTGTTAAACCATTCTTTGTCCGAACCGATAAACTGTTCGTCTGTAAAAAATCCTAACATTCCCTTAATCACATAACTTGTCCCGAGCGTTAAGATAAACGAAGGCAAATCGAATTTTTTAATTAATAGTGCATTGACCACACCAAGTGTGGCACCTACTGCAAGGCTTATCAAAATCACAATGGGTGCAGGAAGTCCTGCATTTGATGCGTATAAACCAATCATTCCGCTTGCCATCGCCACATAACCAATCGACAAATCAACATACCCACAAATCAAAATCATTGCATACGCAACTGTTAAAATGCCAACAGGAGGAATTTGTTGTAAAAAGTTCTCAATATTGTATGTGCTTAAAAAGTCCTCATTTGCAATCGTGAAATAAATTACTAAAACAGCCAAAACGAGATACACCGAATAATTCATGAACAATTCTTTAAGATTTAATTTTTTTCTACTATTTTCCATTTCTCTATGTCCTTTCTCTAACTAGCCGTAGCGTATTTCATAATCAGCTCTTGAGCCTCATCTTGTTTCGATTCAAAAGAAGAAACATCTATTTCCCCTGTAATTTTCCCTTCATGGAAAACTTGAATACGATCGCAAATCCCGAGCAATTCAGGAATTTCAGATGAAACAATCAAAACTGTTTTTCCTTGTAACGCCAAATGATTGATGATATTGTAGATTTCTGATTTCGCTCCCACGTCAATACCTTTGGTCGGTTCATCAAAAATGTAAATTTCATTATCTGTATTCAACCATTTCGCCAGCACTACTTTTTGCTGATTTCCACCAGACAAGCTAGAGACAGGATTGTTCATGTTGTTCGTTTTGATATTAACCTCCTTGATAAAACGATTGGAGGTATCCGTTAGAGATTTTTGATTTAAAACAAAGTTTTTCAGATTGGTCAGATTGATATTGTCCTTTATCGACAAATTGAGCAAGAGACCTTGACGTTTTCTATCTTCCGTCAGTAAACAAATCCCGCTAGAAATCGCATCATTTGGAGATTTTATTTTCACTTCCTTTTGATTGACAAAAATCTTGCCACTCACTGCTCTATCTGCTCCAAAAATCAACCGCAAAGTTTCCGTTCTTCCGCTACCAACCAAGCCTGCAAAGCCTAGCACTTCACCACGTCTTGCTTGAAAGCTCACGTTTTTCACTTTCCCTACTTTGTCGGATAAATCTTTCACCTCTAGGTAGGTACTGCCAATTTCAGTCGGCTCTTTTGGATATAAATCTTTTATTTCACGACCTACAAGCATGGAAATAATCTCATCTTCTGAAAGACTTTTGACTTTTTCGGTGGCAATATATTCACCATCACGCATAATGGTAATTCGCTCGCCCAGCTCAAAAATCTCTTTCATTCTATGAGAAATATAAATGCTTGAAACACCTTTTTCTTTTAGTCTTCGGATAATAATAAATAACACTTCCACATCCTTATCACTCAAAGCTGTGGTCGGCTCATCAAAAATGATGACCTTTGCATTCAATGTCAATGCTTTACAAATTTCTACTAGCTGTTTATTAGCAGTAGAAAGTTTGCTCACTATCTCGTTGGGTGAAACTTTCGCTCCAATCATATTGAGTAGTGATTGCGTCTGTTCGTATAATTTTTTGTAATCAACCAAACCTAGTAATTGATTTTTATACGGAAGTCGCCCGATAAATACATTTTCAGCGACAGATAAATCTTCCGCCAAATTCAACTCTTGATGAACAAATGCAATGCCTAATTCTGTTGCCAAATTGGCGGTCATTTTAGGAATTTCACGTCCTTCAAAAATGATTTTTCCCGCATCTTTTTCAAGCAAGCCTGCTAAAATGTTCATCAGAGTTGATTTACCAGCTCCATTTTCACCCATAAAAGCGTGAATTTCGCCCTTTTTCACTTCTAAATTTGCTTTTTTCAGCACGTGAACAGGGCCAAAACTTTTCTCAATGTTTTCCATTGAAAACAAGATTTCTTGGCTCATTTTCAAACCAACTTTCTTTAAAATTTCCCCTAAATAATACCCGTATCACCAATTTTTGTTATGCTTTTTTCCGCTTAGAGTAAACATCTAATGCGACAGCGACTAACAAAACAATCCCTTTTATTGCTTTTACCCATGCAGATGAAACACCCATAATTGAAAGTCCTTGGTTGAGGACACCCATCACTAAGGCACCAATCATTGCATTTGGAATTTTTCCGACACCACCACTTACTGCTACCCCACCAATAAAGCAGGCAGCAATCGCATCAAGTTCAAATCCGTCACCTGTTTGTGCTGAGGCTGAAGCAAGACGTGAGAGCATGGCAATTGCAGCAATAGCAGCTAGAACACCCATGTGAATGAATACTTTGAAATCTACCTTTTTCGCATCAATCCCGCTCAATACCGCAGCTTTTCTATTGCCACCAACAGCGTAAATGTGGCGACCAAATTTCGTTCTACCCATGATAAAAGTGTAAATCGCTACAAGAAATGCTACAAGTACAAGCGTAATCGGAATACCACCCATTTCCTCGTTTCCACTATTGGCAAACAAGTAAGTGATGTATCCTACAATCAACGTAAACAACGCAATTTTAATTCCAACAAACATAAAAGGGTCGTTATTCGTTGATTTTTTGAATGTTTTTACTTGTGAATAGCCGAACCAGCCAATGATAATTGCACCAATGACCAAAGTCAAAACGTCCAAATTACCTGCAAAACCGAAAATATTTGGCAAATACCCTTTAGTGATAAATTTGAACCCTTCACTACGAACTGGCACACTTTCACCAACTAATACTGTGGCAAATCCTCGAAACAGCAACATTCCTGCGAGCGTTACAATAAACCCCGGTATGCCGACATATGCCACCCAGAACCCTTGCCAAATCCCGATAAGAATACCGACAAAAATACAAATTGGAATACTTAAAAACCAAAGATTTGCAGGTAAATGCGACATGAGAATGGCAGCAATCCCGCCGACAAAAGCGACTTGAGAGCCGACCGATAAATCAATATGCGTTGCCACAATAACCATTACCATACCGATTGCCAGTACAAAAACATAGGTATTTTGTTGAACCAAGGCAACAAGCGAGTTAGGAGCTAAAAGCAAGCCTCCAGTCGCCACTTGGAAGAAGGCGATAATGACAAGCAATGCCACCACAATTCCATATTGGCTAAAATTACCTTTTAATTTATCCACCACGCTTTTCATTTCGCTATTTGCCGTCTGTGGTGCTGTGTTTGTTTTTTCCATGATTGTCCTCCTCACGTTAACAAGCTCGCTTTCCCCCTGAGCTTTGCTACGCTCTTTTTTTGTAGAAGTTTGCTACAAACTCCTTTAAGCAGTCATTTTCTTCATCAAATCATCTTGTGTCAAATCATCATTGACTAGATTTGCCGTCACTTTTCCTTCTGCCATTGTGTAAACTCTATCGGAAATCCCCAAAAGCTCTGGCAATTCTGATGAGATAACGATAATGGCTTTTCCTTGATCTGCCAATTTGTGAATGATTTCGTAAATTTCATACTTCGCCCCAACGTCAATTCCACGAGTAGGCTCGTCTAAAATCATAATATCTGGATTGGTGTAAATCCATTTGGATAAAACAACTTTTTGCTGATTTCCACCAGACAGCTCTGAACATTTCGACTCAATCGAGGCAGATTTTGTTCGCAATTCCTTTCGATATTTCTCAGCAATCGCTTTTTCCTTTTCTCTATCAATCGAAAATCCTTTGAGCAAATCGTTCAAGTTCGATAATGTCGTGTTTTCTCGAATCGTAGAGATAAGATTCAAACCGTACACTTTCCTGTCTTCTGAAACATAAGCAAGTTTGTGATGAATCGCTTGTCCCACATTTTTCAAATTGACCTCTTTGCCGTTCAAACGAAGTGTTCCTTGAATTTTGCTACCATAGCTCTTTCCGAATACGCTCATGGCAAATTCCGTCCGTCCACTTCCCATAAGTCCTGCAATACCAATGATTTCTCCAGCTTTCACTTGGATATTCACCTTGTCATTGACCAAGCGATGCGTGTCTTCGTTGTGGTAAACCGTCCAATCAATCGTCTCGAAAATCACCTCACCATCTTCGTTTCGTTTATGCTCAGGATAACGAGCCTCTAGGCTACGTCCTACCATGTCGGCAATCAATTTGTCCTCATCAAGCGGAGAAGTTTCCGTGATTTCGATTTTGGAAATGGATTTCCCGTCACGAATGACCGTCACCATGTCAGCAATTGCTGCAATTTCATTGAGTTTGTGGCTGATGATAATCGCTGTAATCCCGTTATTGTCACGCAAATTGCGAATCAATCCTAGCAAATGTTCCGAATCGTCCTCGTTAAGTGCGGCAGTTGGTTCGTCCAAAATCAGCAGGCGAACATCTTTTGCCATTGCTTTGGCAATTTCCACGAGTTGCTGTTTACCGACACCGATATTGACAATCAATTCTTCAGGGTCAGCATCCAAACCAACACGATCCATTAGCTCAATTGCTTTTTCCTTCGTCTTATCCCAGTTAATACTGCCTCTTTCCACTTGTTCGTTGCCAAGGAAAATATTTTCCATAATGGAAAGATAAGGAATGAGTGCCAACTCTTGATGAATAATGACGATTCCTTCTTTTTCAGAATCACGCAAATTTTTAAATTGGCGAACTTTGCCGTCATAATCAATTTCCCCAGAATAACTTCCGTAAGGATAAACACCAGACAAGACATTCATCAAGGTAGACTTCCCAGCACCATTTTCACCACAAATCGCATGAATTTCCTGTTCTTTTACAAGTAAATCCACTTGATCCAATGCAACAACTGGCCCAAATGTTTTTCGCACATTACGCATTTCTAATATGGTTTTCTCGTGCAATTTTTATTCCCCCTTTTCATTCATGCGGGGGATTCCCCCCGCACGTTATACTGAATTACTTAATCTTATCTTCTGTGGTGTATCCTGATTTCACCAATTCTGCAAGACTAACAGAAGACGGCATATCCTTTTCACCTTCTTTGGTAACCAATTTCGGTTCGAGTAGGAAGGACGGCACGTCGATAATGTCGTTGTTCATCGTGTCATCCGTTTTCGGATCATTGCCTTTTAGCAATTCAATCGTAATTTCAGCTGTTTTCGTTGCCAACTCACGTGTATCTTTCCAAATCGTTGAACCTTGTTTGCCGTTGTTTATCAAACTAAGTGAGGCATCTTCGGCATCTTGCCCAGTGATAAACGGCCATTCTGTCTCGGAGAATTTACCAGAAATCGCCTCAATTACCCCACGAGCTACCGCATCATTTGGTGCGAGAACGGCATTGAGTTTCACGTCTCCTGCATATTTGGTCAAGCGAGCATCCATTTCGTCCATTGCTTTTTGCTGTTTCCAACCGTCAATCCCAATACTTTGCCAATCTTTTTCTTTGAAATCTTTCGTCACCTTGCCAGAAGGAGATTTCAACACGCCACTTTCAAAATACGGTTGCAACACACTCCAAGCTCCTTGGAAGAAATATTTTGCATTGTTATCATCAGGAGAACCTGCAAATACTTCAATGTTGAACGGCCCTTTCGCTCCGTCTTTCAAACCGAGTTTGTACTCAATATACTGAGCTTGTTTTTTCCCAACTTCGACTAATTGGAAAGTCGCATAGTAGTCAACTGCCTTCGTATTCATAATCAAACGGTCATATGAAATAACTTTTGCTCCAGCATCTCGAGCTTTTTCTACCGCAGGCCCTACCGCCGCACCATCAATTGGACAAACAATCACGACTTTCGCCCCTTTATTGACCGCATTTTCAATATCAGAAGATTGTTGTGCAGTCGAACCATTGGCAAATGTAACGTCCGCTTTATATCCAGCTTTTTCAATCGCCTTTTTGATTTCGCCACCTTCTTTTGGCCAGCGAGCCAAATATTGCTCTGGCAAGGAAATGGAAACCAAATCACCCTTTTGTGCGGACGAGTTGCCACTACTTCCACTACCTTTACGACTTCCACTACAAGCAGATAAAGCAGTCACTAAAACCCCAATAAATAATACAAATAGACCCTTTTTTAATACTTTCATGATGAGATTCCTCCATTTTTTTGTTCTCACTCCGTTAAAAGCGTTTGCATTCGGTATATAGACACCTCTAAAAAACACGTTCATTTTTAGAGTTCCCTATATCATTTTTATAATTCCTGCCCTTATACCTTAGAAACAATAAAACGTTAATATTCCCCTGTTTTGAAGTCTCTTAGGAAGTTCTTATAGATTGCATTAGCTAGACGGGCAGGAGTTTTACGGCTATTTACACTATCGTAAAACTCCTGAATGCCCCTCTTAGCTTTTCGTTGTCTAGCTGTGAAGTGCTGAAGTCTGGTGGCTGTTCGCAATGCCACAAACTTCAAAACACCCCGCTCGCTTTTCGTTGTCTAGCTACGTGGGGCAGGAGTTTGACGACTGCTCTCAATGTCGCTCGCAACTAGCGTTGCGAGTAAATAAACGACATGGTTCGCTGTCGCAAACTCCTAAACGCCCCGCTCGCTTTTCGGACTAGAATAAATAATCATTCAATCTCGATTTCACATATTCAATGTGGCTTGATTCGATTTTTATATTTTGTCCGTTTTTCAGTGAGTATTCTGTCAAGCTCTTGAAGTCTTCTTTGCCTTCGAGGATTGATTTTCCAATACCTTCTTTGTAGCTTGCGTAACGTTTGTCGACAACATTTTCCAAGAATTTGTCTTCAACGATTTTCGCTGCAGCTTTCAATCCTCTTGCGAATGTGTCCATTCCTGCAATATGTGCCAAGAACAAATCTTCCATTTCAAATGAAGTACGGCGAACTTTGGCATCAAAATTGATTCC
>NZ_FUXI01000021.1 GCF_900167335.1 Pilibacter termitis
CGAATCATGAAAAGTGAATTTAAAGCTCGCCCTGTTCATCTTAGTCGTGATGATAGGATTCAAGCACATTTCATTACTTGTTTTATTTCGATAACGATTTTCCGTATTCTTGAGAAACTTCTTCACGAGCAATTTTCGTCACATGATATTATTACAACGTTAAAAGAAATGAATTTCTTAAATGTACATGGGGAAGGTTATATTCCAACGTACACACGCACTGAGTTAACGGATAGATTACATGATTTAGCAGGGTTCAATACAGATTATCAATTGCTCTCTCAAAAAAAAATAAAAAATATTTTAAAATCCTTAAAATGAGAAAAACGTACGCACTTTTGAGGTGACACGGAACTCCCTATAAATGTTAGTATACCAACGTTTATAGGGAGATTTTCTTTTGTCAACTGTCAAACTTGGGATTATAAATCAATTTTAAGTGTTACGCAAGCAGTTGTTAAGAATTTTTAGACATTCTGCACATTTGTGCTACTCTTGTATTCAAGTTTTACTCTACTTCTAAAAAATAGGCAACTCACAAGGAATCACCTATCGTTCTTCGCTATTTCTCTACAACTTCCACATCAATTTTTTCCAAATATTCTCCTAAATCTTCTTTTTCCCCTGTCGATTCATTTTTTACTTCCCAAGTTTTTCCGATTTCTTGCTCTAAGTTCATCTCTTTCAAATAAGGTGATATTTCCCGTGGGTCATCAAAAACAAATGTCATAGAGTTTTTCACACGTGTTATCGCTACATAAAAAATACGCCTCTCCGTTTCTAGTTGTTCTGGTGTTTTAGCATGATGAATAGGCCATGTTCCATTCGTACTTGATAAAATATAGGTGTGGTCATACTCTCTTCCTTTCGTTCTAAAAGCTGTTGTCAAGTGAATATTCGCTCCTATATTCATTTTTTCATCATACGAATTTTTTGTCTTTCTCAAGTCAACCATAAATTTATAGAAATCATCTCGATAACTTTTTGCTAACAGCGACAATTGCTCTAATGGAGGTTCTAAATGAAACATATCGTCTTTTCCGAAGGCTTTTTCAAAGCTTAAAAAATCTTTTTTCAATAATTGAATCAGTTCAGCGACTGTTTCTGTTTTGAAAAATTCCTCCATTATTCTCGCTAGTGACGCTTGGTGGTGAATTAAATTTTTGCCCCACTTTATTTTTTCAGAATCAGGCATCTTCGCAATCATTTTTTTCATCTCCTCCAAAGTCCGAACCTCATCATATCGCCTACCAACATGATTCAAAAACACTTCTTTTTCTTTCTTCTTTAACTTATACTTAAAAATCGTTTCTATCAACGTCATATAATTCTCTGATTCCATATATGCCAATGCTTCTTCTGTCTTTCCTTGTTCATATATCATTTTTATTTTCAGAAGTTCTATAATGTCATCAAATGCACCCCCAATGAAAATATTTAAATCATCCTCTGAATAAAAAGAGATTTTGTGGTGATTTAGTAAAACTTGTAATGGCACTAAATGAGATTTCTTTCTTGCAATAATGCCAACTTTTTCGTTTTTCTCGTGATTTTCTTTTATTCTATCCAACAAATCCTCCAAACCATCTTCTACATTCAAAAATTCTACCTTTGCATTTTCTTGCACATATGCTGATATTTCCTTTTTTTCTCTAAATGTATTATTGTTTATCAGTTGTTGAGACATCTCAATAATATTTTTAGGCGATCTATAATTTACATCTAAAACATACGTTGTAAATTCTTCATTTAAGATTTTTTCAGGTTGTAAAATAATGCCCAACGCCGCTCCTCTAAATTGATAAATCGACTGATCATCATCTCCTGCTAAAACTATGTTGGCATTATAATGTTTTTTCAACTCATTTAACATAAAAACATCTAAGGGGGAGCTATCCTGAAATTCATCTACAATCAATGTCATCTTCTCATTCGAATCCTCTTTTTCCCAATGAGTATTGATATATAAAAATGTCAAATAAAGCTGGTCAGTAAAAGTATATCTAGCATTTGTAAACAAGCGTTCTTTAATTTCTTTTGAAAATCTCAATAGTTTCAGCAGTGACGTAAGCGTTACATTTTCAATTTCCTCGTTAGCTATTAACTCTTGCTTGCTAGTTGTTTTCTCAGATTTTCTAAATAATTCCTCAACCGATACTAAAAAATCTGATAAAAATTCTTCCGAACCTATCTCTTTCAAAAATCGAATATGTTCTTCTATCTTGTCTTTCTTCTCCACCATATCATCTGTAAACCCAAGCAATTTACTGTTTTCAATTAAATCAAAAATTTTCTTTTGCTTATTAACTGCAACTCCACCTTTTTTATGAATTAATTCAGCAATATACTCAAATTTTTTCTTTTGAACAATATCACCACAAAAATTGGTCAAAAGCCTGTTTTTCTCATTTTCTTCAATGAGTTTGGGATAAACTTTGAAGAATCCTTTACGTATAAAACTATCACCAAACGAATTCAACGTCATCACACAGAGTTTGGATTTTATTTCACTAAATTGCTCCTCTCTATTTAACCTTTCTTCAATTTCTCCTGCTGCTGCTTTCGTAAAAGAAAATAAAATAAATTTTTGATTCTTATCTTTTTCTATTTTTCGTTTACAAAACTGTAGGATGCTTTCTGTTTTTCCACTTCCTGCAGGTGCTAAAAGTTTAATAAAGTTTTCATCACTATTAATAAACTTCTGTTGACTCTCGTTAATTAAAAATAACTCTTTCTTTTTTTGTTGTTCAATCATTTTTTTCTCCTATTCTATTTTGCAAGCCTTTTCAATTCGAAAATACTACCACTCCTAATATCGGTAAATTCAATATTATTCTTCTCCTATAATGATTGAAATTATTCATTATTGAAAAAACAACCCTCCTGTCAAATTATTTTGAATAATTATCATTGATAAAATCACTAAACTCTCTAATTCACTCCTGTTTCTGTTATCATTTAGATGAGTAGTTAGGGCTGCAAGTTCTAACTACTTTGTAGTGTACTACAAAGGCTTTTTCTTCTATTTTATATCGCAAAATCAAAAAAAGAGTGGGACAAAATTCAAAGTCTAGTCTAAATGAAACAATAGAAAAATCGCATGAAATCAACATTTGAGAAAATGAAATTCCTGCGATTTTTCTATTCTTGCTAGTTTTGTCCCAAGTTTTACCTCTATTCTTCCACAACTCTAAGCCTCAACTCACCAAGTTGTTCCGCACTCACAACGCTTGGTGCATCACTCATTGGGTCGCTTGCTTTTGCATTTTTCGGAAATGCGATGACTTCACGGATATTGTCAGTATTTGCCAAAATCATAGCGAAACGATCAAGACCTAGGGCTAATCCGCCATGCGGTGGGAAACCATAGTCAAGTGCTTCAAGTAAGAAACCAAATTGCTCATTGGCTGCCTCTTGTGTAAATCCTAGAGCTTTGAACATTTTCTCTTGCAATTCTCGGGTGAAAATACGCAAACTTCCTCCGCCAAGCTCATAACCATTTAACACAATATCATATGCCTCTGCATAAACATTTGCCAAATCATTGTTCTCTAGCTTTTCTATATCCTCTTTAAAAGGTAGGGTAAATGGATGATGTGCCGACATATAGCGATTTTCTTCTTCACTCCATTCAAACATTGGCCAATTCACAACCCAAAGGAAATTGAATTTACTCTCATCAATCAAGCCCAACTCTTTTCCAAGGCGTGTGCGAAGTCCGCCAAGTGTCGCTGCGACTATTTCTTTCGTATCCGCTGCAAAAAGGAGCATATCGCCAGATTTTGCCTCACACAACTCTAGCAATTCACTTTCAATCTCGCCCAAGAATTTTGCAATCGGACCTGTTACTCCCTCATCCGTTACTTTGACCCATGCAAGACCTTTTGCACCATATTGTGTGGCAATTTGTGTTAATTTATCAATATCTTTTCGAGAATATTTTTCAGCTGCTTGAGGAACGCAAATCGCTTTGACTTGCCCGCCATTTTCAAGAGCAGAGCTGAAAACTTTAAACTCTACGTTTTTTGCGATTTCGCTCAAATCAACTAATTCCATACCAAAGCGTGTGTCAGGCTTATCACTTCCGTATCTACTCATCGCCACGTCATAATCCATACGTGGAAACGGAAGAGTGACATCAATTCCTTTCACTTCTTTCATCACACGTGCAATCATGCCCTCTGTTAATGTTTGAATTTCTTCTGCTGATAAGAAACTTGTTTCTAAGTCAATTTGCGTAAATTCTGGCTGACGGTCACCACGCAAATCTTCATCACGGAAACATTTAGCAATTTGATAATAACGGTCAAATCCTGCATTCATCAACAACTGCTTGAAAATCTGCGGACTTTGTGGCAATGCGTAAAAATGCCCTTCATGAATACGACTAGGCACAAGATAATCCCTCGCACCTTCTGGTGTCGATTTGTTCAAAATAGGTGTTTCTACATCTATAAAATCTTGTTCATCCAAGAAATGACGTGCCGCTTTTGTCAATTTGTGACGAAGTTTAAAGTTTTCAAGCATTTCAGGACGACGTAAATCGAGATAACGATAGCGTAAACGCGTGTCATCACTAGCCGTCGTGTCGTCTGTAATCTCAAACGGTGTCGTTTTAGAAGAACTCAAAATTTCAACTTCGTTCGCCTCAATTTCAATGCCTCCTGTTTTTAGTTTGTCATTCTTGCTTGTTCGTTCAACGACTTTCCCTGTGATTTCCACCACAAACTCGCTCCTAAGTTTTTCAGCAGTCGCTACAACATTCTCGCTTGCCAACTCTGGATTCACCACCACCTGCACAATGCCTTCACGGTCACGAATATCCAAAAATACAAGCCCGCCAAGATTGCGACGACGTGCCACCCAGCCTTGAACGGTCACTGTTTGATTGAGGTATTCCTCTGTAATATTTCCACAATAGTTTGTTCGTTTTTTCATGATAGTTCCTTTCAATTTCTTTTTTTCCTTACGCTACTCTCAAAATCTTTTCCATCGCCTTGCCTTTGGCAAGTTCATCAATCAACTTATCCAAAAAACGCACTTTTTGCGTTATCTCGTCCTCAATATCTTCCACACGCACACCGCAAACCACGCCTTTTATCAAACAGGCATTGGGATTGAAAAGTGGGGCTTGTTGAAAAAATTTTTCCAGTTCAAGCTCCTCTTGAAGTGCTTGTGAAAAAGTTTCTTGATTGTATCCTGTCAGCCAGAAAATGATTTCATCAACTTCGGCTTTCGTACGTCCTTTTCGCTCTGCTTTTTGGATATAGGCAGGATAAACGTCAGAAATTTTGATTGTATAAATCCTCGGTTTTTTCATTACTTCGCCACTCCATTCTTTTTGCTACGCTTTTTTCGTCCAGCGTATCTCCGTAAAACCAATAGTAAATCCCGCTTGAATTGCCACATTCATGCTTTTTACATGAGAAAATTGCGTGCCGTATAACAATAAATTTTCCGGATAATCCGCTAACGTCTTGTTTTTCATTGCACGCACGAGTTTTGAGGCAATTCCTCTGCCTTTTGCTTTTTCGCTCAGCAGTTCAACTCCTACTTCCCACGCAAATCGTCCGCCCTCGCTCGCTCCAGCAACTGCCAACATTTCACCTTGCTCAATAAACGCCGCACCTAATTTGTCAGGAAATGCTTCGTCAAATGAGAACGAATGAACAAATCGTTTGTCCTCTTTGAATTGCAAAATTTCTTCTGGCGAAAAAAACTGAATCTCTTCCCCAAGCGACACGTTTTCCTCCGTATTCGGAATGAAAAACGGTGCCACCCCTGCAATCTCAAAGCCAAAATCGTCCAATACTTTCCGCAACTTAACGAGATTCACTTCTTCCATAAACCATTGATTTTCCTCTAAAGCATAGAGTTCTTGCAATTTATTCGTCAATTTTTCGCAATTTGTCCGCACGAACATTTTGCCGTCAAGCAACGCAATACAGCCGTCCGACTTCGCCCAAAAACGCATTTCATCCTTTGGCTCTGCCGTTTGAAAAATCGTCCGTTGCCTCATCAATTCCTCAAAAGGAGTCACATAATCGAGAGCTAGTTGTTTATATAATAATTTCTTTTGATTTTCTATTTTCCTCACCCTTTTATCAAATCATCGTAAATCACAGAAAAATCACGGTACAATTCTTTTAATGGATAGGCTTTTTCTTCACGTGTATCGGCATTTTTCACATTTGCCTCTGCTTTTTCTAACTCACCCTCACCAATCGTAATCACAAGTTTTGCCGCTAATTTGTCAACCGTCTTAAACTGAGCTTTCGCCTTACGATTGAGAAAATCTCGTTCTGCCGAAAAGCCTTGCTTACGAATAGATTGCACCAACTTCAACGTCTCAACATTTACCGCTTCACCAAGGGATACTACATAAACGTCCACTTGATTTGGATTAGGAATTTCTACTTTTTCTTCCTCAAGCAAAAGTAGGAGACGCTCAATTCCTAGTGCAAAGCCAAAACCGCTCGTTTCAGGTCCGCCAAAATATTCTACTAGCTTGTCATATCTGCCACCTGCTGCAACGGTCAATTCCTTGCCAGAAATAGTTGCCATCAATTCAAAAATCGTATGATTGTAATAATCCAGCCCTCGAACCATATTGGTATCAATCACATAAGGAATTTCCAATGCCTCAAGCATTGTTTTCACCGTTTCAAAATGTTTGCTACTTTCTTCATCTAGGAAGTCCAATATAGACGGAGCATTTTTGACAACTTCTTTGTCCTTAGCATCTTTTGAGTCCAACACACGCAACGGATTTTCATGTAAACGACGTTTAGAATCCTCACTTAATTCCTCAAAATGTGGCATGAGAAAATCAATCAACGCCTTGCGATAATTTGCCCGACTTTCAGTATTTCCTAGCGTATTAATATGCAAACTTGTGTTTTTTATCCCAAGTTGCTCAAAATACGTCATCACCATCGCCATACTTTCCACATCTGTCGCAGGATTGTCGCTACCAAAAACTTCCGCACCTATCTGATGAAATTGACGATAACGCCCTTTTTGCATACGCTCGTAGCGGAACATTGCACCAGCATAATAAACTTTGTACGGTTTTTGATATTCTGGAGCGAACAATTTATTTTCCACAAACGCACGTACAACAGGAGCCGTTCCCTCTGGTCGTAGCGTAATATGCCGTTCCCCTTTATCGTAAAAATCGTACATTTCTTTTGAAACAATATCCGTCGTATCTCCCACGCTTCGTGAAATCACCTCATAATGTTCAAACAACGGTGTACGGATTTCTTGGTATTGATGTCCGCCAAACACGAGACGTGCTTTTTCTTCTACGAATTGCCATTTGTAACTTTCACTCGGTAAAATGTCATTGGTTCCTTTTGGTCGTTGTAACTTCATGCTATCCCTCCAAAAAATAAAACTCACCCTAGAAAAATCTCTAGGGCGAGTAAAGTTCATCATCACACGCGGTACCACCTATTTCAAAGGGAATTTCCCTTCCTCAAACGCTATATCGGTGCGTACCGTTTCCCTCCAGATTGTCCATGACCTCTCTTGCACTTCTTTTCAGCAAACAGAAGTTCTCTTTGCCAAGAGTATTGTCAATAATTTCTTTCATTGGTACCCTTACTATACTTTGGTATCTTCGTTCTGTCAAGAGGTAGGTATAAAAAAACCGAGATTTCTCTCGGTAGTTTGGTAAATTTAGCCCGCAAGTCCGCCATAAAGGAATTTGAATAACGCTACGGCTAAAACACTTGCTAAGATTGGTGCTACAACTGGAATCCAAGCGTACCACCATTGACTGTCGCCTTTGTTTTTAAGGATTGATTTCGGTAGTATTGCGTGCAACATACGTGGACCTAAATCACGTGCCGGGTTCAATCCCGGTCCTGTTGGGCCCCCAAGAGAGGCTACAAGCGTCATTACTAGAAAACCAAGAGCCAAATGTCCGATTTCTAAACTTCCCGCATGGAAACCTTTTTCCGCCACTTCTGCACCGAAAAAGTTTTTCGTGATACAAAGTGCTGCAAAAAATAGAACAAATGAACCGAAAAATTCATTTAAAAATCCATTCAAGCGAGTTCCTGCGTTATCAATCGTAGAAAACGAACCTAAAATGTGGTTTGTTTCTGTCGTTTTGTTAAAGAACGGACGATAAACTGCCACGACAACTAATTGCCCTGCAATCGCACCTAAAAATTGAGCGATAATGTACGGTGCAACGTGTGCCCAAGGAAAATAGCCTGAAACTGCCAATCCTAGTGTAAATGCTGGATTGATGTGGTTTCCTGAGATATTCCCAAACATAAGTGCTGGAATCATTACACCTGCACCATATCCCCAAGCAATTGTCATCCAGCCTGAAGCATGACCTTTTGTGCCACGCAAATCAACGTTTGCGACCGCACCATTTCCTAAAATAATCAAAAATGCTGTTGCTAAAAATTCTGTGATGTACTTTAGTGTCCAACCATTTGAGTTGGCAGCGTCCATCAATTGTGTCCATGATACACCCATGAAAGTGACCTCCTAATGATAATCGCTTTAAAACCACGCCTTAAAGCAATCTCCGTCTGAAAAATTTCCGATAATATTTTTATAAATATAGCTCAATTTTAGATTTTAGCAAGTTTCATGGAAAAAGTAAATCTTTTTCACGCAATGGAAACGATTTTATTTTTTCAATAAGAATAAAGTCTACCTACTCTAAGAATAGATAGACTTTTCCTTTATTCCACGGTAACAGATTTCGCAAGGTTTCTTGGTTTATCCACGTCTAAACCACGCTGTAATGTTGCGTAGTAGGCAATCATTTGCGTTGGTACGACCATTGCTAGACTGGTCAAATACGGGTGAACACTTGGGACGATAATGTCGTCGTCCTCATTTGCCAAATCATCACTCACAACCGTCAAAACTTTCGCCCCACGGCTGATTACTTCCATTATATTGCCACGTGTGTGTGGAGCAAGTGCTTTGTGTGAGAGTATCGCTTGAACTGGTGTATTTTCCTCAATCAAAGCAATCGTCCCATGTTTCAACTCTCCTGCTGCAAATCCCTCGCATTGAATGTAGGAAATTTCTTTTAACTTGAGTGCAGCCTCCATGGAAACATAATAATCTTCACCTCGACCAATGTAAAACGAATTGCGAGTTCCTTTTAGATGTTCTTCCACTTTTTCAGCAATCCGTTCTTTTTCTGCCAAAACGGCGACCATACTTGTTGCGACAAGACTTAATTCTTTCACCAAGTGAAACTCACTTGCTGCTATATTGCCAATGTAATCTCCTACCGCTTTTGCCAAAACTGCCATGACAGAAATTTGAGCCGTGTATGCTTTGGTGGAGGCAACCGCAATTTCTGGCCCCGCGTGAAGTGAGAGTGTGTAATCCGCCTCACGAGAGAGCGTTGAGCCTGCGACATTGGTAATCGTGAGTGCTGGATAACCAAGGGCTTTCGTTTTTACTAACACTTGACGAGAATCTGCTGTTTCACCCGACTGAGAAATATAGATAAATAGCGGTTTTTCGCTTAACAAAGGCATATTATAGCCAAATTCAGAGGCAATGCACAACTCAACAGGAGTTTTGGTCATCTCCTCAAAAAATGCTTTCGACGCAAATCCCGCATGATAGCTCGTTCCCGCCGCTACGATGTAGAGTCTGTCCGCCTGTTGAATGGCTTTTAAAATTTCCTCATCTATCTTGTATTGACCGTCCACATAATAATGCTGTAAAATGCGACGCAAAACTGCTGGTTGTTCGTCAATTTCCTTGAGCATATAGTATGGATACGTTCCCTTGCCAATATCTGACAAATCAAGCTCTGCCGTGTAAGGTGCTCTCTCCATTTTCTCGCCAGTTTGGTTAAAGATTTCCACGCTGTCCTTTTTGACAATGACCATTTCGTTATCCTGAATTTCCATAAATTCCTTCGTTTCACGAATCATCGCCATTGCATCACTTCCAACAAGGTTGAATCTATCCCCTAGCCCAATCAACAAAGGCGATTTATTTTTCGCCACATAAAGCGTAGTAGCGTCATTCTTATCAATCATCGCAAACGCAAAAGACCCTTCAATCACACTCAACGCTTTTTGAAATGCTTCTTTTGTGGATAAATTGCCTTCCTCAGCAAATTTTCCAATCAAATGAACCGCAATTTCCGTATCGGTTTCTCCGATAAAATGGTCATTTGCCAAGTATTCAGTTTTCAGCTCTTTATAATTTTCAATCACGCCATTATGCACTAGCACAAAACGACCGCTCTCACTTGTGTGCGGGTGAGCATTGTTTTCCGTTGGTTTTCCATGCGTTGCCCAACGTGTATGTCCAATTCCGATACTGCCATTCACTTCAATCCCAATTTTTTCTTGTAACGCACTAATTCTCCCTACCGCCTTTACAAGAGACTCCCGATTTTTTTCATCTGTTACAAAAATACCAGACGAATCATACCCTCGATATTCCAATTTCTGTAATCCTTGAATTAAAATATCCGTTGCATTCCGACTTCCTACGACACCTACAATTCCACACATGATAAAATCTCCTTATGATTATATTTTTTGGTCTAATGCGTATTTCTCGATTGCTTAGGCAATTGGTTTATACCATTTCGAATTGGTATAGTTTATAATACGATTAAGAATATACCATTTATAAAAGTTTTATGCAAGAATTTTATACTTTTAAAGAAATTGGTCTATACAGTTTTCGGTTTTTACACTCATCTTTTTTAAATTCGTAAATTCTTAAAACATCTCCTAAAACGTTTTGCCTATATGCTTGGTTAAGTATATAATAGAAGAGATAAATAAAAATTAAAGCGGGAGTATTTTATTCATGGAAAACAGACGTCGTCGGCAAATTGATAATCGGATTGATTACGGAGTGATTTTGCCAGTATTCTTACTTTGTCTTATCGGGTTACTTGCCCTTTATATCGCGTATTCACATTCTGGAACGGGAGAAAATGTGCTAAGCAAAGTGGCTCAACAAGGAATTTGGATGGCAATCGGGGTGTTTGCTGTATTTATTACCATTCATTTTTCTAATAAAATGCTTTGGCTACTCACCCCGATTTTTTACGGAGTTGGCTTGATTATCAATATTTTGCCAAGATTTTTTTTCAGTCCTGCACTTCTTGAGCGGACAGGGAGTTACAACTGGATTGTCATCGGCAACAAGCAACTGTTTCAGCCAAGCGAATTATTGAAACTTGCTTACATTCTCGTTTTGGCATACGTTATCACTCAGCACAATGCTTATTATACTCACCGAGTAATGCGTAGTGATGTTTGGCTTATTTTGAAAATGAGTGCTTTGACCGCACCAATGGCAGTATTATTATTGTTCGTCCAAAACGACTTCGGAACATTTTTAGTTTTCGTTGCGATCTTTTTAGGAATGTTACTTTTAACTGGGATTTCTTGGAAAATTCTCGTGCCACTTTACACCGTCGTCATCTCCTCCGGTGCCTTAGGGTTGTTCCTTGTCACCAATGACGTAGGACGTGAATTTTTACGCAAATTCGGTGTGCAATCTTATAAATTCGCTCGTATCGACACATGGCTTGACCCTTGGAAATATTCTTCTGGCAACGGGTATCAACAGGCAAGAGGATTACTAGCGATTGGTAGCGGTGGGTTAACAGGGAAAGGCTTCAATGTTTCACAAGTTCACGTACCCGTACGTGAAAGTGATATGATTTTCACCGTTATCGGCGAAGATTTTGGTTTTATCGGTAGCACATTTGTCATTTTACTCTATTTTATCCTTATCTATCGTATGGTTCGGGTAACATTTGAGTCAAATAACGAATTTTACACCTATATTTCAACTGGAATTATCATGATGATTCTTTTCCACGTACTCGAAAATATCGGAGCAAATATCGGTCTTTTACCACTAACAGGGATTCCTCTTCCTTTTATTTCACAAGGGGGAACCAGTCTAGTCGGCAATATGATTGGAATAGGATTAATCCTCTCCATGAAATATCACCAAAAACCCGATTTTGAGGAATGGAAAGAAAGTCGCAGCCGTCGAAGAGTTTAACAATAAAAATCGCAGAAACATCACTTTCTAAAAATGATGTTTCTGCGATTTTTCTCCTTAAATTTCTAATTTGTTCATTCTTCTAGCGGTCAAAGCATACAAAATGCCTGATAACAATAGAAGATAAATCATTCCTATAACAAATGAATGTTTTGGAAAATATAAATCCGTCTGCGTTATAACGCCAAATGTATCAAGATAGCTGTAAGGAACGAAAGGACTTATCATTTTCATAAAATCCATATCTTTAATCAGCGTAAAGCCGTAATAACTCAACAAAAATATCCCTAGACTTAACAGCGTTTTTTGTAGATAACTCCCTAAAAATAAAAAGAGAATAATCAAAAACAACAATACAATAAAATAATAAGGAATATACATTAATAGTAATTGCAATGCAGAAATAAATGACAAGTTGTCCACATTGTTACCTATGGCAACTGGAACTTGCGAGACACCAAAGCCTGCTATCATTCCTTTAATGAAGAACATTAACGGAAACGCGACACTTGAAACCACTACTGCTACCAAAAATTGAACAATTAATTTAAAACTTAAAATACTCCTCTTCTTTTTAACAGTAAATGAGTAGAGATAAATAGTTGATTTTTCAAAGTTATTTGTTAAAAAATCACAAAACAGAATGGCGAATAACATAATCAAAATAAAGCTAGAAAACGTTGCTAAATCTATTGATAAAGCCCCCCACGAACTCTTTGGCATTGCAAGGTCTTCTGTAATAGGAATTTTTTTATCGACCATATATTTTCTCTGCTCTAAATCTTTTTTTGACGCCAAATATCTCTTAGGATCTTTTTGTTTCAAATATTCTAACCCGTCACCTGTATTTGCTCCGCCTTCTGCAAATAATAATTTCGCTCTTTTCTGCTCTAATGTGTAAAATTCACTCCAATCTTCTCGTCTTAAAGCCGTTATTTGCTGACTACTGATTTCGTTTATTTTTTCCGTGTTCTCTAAACTCTTTAACCAGACTTCATCTTTTGCATTTCTTGCCTCTTCTTTTTGCTCCTCTAACCCTTTAGAATTGACTCTTATATCCTCTTCTAAAACAGGAATTAAGCTCTCGTTATTATTAAAATTTGAAAAAAATAACGATACAAAACTTAGAAAAAACGTTGCCGATAATAATACAATCAGTATGATATTTTTCACCGTAAGAAACGTTTTCCACTCAAAAATCAATCTCTGCTTCATCTAACCCCTCCGTTATTTTTTCAAGATAAAGACTTTCTAATGACATCGAATCAATCTCTTCCTCCAGTTTTTCCAATCCTTCATCGTGCAAAAAATAAATCTCATCAGATACCTCTGAAACCTCCATTAATTGATGTGAAGAAAGGAAAATAATTTTTTCTTTTTTTAATTTCAACAATAAATTCATCGCTTTTCTACGATTGATTGGATCTAAACCATTTAAAATTTCATCAAATATCAAAATAGGCACATCAAAACTACACGTTAAAATGATAAGCAAAATTTGTTTCATTCCAAGAGAATAACTTTTCACTTTTTTCTTTAACAAATCATGTGCTACAAAATATTCGATTAATTTTTCCGTTCGCTCCTTTTGCTCTTTCGGTAGCAAAAGAAGGTGTTCTCTCCCTGTCAAATTTTCCATAAGTGTACTTTCACTTACAAAAAAAGCAAGCGAGTGAAAACTCTCCTTTGTTGAAAATATTTCCTTTGTATCGAAGAAAATATTCCCTTCATCTTTATGTAAAATCCCAGCAATCACCTTTAAAAGTGTGGTTTTCCCCACTCCATTAGGACCAACAAAAGTAATAAGAGAATTTTTCCGAATTTCCAAAGAAACATTCTCAAAAACTCGATGTTTTTTGAATGTTTTCCCAATGTTTTTTAAAATAACAACCATTCACTCTCTTCCTTTCATTCGTATGAGGAGGTTGAGACGATAATCAAATTTGTATTAAGTAGTAAACAAACACTTTCTCCCAACCTCGTCATGCTGTAAAATTATCTAACTGTAACTTTATAATGGTCTACATACCATATAATCCCATAATGTATTCCATTGATTCTTTCTCTATACGAAAAGCTCGAGCTAATACTATTCGTAAAAGCGAACTCTCTACCGTATTTAGTTACACGTCTATAACTTCCATTTATATAGGTTTCTTGTGCTGTCATCACCCATGCCATACGCCGAGGTGCTGCTTTGACCTCATTAAAAGAGGTAAACACACCCACTCCAAAGATACCTAAAGCCACCGTAGGAACAACTAATTTTTTCACTAATTTGTTCTTTTTTTCGTTTACGACACTCATTCTATTTCCCTCCATTTTCTGATATTAAGCCTTTCAAAATACCAACCGGTTTTTTGCAAAAGTATTTTTTTAATAGCTTAAATACACTGTAACATATCATTCTTAATCAAAAAATGGCAAACGAGGTCAAATCAACAATGTAAACGGGGTCAAAAAAAGAAAACATTAAGGGTACCTCTAAAAAACATCTACTTTTGATACTAAACAGATTTTTAGAGACACCCTTTAGGAATTTACGTCATTTTTTCGTTACCCTAATTTTCCACCAATTTATAGTTTTCAACGCTATATTTTCGGTCTGCTATCGCCCAAATTCGTTCATCGTGCGAGGCGATAATCACAATTTTTCCTTGCTTACTCAGCTTTTTAAATAATTCTACAATAAACGAAAAATTATCTGCATCTAAATTCGTTGTCGGCTCGTCTGCCAAAATTATTTTAGGGTCAAGCAATAAACTTCGGATAATCGCCACTCTCTGCTTTTGTCCTCCAGAAATATTCTTGACTTTTTTGTCTAAAATTTCTCTCAGGTCAAAGCGTTCTGCCAGACTTTTCGCCTTGTTTTCAGCTTGTGATTTATCCATTTTTTCATTGTAAAACGAGGGCAAAAGGATATTTTCCAAAACCGTATAATCATCAATCAATGCAAAATCTTGCAAAATATATCCTATTTTATCGTTTCTAAATTTACTCATTTGAGAATCGTTTTTCGTCAAAATCATCTGCCCTTGGTAAAAATATTCCCCCTCATCAAATTGCTTGATTCCTGCAATCATATCTAGTAAAGTCGTTTTTCCAATACCACTTTTTCCAGTTAAAACCACAATTTCGCCACTTTCAGCTTTAAAATTGGTACTTAAAAATACCTTTTTCTCTTTGTAAAGTTTTTGAATCCTTTTAAGTTCAATCATTTAAGACACCTTTTAACTTTCTTCTAATAATCAAATAGATGAATCCTGCTAATATGAAATTTAACGCAAACAAGTACAGGTAATCTACAAGCAATATGCCATACCCAACAGCATGGATACAGAAGAGAGACACTATTGCTGCCACAAAAACTGGACTAATTAGCAAGTAGCTAAAATTTCTTTGTATCGCTTTTTTCGACACACCAATCACACGAAACAGACGTATTTCTTGTTTGAAAATTTTGATTGCTGAGGCGATAAGAAAATACGACAATGTTATTACAAAGAGATAAAACAAAATAGTCATCGCTAACGCCCAGAGAAAATTGCCGAAATAGTATTGAAACTCTTCTTTCAGAAGATCCTTTAATGAAAATAAACGTAAATCAACATTCTTCTTTTTGGAAAATTCTTCTAATTTCTTGAAATCTTCTTTGCTAGGATTGAAAACAATCAGTTTATCAATAAAGTTCCCATCCACAAATCCAACTTCGTCGGCATAGAAAAGTTCCTTTTGCAATGTTTTTTCAGTTAAACGTTCTTTTTTTCCGCTTGAAACATCGAGATAAGTAGATTTCCCTGTATAAACGCTCATTTCACTATTAGAATGTAAAAAGAAAGTTGTTAAAAAAGACAAAATTTCCTGTTGTTCTTCTGCGGAATAAGAATAAGCTCTAGCACCTCCTGATTCATTCAGTGCTTCACTTCTAGGATTATGCCGCACTTCGTAGACATCCTCATCAGATTTTGATTGCAAAGCAAACAAATTCGGCAGTATTCTTATAAACCGTGTGGTTTCATTCCAAAAGAGTATATTCATTACGAAAACAATCAAAAGAATAATTCCAAATAAATAAAATCTTTTTTTCAACAATAGTATATTTAATTTTTTCATACGATTCTCCTAAGAAATAAAAATAGATACATATTTTTTAATGTAATTAGCAAAAAACTAAGCAAACATAATATAAAAAGATGACTTTCACGCAAAAATATCGCGAACATTCCGTTAAATACAATGGTACTAAGAAATAAAGAAAAGAAATCTACACAAAAATTTTCAGTCCATTCTCGTTTTTTTGATTTCCCCACGATATAATATACTTGAATCACTCGTTTATTTGCTAAAATTACTGCGATAAAAACAAAAAGGTGTATGAAGATGATCAAGATTGGAAAAACAAGCGAACTCGTTTTCATCTTCATCACAAATAAGTTGAGTAATAAAACAGTGTAAATATCCAAAGCGATGAACGATAGTTTTAGTTTTTTTGTCATGATTGCCTTTCTATTTTTAACAAAACTTGTGCAAGTATAGAAGGGTACTCGAAAACTTACGTTTGCTAAAATTTTCTAATTTTTTAAATAAATAGTTCGTGTCCACTTCACTCTTTCTTGCTTAACGAACACAGCTAATAAAAAAATGATTTCCCCTTAAGTATAGCACACTTTCATTCAGAAAAAACATTCTAAATCATGACAACTTTATTACTAAATTCTAACGTTTTTATTTCAATTTTTTATTCTAAGTAGTTCTTACTTTTCCTCTATTCATGAAGAAAGCACAGCTACTCTAAAAACACCTAAAATCAGCATAGGAACAATCATTTTTTTCGTTTGCTATGCTCGTTCTATTTTCCTCCATTTTTTCATAATAAGCCTCTCAAAATACCAACCGATTTTTTTGCAAAAGTATTTCTCAATAGCTTAAGGATACTATAACATATCCTCTATTATTAAAAAACGGCAAATAAGGTCAAATCAACAATGTAAACGAGGTCAAAAATAAAAAACAATGATTCTTTTGTTGATTTTTCTATTAAATTACTTATAATTATTTTTAAAGAAAACTTGAACAAAATCTATGAGAAGTGGGGAGAGAGGGAAATGGAGAAATTTATTGTTAATAAGCTAAAACAATTTTCAAAAAAGAATCAAGTGCCATTTATTTATTTTTTAGATAAAAACGGGGAAATTCTGTTCAAAAAACATCAAAATGATTTTTTTGAAAACTATAACGAATTTGAAGTTTGGGAACAAAAATTTACACATAAGTGTATCATTTCTTTTCATCTCCATTTAGAAGAAACCGCTATCTTTTTAGACTCGTTCAATCTTTTGATCGCTTGTCAAAACATCTATGATAATGAACAGAAGATAGGAGTTCTTGCATTAGGCGGTTTTCGTCTGCAACACTTTGATTATAGAGAAATCAAACTTTCGTATGAACACTGGGAACTTTTCGATAAACTTCCTGTAATTTTGTCAAAAAAGGAGTTAATAGAGAGAACCTCTCGTTTTTTCTCCAGTACAAAAAACGTTCAACTGGAGAGTAACTTTCAAAAAATCATTGAGCTATTATCAAATGAAATGCACATAAAGCATACTTTGAATAGCATTAGCAACATTTTTCACCTTTCGCCTTCAACAATTAAAAGACTATTCCAGTTGCATACTGGTTATAGCTTTACTACTTTTTATACAGAAATGAAGATAAAGAAAGCACTTCAAATGAGAACAGAAGGGTTAGCCTATCACAAAATACTTGAATATTTGGGTTATAAAGAAAGCAAGTGTTTTCTTGAAAAATTAAAAAAACGCTTGCGTGATGATGTGGAGGACAGTATATAAATTCGCAAAAAACTCACGATTTAAAAAGAGGTTGCTGAAAAAGTTCGTTTTTAGAGAAAATCAAATTCAAAAGTCGCTCAACCATGCGGTTTTCAATCTGTATTTTCCTAAAAACTTATACTTTTTCAGCAACCTCCTTAAAAAATCTGTGAGTTTTTTAGAGGTGCCCTTTATATAATAAAAATTTTATTCTTCCTCATGCACTCGAACCAAATCTCCAAACAACTCCGTAGCCTCTTGAATTATTGGGTCGCTTTTTTGTTTTTCGACTTCTTTGGGAACTTCTTCTGTTGCCTGTGCTGCTCTGAAACTCTCTTTAATCTTGTCCCAACCGGCTTGCGTGACAGGAACTAGCTCTGGAGCGTACCGAGTAAGCCTTGAGAGATTGTTGGAAACGGCGAGTTTTAACCCCTCGTCCATGCTGATTTTTTCTGCTAAAAACGACAAATTGTTCTCAAACATAATCACAACCTCATTTGGCGTTGCAGCAACGATAGAGTAACGTTGGAAATTCGCTCGTTGAGGTGTCGATAGCATACTGAGCATATCTGTCCAGACCTCTCTTACCTCTTTTCTGATTTCCTTCGTTGCGTTTGGCAAAAGTTTTAAAATGCGATCAATCGGATCTTTATAATTTGTCTTAATCGTTACATTTGATCGGTTTTGCGGTGTTGCTTTCGCATTCGGCTGCGGTTGTGTTTTTAGCTCGTTGATTTCCTGTTGAAGAAGTAAAATCTCTTGCTTGAGACCGTCTAATTCCCTACTTGTTGGTACATTCAACTGCGATGTCGCCATTTGTTGTGGTGTAATCATTTGAATCGTCATCACTTCAAGTTGCACTTGAGCGTTGGTGGAACTTGAGAGACTCTCTAGCGTTTTATTCAACACGTGTATCGCTGAGAACACTTCTTCTCTCGTCATTTTTTCTTTGACCGACTTGGCAGAACGATTTTCCCCAGACAACTCCTCAACAAACTTAGGGGCAAAATCTATCATCAACGCATCTCGCAAAAACAAGAGACTATCTTCGACAAAACGTTTCGCCTCTTTTCCAGAAGAAAGCATTTCGTTTATAATCTCTAACGCCACCTCCGCGTTTTTTTCTGTAATTGCAAGAAAGTATTGAGCTAACACTTCACTTGTCATGCTCCCTGTCATTTTCAAAGCAACTTCTTTTGTCAATTGTTCATCTGAAAAACTAATCGCCTGATCCAAAATCGAAAGAGCATCTCGCATACCACCTTGTGCGGCACGTGCAATAATCACAAGAGCTTCTTCCTCAAATGGTTGATTGACTTCATTTAAAACGTGCTTTAAATGTTCTACAATATCATTCATAGAAATGCGTTTAAAATCAAATCGCTGAGTACGACTTAAAATCGTTGCTGGCACCTTATGCACTTCTGTCGTTGCCAAAACAAATAGCACACGCTCAGGCGGTTCTTCCAACGTTTTCAAAAGGGCATTGAATGCTTGGTTCGTAAGCATATGCACCTCGTCAATGATATACACTTTGATTTTCGCTACACTCGGCGGAAACTTGACCGTCTCACGTAAACGGCGAATTTCTTCCACACCATTATTACTTGCCGCATCAATCTCAATTACATCTTCTAAACTTCCTTGTGTAATTTCTTTACACGTTTGACATTCATTGCACGGCTCTCCGTCATGCGTAGAAGTACAATTCACCGCCTTGGCAAAAATACGTGCAGCACTCGTTTTCCCAGTTCCTCTTGGGCCTGTAAAAAGATAGGCGTGGCTCATTGTCCCATTCATCACTGCATTTTTCAAAGTCTTACTAATAAGCGATTGTCCAACTATATCACCAAATCGTTGCGAACGAAAGGTTCTGTATAATGCTTGATATGCCAATTTATTTCCTCTTTTCGTTTGTGCGTACCTCTAAAACTTTTAGAGTCACTTTAACTTCTCACTCTAGTATAACACAAAAAAGGCAAGTTCCAGGCTCACCTTTTTGTGATTTCAGTTTGTGAAATCTTAAAAATTGACCTCCGCTTATCCAAGCTGGGTCTTTACGAACAAGAGTCCGCACATTGTTTACATTCTCTCAAAATCTATTTACTGATTTGCTACTGTTTTATTATCTCAAAAAGAAAGAGAGATTTCAAATAAAACGGAGTGAGAGGTGTGTTCTAAATAAAAACTGAATTTCTTTCGCATATGGGCACCTCTAAAAACTCCGCTTAAGACTAAATTAGCTAGTTTTTCGATTTTCGAGAAAATCGACGAAAGCTATGTGGTTCATAGGTTGAGGAGATTGACAAAGAAAATCGGAAAACTAGCAATTTAGGATAAGTGCGAGTTTTTAGAGGTGCCCATATATTAAAAGGGTCTACGCTTTTCGATAAAATAAAAAAACACCATTTGATGAGTGCCTTCTCCGAGTCTGTTGACCCGGAGAAGCTCAGAGCTAGACTAGGGAAAATTCCCACCATCATAACACTCAACAAAAAGTGATAAATTTTGTTTTAGACAAGTTCGATAATCGCCATTGGTGCTGCATCCCCACGACGAGGTTCAGTTTTTAAGATACGAGTGTATCCACCATTGCGTTCTTTATAACGTGGTGCAAGATCGTTAAATAGCTTTTGCAATGCAGTTTCTACTACAATGTCATCTCCATCTTCCTTGATAGAGGCAACTTCGTTGCGAACGAATGCTGCTGCTTGACGACGTGCGTGCAAATCTCCACGTTTACCCAACGTAATCATTTTTTCAACTGTCTTGCGAATTTCTTTCGCACGTGTTTCAGTTGTTACAATGCTTTCGTTGATAATCAAATCCGTTGTTAAATCACGTAGTAAAGCTTTACGTTGAGAGCTTGTACGTCCTAATTTACGGTAAGCCACGAGATTTCCTCCTTATAATTAGTTTCAATTTTTGTAAGTTCCAGCTAGATTAGTCTTCTTTACGAAGTCCTAAGCCTAAGTCATGCAATTTCATCTTGACTTCATCAAGCGATTTGCGACCAAGATTGCGAACCTTACTCATTTCGGCTTCTGTTTTGTCTGCCAACTCTTGAACGGTGTTAATTCCCGCACGTTTCAAACAGTTGTACGAACGAACAGATAAGTCCATTTCTTCGATAGTCATCTCTAACACTTTTTCTTTTTGTGTTTCTTCTTTTTCAACCATCATCTCAGTATCTTGAGCAATGTCTGTCAAAGTCACAAAAATTCCCAAATGCTCCGTCAAAATCTTCGCAGATAAACTTAAAGCATCTTGAGGTGTAATAGAGCCATCTGTCCAAAGTTCCATTGTTAGTTTGTCGAAGTCATCACGTTTCCCAACACGTGCAGTTTCTACTTGGTAGTTTACACGTTTTACTGGAGTGTAAATAGAATCGACTGCTAATAAACCAATAGGTGCATCTTTGCGTTTATTTTCCTCTGCAGGAACATAACCGCGACCCGGTTTTGCTGTCAATGTCGCTTGCAAGCGGGCACCTTCAGCTACTGTACAAAGATATAAATCTTTGTTCAATACTTCTACATCACTGTCTACTAGAATATCACCTGCTGTTACTCTGGCAGGTCCAGTAATATCAATGTGTAGCTGTTTTTCTTCTTGCACATAAAGCTTCATTGCAAGTCCTTTGATGTTAAGAATGATTTGCGTAACATCTTCACGTACACCTGGTACAGTCGAAAATTCATGCAAAGCTCCTTCAATCTCCACACTTGTAATAGCACTTCCCGGCAAGCTAGATAGTAAAATACGACGCAGAGAGTTGCCGAGCGTAGTTCCATATCCTCTTTCAAGGGGTTCTACGACGAACTTGCCATAATCTTTGTCTTCATCAATTTTTGCAAATTTTGGTTTTTCAAACTCAATCATTCTTATGTGCCCCTTTCAAGTTTGAGTGGTCAAACTTCTCATCTTGTATCTTTTTTCATTATACACCACAAGAGTTAAATGAAAAAACTATACACGACGACGTTTTGGAGGGCGAGCACCATTGTGAGGTACTGGAGTTACGTCACGAATTGCTGTAACTTCTAGTCCATTTGCTTGAAGTGAACGGATAGCCGCTTCACGACCTGCACCCGGACCTTTTACAGTTACTTCAACTGATTTCAAGCCGTGTTCCATTGCTGCTTTTGTAGCTGCCTCAGCTGCCATTTGAGCGGCAAATGGTGTTGATTTTTTGCTTCCCTTGAAACCAAGAGCTCCTGCTGAACTCCAAGCAAGTGCGTTTCCATGAACGTCTGTAATCATAACGATTGTGTTGTTGAATGTTGAATGGATATGAGCAATCCCAGATTCAATATTCTTTTTCACACGACGTTTGCGTGATACTTTCTTAGCCACGAATTTTCCTCCTTACTTACGAATTATTTTTTCTTCCCTGCTACTGTTTTAGAAGGGCCTTTACGTGTACGTGCATTATTTTTCGTGTTTTGTCCACGAACTGGTAATCCACGACGGTGACGGATTCCACGGTATGAACCGATTTCCATCAAGCGTTTGATGTTTAGGTTTACTTCACGACGAAGATCCCCTTCAACTTTTAATTTGTCCACTTCTGAACGGATTGCATCCGTTTGTTCGTTTGTCAAATCTTTCACGCGGATTTCTTCTGAAACACCAGCTGCTGCTAAAATATCTTGTGCTGTTTGTTTCCCAATTCCATAAATGTAAGTAAGAGAAATTACTACACGTTTTTCACGAGGAATATCTACTCCTGCAATACGAGCCATGTTTACTGTTTCCTCCTTTCAAATTATCCTTGACGTTGTTTGTGTTTAGGGTTTGCTGGGCAAATCACCATAACACGACCTTTGCGGCGAATCACTTTACAATGTTCGCACATTGGTTTTACTGATGGTCTTACTTTCATGATTATACCTCCTAGAATGGATACATTATTTAAAGCGGTACGTAATGCGGCCACGTGTCAAATCATACGGTGACATTTCTACCGTTACTCTGTCGCCTGTCAAAATACGAATATAGTTCTTACGAATTTTTCCAGATACAGTTGCTAAGATTTGATGACCATTTTCAAGCTCCACTGTAAACATTGCATTCGGCAAAGTATCGACGACTGTTCCTTCGATTTCAATCATATCTTCTTTTGCCACGCACAGTACCTCCTGAATTTCTTTATCAGATTTTTTTGTTTTGTCCTTAAAAAATCAGACTGTGGTATTTTACCACATTTTTGCTGTTTCGTAAAGTTCAGCGCATGGCGAAAATATTAGCGTTCAATGATTTTTTGAACATCGTTGAATACCGCATCTATTTCACGATTGCCATCCACTGCTTGAACAAGTCCTTTTTCAGCGTAAAAATCTAAAATTGGTTGACCTTGTTCGATATTGACGCTTAGACGATTTTTTACCGTTTCTGGTTTGTCGTCTTCACGTTGATAAAAATTGTGTCCGCCACATCTATCGCAAGTATTCTCTACTTTTGTAGGGTTGAACACTTTGTGATAGGTCGCTCCGCAATCACGGCACATGAAACGTCCACTCAAACGTTCAACAAGAATTTCACTTGGCACATCAATATTAATGACCGCATCGATTTTCTTGTCTAGTTCTTTTAACATTTCTTCAAGTGCTTTTGCTTGCTCTAGCGTACGTGGAAAACCATCTAGCAAGAAACCTTTTTCAGTATCTTTTTCCGCTAAACGTTCCTTGACAATTCCGTTGGTGACAGAATCAGGAACCAATTCTCCTTTATCCATATAGGATTTTGCTTCAAGTCCAAGTGCAGTTTCATTTGAGATAGCCGCACGGAACATATCTCCAGTAGAAATATGTGGAATGTGATACGCATCAATGATACGTTCAGCTTGTGTCCCTTTTCCTGCACCGGGAAGCCCCATTATCAATAAATTCATTGGAAACCTCCAATAATATGCAAAGATAAAAATAGCCTGGAACTATTTTTATCTTTGTTATTATTTAACAATCTATTTAGTTGTTGTCTCAGCTGTTGTATTGATAAAGCCGACATATTTGCGTTTTAGCATTAAACCTTCTAGTTGTTTACTTGTCTCAAGTGCCACACCGATTACAATAAGCAAACTTGTTCCACCTAGACCGATAGATTTCGGTAAAGTGAACGCCATTGCAGCCACAATCGGTAGTAAAGCAACAAGTCCTAGGAAAATTGAACCTACTGTTGAAAGTCGCATTAACAGGCGAGATACCCATTCTTCCGTTCCTTTTCCGGGACGAACTCGTGGAATATAGCTGCCTTGTTTTTGCAGATTTTCAGCCAATTTTTCAGGATTGACTTGCACAAATGCGTAGAAGAATGTAAAGGCAATAATCAGAACCGTATAAATCGTTGCACCGGGAATGGTGTTGTAATTAAAGATTTCTGTCATCACCTTGTACCAGCCAGCTCCTGCATTTTTCTGAGCGAAGAATTGCAGAATTGCATTCGGTGTTGCGATAAAACTTGATGCAAAGATTACTGGGATAACCCCAGCAGCATTTACTTTCAGTGGCAAATAGCTACTTGTCGGAGCACCCGCAACACGTTTTGTGTATTGGATAGGAATTTTACGCTCTGCTTGTTGCATGAATGTTGTTGCAGCCACAATAATAATGATTGCAATCAACAATACAGCGACAAAGGCATAAGATTGCCATGAACCTGCATTTTTCCCATTTACGAAATGGTCAATGTAAATATCATGAACAGATTTTGGAAGTCCCGCTACGATACCACCAAAGATAATCATAGAAGTCCCGTTTCCAATTCCTTTATCCGTAATCATTTCCCCAAGCCAAGTAACAAACATCGTACCGCAAGTCAGAATTAGTCCGATTACGACATATGTTTCAACCGTTGCTTTAGGAACAAGTTTATCACCGTATTGACTAAGCTGGTTGAATCCAGCTGTTATCCCGATAGATTGGACGAAACCTAATACTAACGTGAGATAACGTGTCGCTTGATTCAATTTTTTACGCCCAACTTCTCCCTGTTTGCTCCACTCTACAAATTTTGGCACAATGTCCATTTGTAAAAGCTGAATGACGATACTCGCTGTAATATATGGCGATACCCCCATAGAGAAAACAGAGAAACTTTGCAACCCACCACCGCTGACCATGTTTAACATGCTGACAAATGGTAAGTCTACAATTTTGGTTAATGCTTTCGCATCCACACCCGGCACAGTAATTGCCGCACCAAGACGGAATACGAAAAGAACAAAAACAGTAAATAAGATTTTTGACCGAATGTCTTTTACTTTAAAAGCGTCTTTTAAAAGCTTGAACATTAGATCACCTCAACAGTCCCTCCAGCAGCTTCGATTTTTTCTTTCGCAGCTTCTGAAATTTTTGTTACTTTTACTGTAACTTTTTTACTTAATTCACCAGTCGCAAGCACTTTGATTCCAGCTTTTACGTCTTTCACGTAACCAGCTTCTTTCAAAGTTTCAGCACTGATGATTGCACCTTCTTCAAAGCGGTTCAATACATCAAGGCTTACGATTGCGTATTCTTTACGGTTAATGTTAGTAAATCCACGTTTTGGCAAACGACGGAACAATGGTGTTTGTCCACCTTCAAAACCAAGACGTACGCCACCACCACTACGAGATTTTTGACCTTTTTGGCCACGTCCACTCGTTTTACCGTTACCAGATGATGTTCCACGTCCTACGCGGTTACGAACTTTACGGCTACCAGCAGATGCTTTTAATTCATGAAGTTTCATTGCGTTCACACACCTCCTTAAATTTTCGAATCAATTATTTTACTTCTTCAACGTCCACAAGGTGTGAAATCGTGTTAATCATACCACGAATGGCAGCATTGTCAGGTTTCACAACTGTTTTGTGCATTTTTGTAAGACCAAGTGTCTTAGCAGTAATGCGTTGGTTTTCAGGACGCCCAATTGGTGATTTTACTAATGTAATTTTTACTTCAGCCATTTATTCGTCCTCCTTACCCTTGAAAATGTTCTACTGAAAGGCCACGCAAAGCAGCAACCTCTTCAGCTTTTTTCAATTGTTTTAACCCTTCAACTGTTGCACGAACTACGTTGATAGGTGTGTTTGAGCCAAGTGATTTTGAAGTAATATCTGCAACACCAGCAAGCTCCAATACGGAACGAACAGGTCCACCTGCAGCAACCCCAGAACCTTCTACGGCTGGTTTCATCAAAATGCGTCCACCGCCGAATACTCCGATTACTTCGTGAGGAATCGTTGTACCAACTGTTGGTACTTCAATTAAGTTTTTCTTCGCATCTTCAATTGCTTTACGGATTGCTTCAGGTACTTCTTGAGCTTTCCCTGTTCCAAATCCTACGTGACCGTTTTTGTCACCAACGACAACAAGAGCAGCAAAACGTAGACGACGTCCACCTTTTACAACTTTTGTTACGCGGTTAATGGCAACAACGCGGTCTTCAAGATCTAATGTTTTTGGATCGATAAAAACCATGAATGGTGTTCCTCCTTCTATTAAAATTCTAATCCATTTTCACGAGCAGCTTCAGCTAAAGCAGCTACGCGTCCATGGTAGAGGTATCCACCACGGTCAAATACTACTACTTTGATGCCTTTGGCAGTTGCACGTTCTGCAACTAATTTCCCAACAGCAGCTGCAACTTCAGTTTTTGTTCCACCTGAAATTTCTTTATCTAAGGCAGAGGCACTTGCTAGCGTCACACCCGCTACGTCATCAATCACTTGCGCGTAGATGTTTTTGTTCGAGCGGAATACATTTAAACGTGGGCGCTCAGCAGTACCAGAAACGTGATTACGCACACGCATGTGGCGTTTTTGACGTTTTTTGTTTTTATCTGGTTTTGAAATCACAATTTTCACCTCTTGTTTTTTGGTTTATTGCGAGAATCTCGCTGAATTTGTTAATAAGCGTAAGTTCTTCCTTTCAAGCTGTTCATAGAACATTGCTTGAAAGAGAGAATACACTATTTTAGAGAAACTGTTAAAATTATTTACCAGTTTTCCCTTCTTTACGACGAACGTATTCGCCCTCGTAACGAATCCCTTTCCCTTTATAAGGTTCAGGAGAACGAAGCGAACGGATATATGCTGCAGTTTCACCTACAACTTCTTTTGAAATACCTGATACTGTAATTTCAGTATTGTTGTTTACTTCAAAAGTGATTCCTTCTGGTGCTTCGACTTCATCAGGGTGAGATTTCCCTACGCTCAATACAAGTTTTTTCCCTTGTAATTGTGCACGGTACCCTACCCCGATCATTTGTAGTTTTTTAGAGAAACCAGCACTTACACCTTCAACCATATTGTTGAAAAGAGCACGTGTAGTTCCATGAATTGTTTTCATTTCTTTCGTATCGTTTGGACGAGTGAACGTAACTGTTGTACCGTCTTGCTCGATAGTAATATCAGAGCTTAACGCACGTGACAATTCGCCTTTTGGTCCTTTTACCGTTACAACGCCTGCGTTTTGTTCAAACGAAACGCCTGCTGGTAATTCAACGACTTTATTACCAATACGACTCACTTAAGGCACCTCCTTAATTTGTTAAAAATCTTACCAAACGTAAGCTAGAACTTCTCCGCCAACGTTTTTAGCACGAGCTTCCTTGTCTGTTACAACACCTTCACTCGTAGAAATAATCGCAATACCTAAACCGTTCAATACTTTTGGTACATCGGCACTTTTCACGTAAACGCGAAGACCCGGTTTAGAGATGCGTTTCAAGTTTGTGATAACACGTTCGCCGTCACGTCCGTATTTCATAAATACGCGAATAACGCCTTGTTTGTCATCCTCGATATATTCAACATCCTTCACGAAACCTTCTTTTTTCAAGATTTCAGCGATGTCACGTTTGATTTTTGATGCAGGAACTTCAAAACTATCATGTTTAACCATGTTTGCGTTACGAATACGCGTTAAGAAGTCTGCGATTGGATCTGTCATGACCATTGATGAGTTACCCTCCTTTTATTAGAGTTGTGTAAATTACCAGCTTGCTTTTTTCACACCCGGAATTTGTCCTTTGTAGGCAAGTTCACGGAAGCAAACGCGGCAAAGTTTGAATTTACGATATACAGAGTGCGGACGTCCACAACGTTCGCAACGAGTATATGCTTGCGTAGAAAACTTAGCTGGACGCTTGTTTTTTGCAATCATAGATTTTTTCGCCATGAATTTTGCCTCCTATTATTTTTCAAATGGCATTCCTAAGCCTGCCAATAGTTCACGTGATTCTTCGTCAGTATTTGCAGTTGTAACAATTACGATATCCATCCCACGAACTTTATCAATCAAATCATAATCAATTTCAGGGAAGATTAATTGTTCTTTCACACCCAATGTGTAGTTTCCACGACCGTCAAATGCCTTTTTAGAAACCCCATGGAAGTCACGTACACGTGGTAATGCAACAGAAACCAATTTATCTAGGAATTCGTACATACGTTCTCCACGCAATGTTACTTTTGCACCGATTGGCATACCCTCACGTAAACGGAAGCCAGCGATAGATTTTTTTGCCTTTGTGATTAATGGCTTTTGACCAGCAATCAACGCCAATTCTTCTACTGCCTTGTCAAGATTTTTAGAGTTGCTTACAGCATCTCCCACACCCATGTTCAAAACAATTTTTTCAACTTTAGGTACTTGCATTACAGAAGTATAACCAAATTTTTCAGTCAAAGTAGGAATTACTTCAGCCGAATATTTTTCTTTTAAACGGTTAGCCACTTAAAGTGCCTCCTTTCCTTGCAAATTAATCTAGCACTTCACCAGATTTTTTGTTGTAGCGAACTTTTTTGTCGCCATCCATCTTGTAACCAACGCGACCTGCAACGCCGTTTTTGTCAAGCACCATCACGTTTGATACGTGAATAGCAGCTTCCATTTCGACGATACCGCCGTTCGGGTTCGCTTGAGATGGTTTTTGGTGTTTTTTGACTTTGTTGACACCTTCAACAACCACTTTATCTTTTTTAGGAAGAGCAGAAAGCACTACACCTTCTTTTCCTTTGTCTTTACCTGTGATTACTTTAACTTTGTCACCTTTTTTTACGAACACTTTTTTGCACCTCCTTCATTGGTGTTGGAAATTATAGCACTTCTGGTGCGAGGGAAACAATCTTCATAAAGTTTCCGTCACGCAATTCACGCGCAACAGGACCGAAGATACGTGTTCCACGAGGAGATTTATCGTCACGGATGATTACCGCAGCATTTTCGTCAAATTTGATGTAACTTCCGTCAGTACGACGTGCACCAGATTTTGTACGAACGATTACCGCTTTTACAACATCACCTTTTTTCACAACTCCACCTGGAGTAGCTTGTTTTACGGTCGCAACAATAATGTCTCCAATGTTCGCTGTTTTTCTACCTGAACCACCAAGAACCTTGATAGTAAGAATTTCGCGAGCACCTGAGTTATCAGCAACTTTTAAACGACTTTCAGCTTGGATCACTTGTGAATCCTCCTTTCAGATTTTGTTTCAATCTATACGGAACTCTTAGATGATTACTGCTTTTTCAACGATTTCGAGTAAACGGAAACGTTTTGTAGCTGATAATGGACGAGTTTCCATGATACGCACGATGTCGCCAACTTTTGCTTCGTTGTTTTCATCATGTACTTTGTATTTCTTTGTATAGTTCATACGTTTACCGTAGATTTTGTGGTTTACTTTTGTTTCAACAGCAACAGTTACGGTTTTATCCATTTTGTCACTTACCACGCGTCCTTGGTATACTTTACGATTGTTACGTTCAGTCATGCGAGAAAGCTCCTTTCAATTATTTGTCGTTTTCACGCATAACTGTTTTAATGCGTGCAATTGTTTTACGCACTTCTTTGATACGTGCAGTGTTTTCTAATTGACCAGTAGCCAATTGGAAGCGAAGATTGAACAATTCCTCTTTCAATTTAGCTTCTTCTTGAGCTAAGTCAGCAGATGATAATTCACGAATATCTTTAATTGTCATTATTTATCCCCCGCTTCCTCACGTTTTACGATTTTTGTTTTTACTGGCAATTTGTGGCTTGCAAGGCGAAGTGCTTCACGAGCAACCTCTTCAGATACGCCTGCGATTTCAAACATGATTTTTCCACGTTTCACAGGTGCTACCCATCCTTCAGGAGCCCCTTTACCAGAACCCATACGTACACCAATTGCTTTAGCTGTATATGATTTGTGAGGGAAGATTTTAATCCATACTTTCCCACCACGTTTCATGTAACGCGTCATGGCGATACGTGCCGCTTCGATTTGGCGGTTTGTAATCCAATGAGAGTCTACGGCTTGAAGACCCCATTCACCAAAAGCAACTTCTTTTCCACCTTTTGCTTCCCCGCGCATTTTTCCACGGAACTCACGACGGTGTTTTACACGTTTTGGTACTAACATAGATTACTCTCCTCCTTTCTCAGCTTTCTTTTTAGTTGGAAGAATTTCACCACGGTAAATCCAGACTTTTACACCTAGTTTTCCATAAGTAGTGTCAGCTTCTTCCCAAGCGTAGTCGATGTCTGCACGAAGTGTATGAAGTGGAACAGTCCCTTCAGAATATCCTTCAGCACGGGCAATATCTGCACCGTTCAAACGACCACTTACTTGTGTTTTGATTCCTTTCGCTCCAGCACGCATTGTACGTTGGATTGCTTGTTTTTGAGCACGACGGAACGCCACACGGTTTTCTAATTGACGAGCGATTCCTTCGCCGACCAATTTTGCATCTAAATCTGGTTTTTTGATTTCCACGATGTTAATGTGAACATTTTTACCAGTCATTTTGTTTAAGTTTTTGCGTAATGCATCAACTTCGCTTCCGCCTTTACCAATAACCATACCAGGTTTTGCAGTGTGCAAGCTTACGTTTACACGGTTTGTGCTACGTTCGATTTCGATTGTAGAAATTGCCGCATCACGAAGTTTGGTTTGGACATATTTACGAATGCGTAAGTCTTCATGTAGGAAGTCCGCATAATCTTTTTCTGCATACCATTTTGCATCCCAATCACGGATGATACCTACACGCATGCCAATTGGATGTACCTTTTGACCCACTAGTAAAACCTCCTTTATTTCTCCGTAACAACCACAGTAATGTGAGAAGTACGTTTGTTAATTGGTGAAGCAGAACCTTTTGCACGAGGACGGAAACGTTTCATTGTTGGTCCTTCGTTTACAAATACTTCGCTCACGAATAAGTTTTCAACATCTAAGTCGAAGTTATTTTCAGCATTTGCGATTGCAGAGTTTAACACTTTTTCTACAATACCCGCTGCTTTATTTGGTGTAAATTTCAAAATTGAAATTGCTTCGGCAACTTGTTTGCCTCGAATCAAGTCCACTACAAGACGAGCTTTACGAGGAGAAACGCGAACTGTTTTCGCAGTTGCTTTGGCAGATAAAATTTGTTCTGACATAATAGCCTCCTATAAAATTAACGTCTAGTTTTCTTGTCGTCTGCAGCATGACCTTTGTAAGTACGAGTTGGAGCAAATTCTCCAAGTTTGTGACCTACCATATCCTCTTGGATATACACTGGAACGTGTTTGCGTCCGTCATAAACTGCAATAGTCAATCCAACAAATGATGGATAAATTGTTGAACGGCGAGACCAAGTTTTGATTACTTGTTTTTTCTCTGCGTTTGCTTGAGCTTCCACTTTTTTCAACAAATGTTCATCAGCGAAAGGCCCTTTTTTCAAACTACGGCTCATTGTGTTTGACCTCCATTTAATTTTGTACCACACTAACTGCTAAGGTTAGGCTGGCTGTTTGGTCTAAATAATAGATTATTTAGTGTTGCGACGACGAACAATAAGTTTGTCAGATTTCGCTTTTTTGTTACGAGTTTTGTACCCAAGAGCTGGTTGACCCCAAGGTGAAACTGGTGCTTTACGTCCGATTGGTGCTTTACCTTCACCACCACCGTGTGGGTGATCGTTCGGGTTCATTACAGAACCACGTACAGTTGGGCGTTTGCCTAACCAACGAGAACGTCCTGCTTTACCAATATTGATAAGGCTGTGTTGTTCATTCCCAACAGTTCCGATTGTTGCACGACAAGCAGCAAGAATCATACGAACTTCACCAGAGTTCAAACGAATTAACACGTATTTTCCTTCTGTACCAAGCAATTGAGCGCTTGTTCCAGCAGAACGGATTAATTGTCCACCTTTACCTGGTTTCATTTCGATGTTGTGAATCACAGTACCAACTGGGATATTTGCAAGTGGAAGTGTATTTCCTACTTTAATATCTGCATCTACTCCAGAGTAAACTTCCATTCCTACTTCCAAACCTTTTGGAGCAAGGATGTAAGATTTCACACCGTCAGCATACACGATAAGTGCAATGTTTGCACTACGGTTTGGATCATACTCGATAGTTTTTACGATTGCTTTGATACCGTCTTTGTTACGTTTGAAGTCTACCAAGCGGTATTGACGCTTGTGTCCACCACCATGGTGACGAACAGTAATGCGACCGTTGTTGTTACGACCAGCATTTTTCTTCAATGGCTCAAGCAAACTTTTTTCAGGTTTGTTCGTTGTGATTTCAGCGAAGTCAGAACCTGTCATGTTTCTGCGACCATTTGAGGTCGGTTTGTACTTTTTAATCGCCACGTCTTTTCCCTCCTATATTATTATTCAGCAGAAAAGATCTCGATGTCTTTTGAGTCTTCTGTAAGAGTTACGATTGCTTTGCGTTTTTTCTTTGTGTAACCTGCGTATTTACCTACACGTTTTTTCTTAGGTTTCACGTTCATGATGTTCACTTTTTCAACTTTCACACCATCAAACGCTGCTTCAACCGCTTGTTTTACCAAAGTTTTGTTTGCTTTTACGTCAACTAAGAAAGTGTATTTTTTCTCGTCAATCGCAAGCATACTTGCTTCAGTAATGACTGGTTTTTTGATTACGTCTAATAAATTCATTATGCAAGAACCTCCTCAATTTCAGAGATTGCAGCTTTTGTTACGATTACTTTATCCGCATTTGCAATATCAAGTACGCTTGCACTTTGTGCAGTTGTAAATGCTACTTTTGGAAGGTTGCGAGCTGATTTTTCAGCTGTTTCATTTCCTGCGTTTTCTACGATAACAAGAACTTTTGAATCTACATTCAGATTTGATAAAACCTGTTGAAATTCTTTTGTTTTTGGTGCATCAAAACTTAATGTTTCAATTGCAACCAATTTTTCTTCTGCTACTTTACTTGAGTAAACAGATTTCAATGCCAATTGGCGAACTTTTTGAGGATATTTGAACGCATAACTGCGAGGAGTTGGTCCAAATACGATTCCTCCGCCACGCCATTGCGGGCTACGGATAGAACCTTGACGAGCACGCCCAGTTCCTTTTTGACGCCACGGTTTGCGACCGCCGCCAGAAACTGCACTACGGTTTTTTACAGCGTGTGTTCCTTGACGTTTGCTCGCACGTTGGCTAAGAATTACGTCAAAAACTACTGCTTCATTTGGTTCAATTCCAAATACCGCATCGTTCAATGTAACTTCTCCGGCTTTTGAACCGTCTTGTTTGAATAATGCTACGTTTGCCATTTCCTAAAGTTCCCTCCTTTTTCGATTATTTTCCAGCTTTAACTGCTGATTTGATAGTAATCAATGATTTTTTCGCACCTGGAACATTTCCTTTGATAAGGATAACGTTTTTGTCTGCGATTACTTTTGCAATCTCAAGGTTTTGAATCGTTACACGATTGCCACCCATACGACCAGCAAGTTTTTTATTCTTGAATACACGGTTTGGTGCCACAGGACCCATTGAACCTGGACGACGGTGATAACGAGAACCGTGAGCCATAGGACCACGAGATTGACCATGACGTTTGATAACACCTTGGAATCCTTTCCCTTTTGTCGTACCTGTTACATCCACAATGTCGCCTGCTTGGAATGTTTCTACTGTTATTTCTTTTCCTACTTCATACTCTCCAAGCTCAACATTTCTGAATTCACGAATGAAGCGCTTAGGAGCCGTGTTTGCTTTCGCAACATGACCTTTCGCAGGTTTGTTACTCAATACTTCACGCATATCTTGGTAACCAACTTGAACTGCTTCGTAACCGTCATTTTCAACAGTTTTCACTTGCAAAACAACGTTTGGTGTTGCTTCTACAACAGTTACTGGAATCAATTCACCTGATTCTGTAAAGATTTGAGTCATTCCCACTTTTTTCCCTAAGATTCCTTTGGTCATGAGTACACCTCCATTTTTCTCTTAGATTAAAGTTTGATTTCGATATTGACACCACTTGGAACATCAAGTTTCATCAAAGCGTCAACTGTTTTTGGCGTAGGGTTCACAATGTCAATCAGACGTTTGTGTGTACGCATTTCGAATTGCTCACGAGAGTCTTTGTACTTGTGAGTCGCACGAATGATTGTGTAAAGGCTACGTTCTGTTGGAAGTGGAATTGGACCACTCACACCTGCACCTGTACGCTTTGCTGTATCCACAATCTTATCCGCAGCTGTGTCTAAAATACGGTGTTCATACGCTTTTAAACGAATACGAATTTTTTGCTTTGCCATCTTGTTACCTCCTTCGTCTATTTTGAAAATAGGCTTAGCTCCATAGGAAAACCGACATAGGTTGCGTGGCAATGCAACCGGGTGTGTCGCAACCTCCTACTTCATAGCCGCACGAAAATTTCTTCCGTGCAGTGCTTGTTTTTCAGCCTTCTGAAAAGACACCTTAGCTATCTTATCATCTTTTATAGTTAAGTGCAAGTCTTTTTAATTGATTTCTCGATTTTCTCTATCTTTCTATCCAATTTTTTCTCTCTCTATTTTTCTTTCATAATGAAAATGTTCGGATTTTTTTCTGAAAACAACTAGAAAACCTTAATATATCAAGGTTTATACCTTGTTTTTCTTTTTTAATCCGACACTCTCGGGCGAGTTGTTATGGAAACCCTGCGTATTATTCGTGTTTTTTTCTTTAAAATTTCTTTAAGATTTCAAAAAGAAAAAGCCAAGTTCCAGCCCTCAGCTTTCTTAAAGACACCTCTAAAATTAACGATCAAATATCAAAGCATACCCCAACGCTAAAACTTCTCGACAATAATTAATCGGAGTAACAGCCGTTGTACTCGGAGCAGATTCTAAACTTGCATTTTCCACCCCACATCGCCTTGCCAACATTTTCGAGCGAAACGTGTGAAAATCATTCGTTACAATCGCAACGCTCTCCCCTTTTTCTATCCACTTTTTAGAGTTTTTCATATTTTGCACCGTATCTCGTGATTTCTCTTCTTTGATGATATGCGTTGGTGCAATACCGTGCAAAATCAAATAATTTTCCATACATTCCGCCTCACTAATTGGTTCATCTACTCCTTGACCACCAGAGACGATGACTTTCGTTTCTGGATTTTTCTTCAAATAAAGAAGTGCCGTATCTAATCTTTCTTTTAAAACAGGCGAAGGACGAGCCTCACTTGGTGTTTTCCCAAACACTCCCGCACCTAAAATCAACATTTTATCCGCATGAGGTGCCGCCACACTTTTCGTATCACTCAATATCAAACCAAACATTACACAAGCATAAAGCACTCCGAATGCAACAAAACACCCGACAATTTTTACTAATTTCTTCATACTATTCTCCTTCACACTTTTCCATTATCTTAATATAAAAACGTGAAAAAAACTTTCCTATCTCCAAAAAGATAAGAAAGTTTCATAAAAATTTAGTGATTTTTTATAAATATTTTACCATTCCCTCAGCACGACCTGAAATTCTACCATTCAAGACTTTCTCTCTTAATTTCTCCCCTGAAATTGATAAGTCTTCAATCTGTTCACTTAACCATTTCTTCCCTACATCATTTTTCCGAAGGTCATCATATACTTGTAACGCTGTTAAAACTTTTTCCAATTGTTCACGAGTGAAACCTGTTTTCTCTACCTTTTCATCTGAAATTCCAGCAGTTTGCTTTCCTGAGTTCGTAACTTCCCCCATTAATTCCACTCTCTTAACTTCCATTTCCTTACTCATTTGCAACACTCGATAAAAACGATTCAATTCTGCCGTATTTCCCCCGCTTTCTTCTGGATTGACTGGTTTATATTGTTCAAAATACGTTTGTACTTCTGCTTTTAGCGGTGCAAAATCGCCATTCCAAAGCTGATTCAAGAGAGATTCTCCATTTATTTCTCGTTCTCCATAGTTTTCTACTAACCATTTCTTCCCTAGTTTATTATTTGTTAGATTTGAAGAGTATAAATGGTATGTCGTTATAAAAATTTCGACTTCCTCTTGTGAATAACCTGTTTTAGCGATTTTCTCTTCTGGAATCCCGACAGTTTGGCTACCTATTTCAAATACTCCATTCCACATTTCATATGTCTTATCATAGATTGCTTGAGCATTTTTCATAAGGAAAATAAAATCTTCCATTTCTTTCGTTCTTTGCACAACTTCTTCTTTCGGTTTTTCTGTTGAAACAGGTGTTACTTCTTGTTTGTCGTTCTCCACCTCCTTTTTCACTTCTTGACTCGTCGAAGTGCTAGTTGTTTCTTTTTTCTTCACGCTTGTTTTGATCTCCTCTTTCCCTGCTGAGCTTTTTCCTTTTTGCCCGCAAGCACCTAAAACGGCAGTTAACCCTACTACTGCTGCAAATAGCAATACTTTTTTGATTTTTCCTTTTTGTGACATTTTGTTGTCCTCCTCATAAATTTTTAAATTTTTTATAGATACTCTTGATACCCTCTTCTTATAAATGTAAACGCTCCTTTTTTCAACTTCTCTCTAAGCACTTCAGTAGAAATATTCTCAGCTACCTCGTTTTCTGTTAACCATTGTTTTCCTGCAACATCTTTTTGCATTTCATCATAAATCTTGAATGCTACATAGATTTTTTCAAGTTCTTCACGTGTATAGCTTGTATTTTCTACATCTTCCTCTGTAAAATTCGCTGTTTGAATCCCAAAATCAGCCTTCTCCCCCTTTATTTCCTCCCATTTCGCACTCATTTCATTTCTTTTTCCCAATATTCTATCAAGATTCATGACTTCCGCTATTTTTTTCTGATAATCTTCCGGATAATCTTCCTTATACTTAGTTCTAACTCGAATTTGAGCCAAGTATGGTTTCAACTCTGGCTCAAGCGATGCAAAACTTCCAGCCCAAAACTGACTACTCAATTCATCCGAATCAATCTCTCTTTCTCCATATTGCTCAAGCAACCATTTATTCCCGGGTTTTACTTCCTGCAATTGCCCGTAAAACGCTAATGTAAGTTTTACTTTATCAGCTTCATCTGCTGAAAAACCACTTTTTTCGATATCTTCTTCTGTCAGGTAGTACCCAAGAGGAAAATAGTCATTCGTCAATTCTCCCATCTTATTTTGTATCTCCTGACCGTTTTTCATAATAAAAATAAAATCTTCCATTTCTTTCGTTCTTTGCACAACTTCTTCTTTCGGTTTTTCTGTTGAAACAGGTGTTACTTCTTGTTTTTCCTCCTCATTCTTCACCTCCTTTTTCACTTCTTGATTCGTCGAAGTGCTAGTTGTTTCTTTTTTCTTCACGCTTGTTTTGAACTCCTCTTTCCCTGCCGAGCTTTTTCCTTTTTGCCCGCAAGCACCTAAAACGGCGGTTAACCCTACTACTGCTGTAAATAGCAATACTTTTTTGATTTTCCCTTTTTGTAGCATTTTTTTCTCTCCTTTCTGCGAAATCACTTCGTGATTTCGCAGAAACTTGACCTACGCTTCGCTACGTCCAAGCGGGGTCATTCACGAACTTCGTCCGTTCAAAGTCTTTTCTGCGAAATCACTTCGTGATTTTTTGTTTTTTCGAGATTTTCATTCCCTTTTGTACGCCAAACCCTTTCCTTTCACTTCTCCTCCTTTACTCGCTTGCGTACGGAGCGTCTTTGAATAAATCTTACAAGTGATATTATGACATATTATTTCTTATGTTACAAGTTTTTTACAGAGTTATTTCTTAAATATTTCTTAACTAAAAAACGCACCTATTTTAAAAGTAATAGCTACGTTCTTTTACTATTTGTATTTTTCTTCTAACTTACTCATCCAGAATCGTAGCAATACCCCCGCGATAAACAACAAAACACTTAACAAAACTGTAATAAAAGTAACATTCTCATAACGAATCGCTTCCGTTGCATAAGGATTTGGAACAAGGATTAAGACCGTACTTGCAATGACAAGTCCTAAAATAAAAGGGTACACTCTGGAATGTGCCGTTTGAATGAAATATTCCATTCCTTTTGAAAACAAAAGCATTGCCAAAACGCCACCAATCGCAATCGGCAAAAATACACCCGCTACAAACGTAATCGCTAGACACGCAAAATCAAATACATCTCGATTACTTTTTGAAACAGACTCTTTGAAAAGCGACAGAAGTGTTCCTACAATCGCTCCTGCCCCCCAAAAAGCACAATCATTTGGAAATGTTCAAACAAAAATTCAAGAGGAAATTTTCTTTGAAATTTTCACGAAAATGTGCCATGAATCGCAACATTCTTTCGTAAATCCCAAGAATCGCCGTCAAAACACCACCTGATACCCCCGACAAAATAAATCCTAGGGCGATAACGACTCCTTTTGCAAATCGCACAATCCAATCTTTTACATTTTTTCTATTGTACATCTAAACACCTCCCTCTTTTTTCTCTCTTGAAAAATCATGCACAAAACTCTCCCTTTCTCGATTGCTATTTCTCGTTCCGAGGACAAAAGAGGCGATTGGAAGTGTGATATAAAGCCAATGAGCGATTTTGGGATGATAAAAGGCAAACAGCAGAATGGAAATATTCAACCCTACAAGCAACAGAAAATGTGACAAAGAGTAAATTTGAAATACTTTTCCACGCTTTTCATCATTAACAAAATGTTCACGCATAATCAAATGCGACATTCTATCCAAACTCGCATTAACAATGAGATACACCACACCATAATTCATCACTGAAAAGCTCGTCACTTCACTCATCATCCACTTGGTAAAAAGTGGAATTAAACATAAACCTGCGATAAAGAGCATATCTAGCAATAAAATCCGCTCGTTTAATTCCTCAATATCGGCAAACATTTTGTGTTGCTCGTACCAAAAATTCGCCACGATAAAAAAGCTAATCAAAAAAATCCCTATTGCTTTCAAAAACGCAGCATAGCTACTTTCCTCTGGAATCGGAATTTCAAGCACCATTACCGTGATAATAATCGCCACAATCGCATCTGTAAACACTTCTAAATGTTCACGCAATCTTCTTCGTCGACTTTTCTCCCGCTTTTTAATTTGCCCTTGAAATTTTTGCCATTTTTCTTCGATTGTTCCGTCATTCTCACCTGGAAAACTTTCTAAAAACCTCTCCTTAAATTTACGTTCTCTTTCTTCACGTCTTTCCTCATTCCACTTCATTCTAACCACCTATCCACTCAAATTATCGAGAGTTTTTTATTCAATAATCATACTATAAATAGTTAGAAAAAAATAGTTTTTAGATGTATCCATATTGAAATAAAAAAAAAGGAACCTTACTTTCTCAAAAGGTTCCTTTTTTATCTAACAACGAAGGACAGAAGTCTAGTAGTATCACAACCCTCTTAATATTCCTGACGTTTAAATTGTCCGTCTATCGCAAATAATGCACGTTTTGCCGTGAATTTCAGCAAACGATAATTTTCACGTTCTGCATTTTGGAAATAGACTTTTTTGGCAAGCGAGCGAATTTCCTCTATTGTTGCTTTGTCATCAATGACTTCGATTTCACCAAAAATTGTTACCGTGTCATTTCCTTTATGAAATTCAAGCCCTGCTTTATTGTTGGCAAGAAATTGTTTGACTTTCGTTGGACCTTCCGCACGTTCCACCGTTTCAAAATAAATTTCTTGAATCCCTTTAGAAAATATTTTCGTCATTGCCATAGGTCTTGGATACCCTTCCTCAGCAATTGAGGCAAGCGTTACAGCTTGTGCTTCTTGCAAAATCACTTCTGCACGTTCTTCTAAATAAGTTGGCATAAAATTCCCTCCATTTTTATCATTTTTAACTTAGTGTCTATATCCATTTTACACTAAAACGCTAAAAATAATCAGCAAAACCCCCTGCAAAATGCAGAGGGCTGTTATCAATTATGCGTTGCCGCCATTTTTCTTGATGATTTCTTCTTGGATAGATTTTGGTACATCTTCGTAGTGGTCAAATACCATCATGAATGTACCACGACCTTGTGTTGCAGAACGAAGTGTTGTTGCATATCCAAACATTTCAGCAAGCGGAACAATCGCATTAACGATTTGGCTGTTCCCATGTGCTTCCATACCTTCAACACGTCCACGACGAGCTGTAACGTGTCCCATAATATCTCCAAGATATTCTTCTGGAACAGTAACTGTTACTTTCATCATAGGCTCAAGAATTACTGGATTTGCTTTTTTCGCTGCAGCTTTCAATGCCATAGATGCGGCTACACGGAACGCCGTTTCATTTGAATCGACATCGTGGTAGCTACCATCATAAAGTTTTGCTTTAATGTCAACCATTGGGTAACCAGCAAGCACACCGTTATCCATAGATTCACGCAATCCTTTTTCAACTGCTGGAATGTATTCACGAGGAACCACACCACCAACGATTGCATTTTCAAACTCGAATCCTTTTCCTTCTTCGTTTGGTGTAAATTCAACCCATACGTGACCGTATTGACCTTTACCACCAGACTGACGAACGAATTTACCTTCCGCTTGTACCATTGGTGCACGGAATGTTTCACGGTAAGATACTTGAGGAGCACCTACGTTTGCTTCTACTTTGAACTCACGACGCATACGGTCAACAAGTACGTCAAGGTGCAACTCACCCATACCAGAGATAACTGTTTCTCCAGTTTCCACGTTTGTTTCAACACGGAATGACGGATCTTCTTCCGCAAGTTTTTGCAAAGCAATACCCATTTTATCTTGGTCAGCTTTTGATTTTGGTTCAACGGCAACTTGGATAACTGGTTCTGGGAACTCAATAGATTCCAAGATTACTGGTGATTTTTCATCACACAATGTGTCTCCTGTTGTTGTATCTTTCAAACCAACTGCTGCTGCAATATCTCCAGAGAATACACGGTCAATTTCTTGACGAGTGTTTGCGTGCATTTGAAGAATACGTCCGATACGTTCTTTTTTACCTTTTGAGGCATTTAAAACGTAAGAACCGCTATCTAGCACACCTGAGTAAACACGGAAGAATGTTAAACGTCCTACGAATGGGTCAGTCATTACTTTAAATGCAAGTGAGGCAAATGGTTCTTCGTCACTTGCTGGACGAGTTGTTTCTTCTTCAGTTTTAGGGTCAATCCCTTTGATTGCTTCAATGTCTGTTGGTGCTGGCAAGTAGTCAAGCACAGCATCAAGCATTAATTGAACCCCTTTATTTTTAAACGCAGAACCTGCAAGAACTGGGAAGAAGTCTACGTCGATTGTCGCTTTACGGATAGCAGCTTTCAATTCTTCTTCAGTGATTTCTTCACCTTCCAAGAATTTCATCATCAAATCTTCGTCAGTGTCCGCCACTGCCTCGATAAGTTTTTCACGCCATTCGTTTGCCAATTCAACATAGTCAGCTGGAATGTCTGTTTCTTCAATATCAGTTCCAAGGTCATTTGTGTAAATTTCAGCTTTCATTTTTACAAGGTCAATCAATCCTGTGAAGTCATCTTCAGCTCCAATTGGAATTTGGATTGGATGAGCATTTGCGTTCAAACGGTCATGCAAAGTAGATACTGAGTACAAGAAGTCTGCACCGATTTTATCCATTTTGTTACAGAATACAATACGTGGAACTTTGTATTCATTTGCTTGACGCCAAACTGTTTCAGTTTGTGGTTCTACACCAGATTGTGAGTCAAGAACTGTTACCGCACCATCCAATACACGAAGTGAACGTTGTACTTCAATTGTGAAGTCTACGTGTCCCGGTGTGTCAATGATGTTTACTCGGTATCCTTTCCACTGTGCTGTTGTTGCAGCAGAAGTGATTGTAATACCACGTTCTTGTTCTTGTTCCATCCAGTCCATTTGTGAAGCTCCTTCGTGAGTTTCACCGATTTTGTGGATTTTACCAGTATAGTACAGGATACGTTCTGTTGCAGTTGTTTTCCCTGCATCAACGTGTGCCATGATACCAATATTACGAGTTTTTTCTAATGAAAATTCGCGTGCCATGAGTGTTATTCTCCTTTTGTTTTTACTTCCTTATTCGGAAAAAATTTTTACTTTTTTATTATATCACATAGACGTCCTAAGACACTTCTTGAACTTTTTAAAGCAAGTAGGCAAAAGAAAATCTTATGATGTCGATAAAAAAAGGACTAGGGCAAAACGCCACAGCCCCTTTTTTATTTGTATTTGTTAAGAAATGTGCAAGTTGTGTATCACTTACAGCAAACCACAAAATCTTACCAACGGTAATGAGCAAACGCACGGTTCGCTTCTGCCATTTTGTGTGTATCTTCACGTTTTTTCACTGATGCTCCTGTGTTGTTTGCAGCATCCATGATTTCTTTTGCAAGACGCTCTTGCATTGTGTGTTCACCACGCAAACGAGCGTAGTTTACCAACCAACGAAGTCCAAGTGTCGTACGACGTTCTGGACGTACTTCGATTGGCACTTGATAGTTAGAACCCCCAACACGGCGAGCTTTTACTTCAAGAACTGGCATAATGTTTTCCATTGCTTGTTCAAATACTTCTAATGGATCATTCCCAGTTGTTTCTTTTACTTGTTCAAATGCTTTATAGATGATGTTTGATGCAACACCACGTTTTCCGTCTAACATTACACGGTTGATTAAACGTGTAACAAGTTTAGAGTTATATAACGGATCTGGTAATACTTCACGTTTTGGTGCTTGTCCTTTACGAGACATTCCAAGTTCCTCCTTGTTAATTAATTCTTAATGTAGTTTTATTTTTTTGTGTTCTCTAAGGAGTGGTTGCTTATCGTGTCTTACTTTGAACTGCGTTCAAAGCGAAACTTCGTTTCGGTCTGCTGCCGCAGACTCAAGTCACTCTTCGCAAAAACATTTCTCTACGCTGAAATGCTTCGCATTTCGACTTCGTTCAATGTTTTTCCTCCTTGTTAATTAATTCTTAATGTAGTTTTATTTTTTTGTGTTCTCTAAGGAGTGGTTGCTTATCGTGTCTTACTTTGAACTGCGTTCAAAGCGAAACTTCGTTTCGGTCTGCTGCCGCAGACTCAAGACACTCTTCGCAAAAACATTTCTCTACGCTGAAATGCTTCGCATTTCGACTTCGTTCAATGTTTTTCCTCCTTGTGATTTCGTTCTTATCAAGAAAAGCTATCGCTTATTTTTTAGGTTTTTTCGTTCCGTATTTAGAGCGAGATTGTTTACGGTCTGTAACACCTGCTGTATCAAGTGCTCCACGAACGATGTGGTAACGTACCCCTGGTAAGTCTTTTACACGTCCACCACGCAATAATACCACGCTGTGTTCTTGCAAGTTGTGTCCGATACCTGGAATGTAAGCTGTCACTTCGATAAGGTTTGACAAACGTACACGAGCGTATTTACGCAACGCTGAGTTCGGTTTTTTCGGTGTCATTGTTCCCACACGAGTTGCAACCCCACGTTTTTGTGGTGAGTTTACGTTTGTTTGAACTTTTTTAAAGCTGTTATAGCCTTTGTTCAAAGCTGGTGAGTTAGATTTTTCAACTTTTGATTTACGGCCTTTACGCACTAATTGGTTAATTGTAGGCATTTCCTTGAAATCCTCCTTATAAAATTGGTCTGCCTAGACCCACACATCCAGGTGGTTCATTTTCTGGCAAAATTAAAATATAGGGTTCAATCCCTATGAGATAAAGCTTCACATCTGTCAGCACGTCTTTTGCATGACTTGCAAACAAAAGACCAAATGCTACGCACAAAGAACATTTTAACACGTGAATATAGCAGTGTCAATTGTTATGTTGAAAAAAATTTCTTCTTTTTTACATTTTTATAGAGAACAACCTTTCATTTTCCTATATAATAGAAGTTGGAATCTATTAGCACAATAAAGGAGCATTCACCATGAACCAAGAAGAATTGAAAAAGAAAGTCGGAATTGAGTCTGCAAAGTATATAAAGGACGGAATGATTGTTGGACTCGGAACAGGTAGCACTGCTCGGCATATGATTGAAGAAGTCGCTCGCCGTGTTCGTGAAGAAAATTTAAATATTGTTGGCGTGACAACGAGTAACGAAACAACAAAACTTGCGAAATCGCTTGGTATTCCGCTAAAAGAAATTGATGAAGTACCTTTCGTCGATGTCGTAATTGACGGAGCTGATGAAATTTCTGCAGATTTTCAAGGGATAAAAGGTGGCGGTGCTGCTCTTTTGTTTGAAAAAATTGTCGCAAGCTACGCTAAACGTGTCATTTGGATAGTGGATAAAAGCAAAATGGTCAACTATCTCGGTGAATTTCCGCTCCCTGTCGAAGTCGTAAAATATGGTAGCGAAAATCTTTTCCGTTTGTTTGAAGATAAAGGTTATAATCCAACTTTTCGTATGAACAAAAACGAAAAACTCACCACTGACGGTGGGCATTACATTATTGATTTACACTTAGGAAAAATCAAAGAACCTCTTGCTCTGTCTGATGAATTGAGCAAAACTGTCGGTGTGGTAGAGCATGGTTTGTTTACGAATATGGTGAATGTTGTGATTGTCGGAAAAGAAGAGGTTGTGGAGACTTTAGTGGCGAGGTAGGATTGCCAAAAAGTACATTTAAAAAACTCTCAAAATACAAATAGCAAGGGCAATAAACCTAAGACCAAACTAGCAAAAATAGAAAAACTGCATAAAATCAGACGCTCAATCGTTGATTTTATGCAGTTTTTTCTATTTACTTCAAGTTCACAACACTTAAAAACTCTTCATATCCACGTCCAACATCTTGCAGGTCATGGCTATCCGAGCCATAGACAAGTTTCACTCCTTGCCCGTACTGTTTCAAAATCTCAACTGGCGGGTACATTTCTAAACAATTTTCCTTGAAAAGTCCTGCCATATTGAAATCAATTTGGAGCTGTTTTTTTCTTAACTCATTAAAAATTTCTTGATAATAAGCATGACACTTTGCGGAAAAATCGGTGTTTTCATTTGTATAGGAACGAAAGAATTTTCTTGCCAAACTAATATGCCCAATACGCTTAGGCTTATACTTGCCTAAATCAGCTTGAATACTCTTTTGCACCATGCGTAAATATTCTTCTTGAGCAGATTGGAAATCTCCGTAATACGTCAAAATTCCCTCATGATAATCTTCTGCTGAATAATCAATCGCACGCAAGCCACCTACTCCATTTAAGAAGTGAACAGACAAAATACTTTCTTCTAAGTACACGCCATACTCTGCTAGAAACTCTCGTGTATCCTCCTCGAAATCAGCTAAATAATCAAGTTCGACACCAACGGTAATTTCTATATCATGCTTGTATTTTTCTTTTAAGCGGAGCATTTTTTTCAAATAATGCTCCCAATCACTCCATGCAATGCCAGCAGTGTCAATGGCATCTTGTGCACCACTCGCAACTTCAAAAAAACTAGTTGGAAGTGGACCATGCTCTGTAATCGAGTATTTCTCAAAACCAAGCTCAATTGCTCGAAGAACTAAACGCTCCGTATCATCAATCGTACCATGCGGGCAATATTCTGTATGTGTATGTCCGTCCCATTTTTTCATCTTTTTTCCTTTTCTCTCAACGCTTACTCAAACCGTTTCAACCTCTCCACATCACGAGCAATCACAAGTTCCTCGTCTGTCGGGATAACTAGCACTTTTACTTTAGAATCTGGTGTTGAAATGTCCCCTTCTACACCGAAAACATTTTTGCTTTCGTCAATTTCCATGCCAAACCAGCTCATTTTTTCAATGACTGCTGTACGCACCCAATTTGAATTTTCGCCAATTCCTGCAGTGAAAACAACTGCGTCAGCTCCGTTTAGCACGGCAAAATATTGTGCAATATATTTGCGAATACGGTCTGTAAACACTTCAAACGCAAGTTGTGCTTTTTCATTTCCTTCTTTGCGTGCTTGAATAATGTCACGCATATCGCTAGATGTATCACTCACACCAAGCAAACCAGATTTTTTGTTTAATACTTCAATCATTTCATTGACATCAGTAATCTCTTCTTTTTCCATGAGAAACGGAATAAGTGACGGATCAATGTCACCAGAACGCGTTCCCATCATCACTCCTGCAAGTGGTGTGAATCCCATAGAAGTATCAATTGAACGCCCATGACGAACCGCTGTAATAGATGCTCCGTTTCCGATATGAGCCGTGATAATTTTCACTTCATCAATGTCTTTTCCGAGCATTTCCGCTGCTTTTTGACTAACGTACATATGGCTCGTTCCATGTGCTCCATATTTTCTTGCTCCGTATTTTTCGTAGTATTCCGTTGGAATAGCGTAACGATAAGCTACTGGTGGCATTGTAGAATGGAACGCTGTATCAAATACTGCAACAGAAGTAATATCTGGCAAAATTGCTTTAAATGCACGAATACCCGCAGCATTTGCTGGATTGTGAAGTGGTGCTAATTCTGCTAAATCCTCAATTTTTTTCAAAACTTCCTCACTAATCACAACAGATTCTTTGAAAATTTCACCCCCTGCTACCACACGATGACCTACACCTGTAATTTCATCGTAAGATGCAAGGATATTAAGATTGATTAATTCATCTAAGAGCATTTGCACCGCAAGTTCGTGCGTTGGAATATCTTCTACTTTTTCAAATTTTTGTCCGTCGCCATATTTCACCGTGAAAATAGAATCATTTAACCCAATTCTTTCTACGATTCCTTTCGCAATGACTTCCTCCTCTGGCATATTGTAAAGTTGCCACTTCAAACTTGAGCTTCCAGCATTGATTGCAATTGTTTTTGACATGTGAATTTCCTCTCTCTAACTAAAATATAGCCGTTCATAACCACATTTCTCCATGTAAAATTATGTTGACACTTCCAAATTGTAACAGGTTTCAACCATTCTGTCATCTATTTTTTATATTTTTGTGAAATCGTTTTTCCATTTCACAAATGCTCGCAAGAATTTCGCTAATATTCCTTTCTCACTCAGACTTGTTAAATGATAAGCAAAAACCTCTTGTTGTTTTGCGTTTTCGCCTTTTCGTTGGAACAAGTAAAGACTTTTTTGCCGTCCTTTTGTTTGGAAAAGCGTTTCTGGCAATTGAATCACCGCTTGCAAGTAAACTTCCTCGACAAGCCATTGTTTCAGGTTGTTCGCTTGCTCACTCAAAAACAAATCCTGCGGCAAAAGAAACAGCCCAAAACCGCCTTTTTTCACTTGTTTCATTGCACTTTCTAGCAATAAATGATGTGCGTAAGTATGTTCGCCACTTTCAAACACCTTGAACTCTTTTGACTTTTCATCGTTCGGATAATACCCAATCGGGAAATCCGAAAGGACAATATCTGGTGCAAAAGACGAAATTTCCGTCAAACCGTCCTGAAGATACAATTCAACCGTCTTATCCATAAGCATACTATTAATTTCTGCCACAGCAATCAGAGCATCATCTACTTCACTTCCTGCTCCTTGCACATTTTTCCCCGCTAACTCTAGCTGATTCATCACCGCAAAAAGCAAATTCCCCATTCCAAGAGCATTATCGTACAAAGTCAACGTTTTTTGTTCTGAGGTTAACTGCTCAAGTAAATACGCAAATAAAAACGCCAAGCCGTCTGGTGTCATCTGATGATTAGCTTGCAAAATTTCTGTTTTTTGACCTTTCAAAAGCGTTAACTGTGCCGTTTTCCGCCAATCTTCAGCAGATAATTCTAACGAGTTCAACTGCTGATATTCCATCTCTAACTCATGAATCACTTCTTCAGAAAAGCCTTGATTATTTTTTACCACTCCGCCATTTCGCACGTTCCAAGCATTTTCAATATAACTATCCAAAAAACTCATGCCACTTTTTTGCTGAAACAATTGCGTTGACTTCAATAGCCCTTCAAAAGATTTTGTTAATTTTGACATAATCCACCTCGTTTTCTTCTTTCACTATTATATACTCTGCAAACCATTTACGCAAAAACTCCGAATACTTTTGCGATAAACTAGACATTCATTGTTAACAAAAAACTACGATTAATACTTTCGTTTTTATTGTCTTGACAGTAAAGGAAGTAACTGATACAATGTTCAACATTACAGTTACTGTCTTGACAGTAACTGTTGAGAAAAACAAAAACTCAAAACAAGGAGATTACAAATGAACACAACCGCAAAAAACAATGTCCGTATACTCACAATCTCAGCATTACTGACCGCACTAGGAATCCTTATTCCATTCGTTATGCCAGTCAAACTCGTTATCGGCCCTGCCTCATTCACCTTAGCTTCTCACGTACCTGTGATGATTGCCATGTTCTTTTCGCCAATTATGGCAATGTTCGTTTCTCTTGGAACAACCGTAGGTTTTATGCTCGCATTGCCTGTTCCAACCATTTGGTTGCGTGCTTTGACGCATTTAATTTTCGCAGTCGGCGGAGCCTATGTGTTGCAAAAACGCCCCGATATTTTGACAAACAAAGGAAAATTACAGGTTTTCAATTTTATCATCGCACTCATTCACGCACTCGCTGAAGTTTTGATTGTTTTCGGCTTTTATGCCCTCGGTTTTGGAAACCTTGATACACAAGCTCTCTTTAATTTCTTACTTTTGATTGGTTTCGGAACAATCGCTCATAGCATGATTGATTTTCAAATTGCATACGTCCTAGCAAATGGACTAAGCCGCATTTACCCAATCCAAGCATTTGAAAAAGCAAGCACCCACTTCAAAAAAAGCAAATTGGCTTAAACCGAAAAGCGAAGTGGGGCGGTTTGAAGTCTGCAACAGCGAACCATGTCGTTTATTTACTTGAAGCTTTAGCTTCAAGCGACATTGTGAGCAGTTGCCAGACTTCAGCCCCTCGTAGCTAGACAAAGAAAAGCGAAGTGGGGCGTTAAGGAGTTTGTCGCAGTGAGCTATGCCATTTACTTGCCTGAAGCAAAGCTTCAGGTGGCATTGCGAACAGCGACCAAACTCCTGCCCCTCGTAGCTAGACAAAGAAAAGCGAAGTGGGGCGGTTTGAAACTTGTCGCAGTGAGCCACAGCATTTACTTGCTGGAAACTTCAGTTTCCAGTGCTGTTGCGAACAGCGACCAAGTTTCAGCCCCTCGCAGCTAGACAAAAAGAAAAGCGAAGAGGGGCGTTAAGGAGTTTGTCGCAGTGAGCCTTGCCATTTACTCGCCTGAAGCAGAGCTTCAGGTGGCATTGCGAACAGCGACCAAACTCCTGCCCCTCAGAGCTAGACAAAGAAAAGCGAAGAGGGGTGTTCTGAAGTCTGTGGCAGTGAGCCGTGCCGTTCATTCACTGCTACACTTCGTTTCGCATACAGTCTTTCTAAGAATCAAAGATTCTTGAAATACTAGCATCAAAACGAAGTTTCGAGCGACACTGCGAACAGCCACCAGACTTCACCCCCTCGTAGCTAGACACAGAAAAGCGAAGAGGGGCGGTTTGAAACTTGTCGCAGTGAGCCACAGCATTTACTTGCTGGAAACTTCAGTTTCCAGTGCTGTTGCGAACAGCGACCAAGTTTCAGCCCCTCGTAGCTAGGCACAGAAAAGCAGAGAGGAGCAATTTGAAGTCTGCAACAGCGAACCATGCTATTTACTTGCTACTACATACAGTCGTTCTAATTTAAAACAAAAAATCATCTAACAACCTTTCAAAAGTTGCTAGATGATTTTTTCTATAATACTTTTTCGCCACGTTCTCCTGTACGTATACGAATAGCGTCTTCTATTGGAATGATGAAGATTTTTCCATCTCCTACTTCGCCAGTTTGTGCCTCTTCGACAATCACTTTCACCAAGTCTTCTACTTTTTCATCTGGTACGACGATTTCAATTTGCACTTTTGCAAGCAAGGTAGTCAAAATCTTTTGTCCACGTATATATTCATCAAAGCCCTTTTGCTGACCAAAGCCAAGAACTTGAGAAACAGTCATACCATTCGCAAGCTCATTCTCGCCGATTTTTTTCTTTAAATCTTCTAATTTTTCCGCACGAACAATTGCTTGAATTTTCTTCATGTTAGCCTCCGTATTTATTTTCTATTATTCATTAGCTGTCCAATCCCATAAAAGTTGGATACGCTGTTTCATCATGCTCTGTATCGTCCATTCCAATCGCTTCTTCACGTTCAGATACACGAATGTTCAGGAAGAGTCCAATTACTTTGATAATCACAAAACTGATAAGTGCCGCATAGACAATTGTAAAGACAATGGATAAGAGTTGTGCGATAAATAATTTTGTTTCTCCGTAAAATAAGCCTGCTCCACTTTCCAATGCCAACTCTTTTGTCGTGAAAATTCCTGTCATAATACCGCCGACAATTCCACCGACACCATGGCAACCGAAAGCATCTAGTGCATCGTCTAAGCCAAGTTTTCTCTTTAATGCTGAGATAAAGAAATAGCAAACTGGCGAAACGACTAGCCCAATGACAATTGCAGAGCCAATTGAGACAAATCCTGCCCCAGGAGTAATACCAACAAGCCCTACAACTGCACCTGTGCAAGCACCTACTACTGTCGGTTTTTTAATCAAAATTCGCTCAATAATTAACCAACTTACCATACCAGCAGCGGCTGCTGTATTGGTTGTTATAAAGGCATGAACTGCCAAACCGTCTGCTGCTAACGCACTTCCTGCGTTAAAACCAAACCAGCCAAACCATAACAATCCTGCACCAAGCACGACAAACGGGATATTGTGTGGTCTGTATTCTAATTGGTGATAATCACGTCTTTTCCCTACCACGTAGGCTAAAACAAGACCTGAAACACCACTTGAGATATGCACAACGTTTCCGCCTGCAAAGTCAATCGAACCAATTTTCGCTAAGAAACCTCCGCCCCATACCATGTGTGCGAGTGGATAGTAGACCAATACACTCCATGCAACGATAAAGGCGACAATTGCTCCAAATTTCATTCGTCCAACTACTGCTCCTGTCAAGATAGCTGTCGTGATAAGCGGGAACATCATTTGAAAAATAGCGAATAATTCATCTGGAATTTCTAGCCCATGCAACGTATTTTTTGTAGCCGAAACGCCACTCATAAACATATGCTCCAGATTCCCGAAAAAGTCGCCATCGCCAGAAAAACTGATGCTGTAACCAATCGCTACCCACATGATACTAGCAATCCCCAACGTGCAGATAACCATCATCATAGTGTTCAAAATATTTTTCCTACGTTCTAGCCCTCCGTAAAAGAATGCCAATGCTGGTGTCATTAGAAATACTAATGCCGAGCAAATCAAAATAAATGCAATACTTCCTGTGTCCATAGTGCAAACCCCTCTCATAAAAAATAGTTTTACTAATTCAAATTAGCAGTTTTTTGTGTTTCATGTTATAAATTCTACCACAGTTTTTTTAATTTCTACTCGTTTTTTCAAATTTTCTGTATCTTTTTCCTGAAACATCTATTTTTCATGTTAGGTTTTATTACATCATTTGCATTTTAGAGATTACTAAACAAAAAAACGAGAGCCTCACTCCCGTTCTCTCATTCTTTCAAATCGCTCTAAACGCTAGAGCCACAAGGTTTTATTTTTGTAGACAATCAAGAAAACGATTCAGTGCATTCTTTCCTTTTTCGTCTTCTTTAAACACGCTTGCGTCTTGTAAAACACGAACGAATTTTTCACCGAGTTCTTCTAAAACAATTTTTCCAGCATTTTCTTCTGTAATTTCACGTCTGCTTAAAATTTCTTCCGCCCAAGGCTTGTGCATTTCTTCTATTTTATGCTCTTTTCCAAGCAAATAATTTTCCACTTCAACGAGTTCCGTTTTCAAGCGTGGCGGGAGAATAGCAAGCCCCATTACTTCAATCAACCCGATATTCTCTTTTTTGATATGCTGAACGTCCTTATGCGGATGAAACACGCCGTCTGGAAATTCCGCCGTCGTGTGATTGTCACGCAAAACCAAATCCAACTCAAAATCCTCATCTCTTTTGCGGGCAATCGGTGTAATCGTGTGATGTGGCACACCATTCGTTTGTGCTATAATTTCCACGCTTTTATCAGAATAACCCTGCCATTTTTCCAAAATAAGCGTTGCAGCTTTAGTTAATTCCTCTAAATCTTTGCCACTTAAACGAATGACCGTCATCGCCCATTCTAAAATACCTGCTTTTATTTGAGGGAATTGTGGTAAGCCAAAATTTCTACGCATTTTCGCATTCGCCATTGGAAGTGTCGCGATCCCTCCTTGGAAATGTTCATGAGTCAAAATAGAACCTCCAACAATCGGCAAATCGGCATTACTTCCGACAAAATAATGTGGAAATTGTTCAACAAGTGCCAAAATCTTGCCAAAAACTTCACCGTTAATTACCATTGGTTGATGAAGTTCATTTAAAAAAATGCAATGCTCTTTGTAGTAGGCATACGGCGAATATTGAAATCCCCACTTTTCGTTTCCTAATCCGAGACGAATAATTCTATGATTGCTACGTGCAGGGTGATTGCTCCGTCCTAGATAGCCCTCATTTTCCATGCAAAGCTGGCATTTCGGAAAGTGAGAGGTCGCTTGCAACTTCGCTTTAGCAATTTCTTTCGGGTCTTTCTCGGGCTTAGAAAGATTAATCGTAATATTTAGCACACCATATTGACTTTTATGCTCAAACTCGATATTTTTTGCAATTTCTCGTGTTTTAATATAATTATTTTCCTCAGAAAGTCGATAAAACACATCTGTCGCTCGCTTAGGAGAATGAGCATAATTTTCTTGGAAACGCTTATTTACCAAACTTGGAAGTGGTGTGAGAAAACTGTATAGTTTGTTCTCAAACATTTCACGACTCCACGAAAGCATCTCTATTCTGCCATTTTCCTCCGCAATATCCGTTAGCGTATCCACGATTTCAAGTGTCGAGTTGTTTTTTATTTCACAAGATAAGTCATCAACACCCTCCAACGCACGAATTTCATTTGCTAAATAAAGCGTATCGAGTTCTTGAATCGCTTCATTTTTTATCGCTTTTTCAATAAATGCTTGTAATAATTCCATGTGTTCTCCTTATTTTCTTTGTCTAGCTACGTGGGGCTGAAGTCTGGCAACTGTTCGCAACGTTGCTCGCAACTTGTGTTGCGAGTAAATAAACAACGTCGCTCACTGTTGCAGACTTCATAACACCCCTCTTCGCTTTTCTTTGTCTAGCTACTAGGGGCAGGAGTTTGGTCGCTGTTCGCAATGCCACCTGAAGCTCTGCTTCAGGCAGGTAAATGGCATAGCTCACTGCGACAAACTCCTAAACGCCCCTCTACGCTTTTCTTTGTCTAGCTACTAGGGGCAGGAGCTTGGTCGTTGTTCGCAACAGCACTGGAAACTACGTTTCCAGCAAGTAAATGCTGTGGCTCACTACGACAAGCTCCATAACGCCCCTCTTCGCTTTTCTTTGTCTAGTTACAAGGGGTTGAACTTTTGCCTACCCAAATCCCCTGCGATAAGAGGCATAATACTTATCGCAGGTTTTTTGTTGTTTTTTAGAAATAAATCTCAAATTTTGTTGTTGAACGAAATCCTCTATCTGGTGTTATCTCAATCTCTCCAAATTGAGTAAATTGCTCTGAACCTGGAGGGTTTTGTGTTTCAAGCGTTACTCCTGAATGATTGGCAAGTTTTTCACCACGCATTTCATAAGTATCTTCACCAAAATTCGCCGTAAAGACGACCACGGAAGTCTCCTCGGTAAACATTTTGATAGAAATATCATCTTTCGGCAACGACAAAACAGCGTGTGGCACATCTTCTGACAATGAATCTAGGAGAAATGGATGATCAATGCCGTCCACTTGATTCTTTTGAGGAAAATCACTCTGAAAAACTTCTCTCAACACTTTCGGTTTACGAAAATCAAATGGTGTTCTATCCACTTTTTTCACCTCACCTATCACCGTATTATCCAGCGGATGTGTAAGTAAAAACATATCTGAGGAAAGTTGAAGCGTATGCTCATCAACCGTTTGACTAGGATGTCCTGTAAAATTAAAATACACGTGGTTGGTCGGATTAAATAACGTTTCTTTGTCCGTTGTCGCTGAGTAGTCAATCGTCCATGTATTTGTATTGTCAAATGTGTAAGTGACTGTAACTGTTAAATTCCCGGGGAAACCATTTTCTCCGTCTGGGCTAAACAGTTGAAACTCAATAGAGGCGGACCTTTCAGTTTCTTTCGTTTTAAACACCCATTTTGCTGAATCAAAACTTGGCGTACCGCCATGCAAAGTATTTCCTAGATTGTTTGTCGGAATATGATAATGGTCGTCGCCAACTTCAAACGTACCATTCGCAATTCGCCCTGCCACACGTCCAATGGTTGCTCCCATAAACGTATCTTTTTCCAAATATTCTTTTGCACTGTCAAAACCAAGCACTAACTCACGAAAACCCTCATCTTTTGGGACTTTCATACTCACAATGCGTGCTCCTAAATCTGAAAACGCAAGTTTCACTCCGTTGTCGTTTTCAAGCGTAATAAGCGTGTATCCTTCACCAAATGGTTCTTGTGTAATTTTCATGTTGTTCTCCTCTTTCTTTTCGCTACGAAATGCAACTGCACTCGCTTTCACGTTTTGTTTTATTGTAAAACATAATGTGATTTGCTACAAGTAAAAAATTACGAGAACATCATTTCACTCCAACACTCCTGCTCCATTGCCAATTTCAGCAGTATAAAAACTTGCTGGATAGCCGATGAGAGAAGTATATGTGCTATCAACCGTATTTTCTAGTTTTTCTACGCTATCCTTATGCACAAGAGCAATGGCACAACCGCCAAACCCCGCTCCTGTCATGCGAGAACCTAAAACACCCTCTACTTTTTGAGCAGTTTCAGCAAGCGTGTCTAATTCTACTCCTGTCACTTCATAGTCATCTTTCAAAGATTGATGCGAAGCATTTAAAAGTTCCCCAAAAGCTACTAAATCTCCCTTTTGCAAAGCGGAGACGGCAAGCATCGTGCGTTCATTTTCGTAAACTGCGTGCTTGGCACGTTTTTCCAAAATATCGTCGTTGATTAATTTACGATTTTTTTCAAATTCTTCCGCTGAAAGTTCGCCCAACGATTGAATAGGCAAGGAAGTTTGCAAGCGTCTGAGAGCTTCTTCACATTCACTTCTGCGTTCATTGTATTTGGATTCCGCAAGTTCACGACGTTTGTTGGTATTCATGATGACCACCACGTAATCACCAAATTCAGCAGGAGCCATTTCGTACTCAAGAGTATTTGTGTCAAGGTAAATCGCCTTATCTTTTTGCCCAAAAGCAATCGCAAATTGATCCATAATACCAGAATTTACACCGATATATTCATTTTCCGTTTTCTTGCCGATTTCAACCAATTCAAGCGTTGATATATCTAGTGCGTAAAGCTCTTTTATCACTACACCAACCAACAACTCAAGCGACGCACTAGAAGAAAGACCTGAGCCGTTAGGAATATTGCCGTGCAAAACTAAATTGAAACCCGTTGAAATTTCATATCCTTTTTCTTTTGCTTTTAAAATATAGCCTTTGACATAATTCGCCCAACCGTCCTCTTTACGATAGGCTAAATCTTCTAAGTTAAATTCTATCACGCCTTTTTCCTCGAAATTCAAAGAATATACGCAAACTAACGAGTCCTCACGTTTGGAGGCAACACCATAGGTTCCGATTGTGATACTTGCAGGGAACACGTGCCCTCCATTATAATCCGTGTGTTCACCTATCAGATTAATTCGCCCCGGGGAAAAGAAAGTGGTCACATTCATTTCTCCAAATAACTCTTTAAATTTACTTCTTACTCTTTCGATTTGCATTGTACTCTCTCCTTTGTCTAGCTGTGGGATTGAAATATGACAAGTGATTACACCGTTGCAAACTTCAAAACGCCCCTCTACGCTTTTCTTTGTCTAGCTGCGAGGGGCAGGGTTTTGGTCGCTGTTCGCAATACCACCTGAAGCACTGCTTCAGGCAAGTAAATGGCATGGCTCACTACGACAAAACCCTGAACGCCCCTCTACGCTTTTCTTTATGACTATATTATAAAATGAAAACGCTGTGATTTTTTTCAACTTTGTGACTTGTTTTTAACATTTTGTGACTTTCTTCTGTTACAATAATGAGTAGGGTACCTTTAAGAAATCATCAAGTATAGGGGAAGGGTGTTTGGTATGGAGCAGGCGATTTATAATAATCGGAAAAATTATTTTTTCTCAGAAAGCATGAAATTTGAATTTTGCGGTTTCTCAAAGACTTTGCCTATGCACTCGTTTGGACCTGCGTATCGCAAACATTATATTTTGCATATTGTTTTAGACGGTGGCGGGAGTTATTATGTGAAAAATAATTCTTATCACCTTACAGCTGGAGATATGTTCCTCATTCGACCAGATGAGTCTACTTTTTATCAAGCGGATAAAAATAATCCTTGGGTATATTGTTGGTTAGCTTTTAGCGGAAGTGAGGCTGAGGCAATTGTCGAGCAGTCAGCTTTTGCAAAAGAGCGTTATACGCTACATTCTTCACAAATAAATAGCTATGTTGACATCATCAAATCTTGTCTTACACTCAATCATGAAACAATTGAGGAAGAATTGGCATTGAATGAATTACTGTATAAATTTTTCCGCATTTTGCTAATTGATACAACGCATAGCGTTCCCTCTTTGCAGGAAGAATTTTCTCCTTTGGTTCAACAAACAATTCAATATGTAGAACGACATTTTGATGAAGAAATTACAGTGCAGTCTGTCGCTTTGGCACTGAATATTGACCGAAGTTATCTCTCACGATCTTTCTCGAAAATCATGCACACGAATCTAAAGTCGTGGATTTTATCCGTCAAACTAAACTATGCTGCGTATCAGCTTTTTATGACGAAAAAATCTGTCGAAGAAATCGCTCAAATGGTAGGTTTCCATAGTATCGAATCTTTTTCAAGAGCTTATAAATCGTTTACTGGCGAGTCTCCTTTGCAATATAGAAAACGTCTAGCGAAAAAAGAGAATCTAGGCATTCACGACAAGGAGATTTCGCAACTTCTCGAACAACAGCAAGTCGAAAAAAGAGCAACATAAAAAGAGGGGAACTTAACACTTTGCACACATTCTAAAAATGTTGCTAAGTGTTGAGTTCCCCTCTTGAAAATGCTCTATACTGCCTCTTCTAAGAAACACACTTCTACTGATTTTGTCAATATGTCAGAATAAGAATAGCTCACACGCTCGAATGAGTTTTCGTCTTGGTCTAAGTCTACGACAAACACGCTCGGATAAACCTCAGACAGCACACCTTTTCTCTTACTTTGACGTTTGCGACCCGTTTGAGCGATAATTTCGATTTGTGAACCTAATTTATTTTGCATATTTTCTTTTATATTTGCGATTGTTGTTGGCATACACTCACCTCTTTTAGTGATTCTATCATTTTTCTAATCATTTTTCAATACTTTCTAAAAAATTTTTTTCAAAAAGAACAAGTATTTCTGCCAACTCATGTAGGAAAATAATCTCTTAAAATGTAAAGTTTTCATAAAAAAACCACGCTAAATAAAAATTTTTTAAGAAATCATTATCATGATTACTTCTTCAAATGATAACTATAATTCGCCACCACAATATGCTCTCGCCAACTTAGGTAATAACGGATTCTTAGACTTGTTTGATTATGCAAAACTGCCTGCCAACGTCTATTGGGAACAAATTGTGGCACTAAGACTGTTGTCGTAAAATTATGCTTGCGTGCGTTTTTGCTGACCAAATCCACATATCTTACCACGGGACCAACGATTGAACGATAGCTGGAATGTACTACGCTCAAGCGAATATCTGGAAAATGACGAGAAAATTCTTGTTTGATTTCTTCTTCTTTTGACTTGTTCTCATCTGTCGCCACGTGCATGGCAATCACATGGTCGCCAATCGAGCGTGCGTAATTAATCGCCCCAATATCCACTTGTGTCACATTTCCCACAAGAACTACTACCGTGTTGCCCGAAAACTCATGTTCTTGTATCTCGTCACGCAGGCGAAGTTGCTCAGCTACGCTAATGTAGTGCTTGTGAATCGCATAGAAAACGTACAGCAATATCGGCATGATAATGAAAAACGGCCAAATGTCTGCCATACGAAAGACAAAGAGAATGATAATAATCGCATAAGAAATAATCGCCCCAATGATATTGGGGATTGCTTTTACAAACCACACTCCGCCTTGTTTGTTCCAATGTCGCACCATACCACTTTGCGAAAGAGCAAACGGAATGAATACGCCAATCGAATAAAGGGGAATTAAACGTTCTGTTGACCCTTGGAAAATAAAGAGCAAGACAATCGCTCCAAAGGCTAGAGTGATAATTCCGTTAGAATACCCGAGTCTATCTCCTCGCTCCATGTACATATGTGGCATATATTTATCCTTTGCCAAATTAAAACTCAGCATTGGAAAGGCGGAAAATCCTGTATTGGCTGCCACCGCTAAAATCATGGCTGTCGCAAATTGGAAAAGAATATACAAAATATTTTTCCCAAAAACGTGTGAGGCTACTTGCGAAAGAACGGTCACTTTTTCCTCTGGAACAATGCCATACCAATAATTTAAAAATGTGATACCGCAGAAGAAACATCCTAAAATAATACTCATCATTGCAAGGGTTGCTGCTGCATTTTTTGCTCGTGGTTTTTTGAAAAATGGCACAGCATTGCTAATTGCCTCCACACCTGTAAGAGAGGCGGAACCGCTTGAAAACGAGCGAAGAAGTAACGCTACACTTACCCCCGGAATTGCTTGCCCAACCGCACTTGTCGCATGAAATGGTGCTTGCCCGATAAGAATTTTGACCACTCCTACAACGATTAAAAGTGCTGTTACTCCGATAAAACAATATACGGGAAACATCAAAAAGCTCGCTGATTCACGAAGTCCACGCAAATTCATTAACATCAAAACAAGGACAATAATAACCGAAATCGCAACTTGATGACCGTAAAGCTCAGGAATTGCACTCGTAATTGCCTCACTTCCTGCGGAAACAGATACTGCAACCGTCAGCATATAGTCAATCAAGAGTGAAGAACCTGCAATTAAGCCGAAATTTTTCCCTAAATTTTGACTGCTCACTACATACGCCCCACCACCTTGTGGATAGGCATGAATAATTTGCCGATAGCTCAATGTCAAACTAATCAATAGCACCAAAACGGCAAGTGCAATTGGCAGAGAGTACCAAATCGCTGCTGTCGAAAGAGTAACAAGTACAAGTACAATCTGCTCCGTACCATAAGCAACAGAGGAGAGAGCGTCACTTGAAAGCATGGCTAGAGCCGCAAATTTACTTAGTTTATGATCATCACCCGTTCCACTTTTTAACGGTTTTCCTACTAAAATTCGTTTAATATAATCCATTTTCGTCCTCCTCGTCTAACTATAATATGGGCACCTCTAAAAACTCACACTTATCCTAAATTGCTAGTTTTCCGATTTTCTTCGTCAGTCTCCTCAACCTTGTCTAGCTACGAAGTGCAGGAGTTTGGCAACTGTTCGCAGTGTCGCTCGAAACTTACGTTTTGATGCTAGTCTTTCAAGAATCTTTGATTCTTAGAAAGACTGTATGCGAAACGAAGTGTAGCAGTAAATGAACGACAGTGTTCGCTGTTGCAGACTTCAAATCGCCCCTCTTCGCTTTTCTGTGCAATCAAGTAAAAAAAGACTACCGCTAAAGTAGTCTTTTGTCAAAGAAAAACCTCTATTTTCTCTAGGATTATTGCATGAATAAGCTAGGATTTTTTAGCGACTTCTTCAAACTTGTCTAGTAGAGAAGAAAACGCTGTTTGAAGTTTTTCTTGCTCCTCTGGTGTATCATTTCGTAAAAATTGAACAGGGGTTTCATAAGTATCAAACAACTGAACTGGAATAAGCTCGCCCTCCTGCATTTTCAGACGAATTTGTGGGTGTAAAACACTAGAGCCACACGGGTCTGGTAGCGAGTAATCAAAATCGAATGTTTCATCATCTACTTTCCTCAAGCGATAGTAGCCACCGTCAACGTATAATTTTTCCTCACCAAAAACATCTGCCAATTTCATAAAACGTTCTGTATTGTTCATTTTGTATCACTCCTTTATTTTCATTCGCAATTTCCTTCCCGCTTTTACACGAAGTAAAAACGAGCGGATATTGTGATTCATTACTTCTGCTAGTATCAAACCTAGTGCAATCGCTCCTGCCGCCATAACGGTATTTACTCCAACACGCATAAAATTATTGTAATCACCTAATGCCAAACTTCTAACCGACTCATACGCAATTGCCCCCGGAACAAGCGGGACAATCCCCGGAATATTGAACACCGTCACAGGCATTTTACATTTTCTGGAAAAATGATTGCTCATAATTGCCACACCAACACTTCCCGCTAGTGCAGATAGAGGCATGGAACAATGTAGCTCCATTAACACCCAATAAACAATCCACCCTATCGCACCTGTAAGCCCACAATAAACAAGCACGTATCGTGAAACATTCCACAAAATAGCGACTGCGACCGTCCCCAGAAAACCAAATATAAATTGAATAATGCCTTCGATGATTTCTTTTTGCATATACTTTGCTCCTTTCTACGAGCGAACTTACGACTGCTCGAAGTCTTTTTTCTATTTGTATGAGGTAGTGCGATACGCTCTTGGACGTACTTTTTGCTTTTTCTGGTTCACTGCGACAAAAAAACTAAACGCCCCTCTTCGCTTTTCAAACGACTTGGAAAGCGAAGGCTATTCCGAAGCCTATTGCACAGGCGGTCATGGTGGCTTCGCTCATTCTTGAAACTCCGCTCAATAGATGTCCTGCGAGTAAGTCTCGCACGGAGTTGGTAATTGCAACTCCCGGCACAAATGGCATGACGCACCCAATTAAGACTACATCTGTTTGCTGAACAATGCCTTGTTTGGAAAGGAATAAAACAACCACCCCGACTAGAAAACTAACCAAAAATTCACCTAAAAATCGCACTTGTAGAGGTTTCATCATTTGCAAATAAACGATATATCCCACACCACCTATCAAAAAAGTTAGCGGCATTCCTTTCAATTGTCCGCCAAACAAAATCATCATGCTTCCGCTAATCATTGCAGCTGAAAGAATTTCTAGCCATTTCGGAAAAAAGAGCTGTTCACGCTCTAACTCTTTCAAACACTCTATGAGTTCGTCAAGTGTCCTTTGATTGTTTACAAATTCACGACTTAATTGATTGATTTTTGTTATTTTATCCAGATTTATTGAGCGATTGGTAATCTGTGTCATGCGGACATTGCTTTTCCCGTCAATACCGACAAAAATACCTGTCTGCGTTGTATAACAAACAACCTCAAATCCGCTATGTCTACCAATTCTCATCAGCGTATCTTCCACACGATACATTTCCGCTTGATTGGTCATCAAAATTCGACCTGCAAGCAAACAAGCCTCTAACACTTTTTCTTCCATATTTTTCTCCATTTTCTTTTACTAACCTTATTTTACTTCCTTTTACGAAAAGAAAAAAGCAGAAGTTATGAAAAAGCAAAAAATTTTTAGACTTGATTTTTAGAGGTGCCCTTTATATAAAATTATTAATATGTATAATTTCTGCAATCATTTACTTGAAAACGCTTTGTTTTTTAGGTAAAATGGAGATAAAGAATAGACATATAATTTATTTTGCTAACTATACTCAGTCAAGTAATCCTATTCTAATTGAGTATAGAAGACAATTATCGAAAGTGAGCTAAACATTATGAGTAAATACCTTGAAATTGCCAAAGTTTTGCGTGACCGTATCAAAAGTGAGTATTATCCGCCAGATTCTCTATTGCCAAATCAAGTAGACTTAGTAGAAGAGTTTGGTGCAAGTCGTATGACGATTAAAAAAGCGTTGAACATTTTAGCACTTGACGGTTTGATTTATTCCAGACGTGGTGCTGGAACAAAAATTTTGAATCGTTCTTTTTGGGACAAGGATACTTCTCCTGCTGATGAATATGGCGGTTTAACTGCAACACTCGCTGGTTCAAACAAAAAAATCGAAAGTGAGTCTATCATTTTTGAAATTGAGTTTCCTGATGAAAAAATCCAAGACAAACTTCTCCTCAATCCTCATCAGCCTGTTTATAAAATTATTCGTTTGAGAATTGTGGATGATGAGCCGTTTATTTTGGAACATACCTATTTCCCTGCACATATTGTGCCGAATCTCACAGAAGATCATATTTTGTCGTCAATTTATGACTATATCAAAGGCGACTTAGGGTTGAAATTTGCAGGAGCATTTCGTAATGTGCAGGCAACGAAGAGTGATGAATGGGATCAAAAATATTTAGACGCAAAAAAAGACGACCCAATGCTCGAAGTAGAACAAGTAATCTACCTCAAAGACGGTCGTCCGCTAGAATATTCACGTGCGAGAAATCGCTACGACAAACGTGGTTATACGATTTTGGACGTACAACAAAATTAAGACAGCTAAAAAGAAGGTCGACAAACTTTGGCTCTTTGTCAAATCGTGTGGAAAGCATCTATTTTACAAAGCGTACCTAAGAGAGTTGGACATCTTGTCCAGCTCCTCTTTTGCGTCTACCAGAAATAGTTTTCTTGTAGCATTCTGCTCTGTCGAACCTAGCCAGTAGCACAATTATAGGTCGTTCAACATGCAAAACCTTGTTCACTTGACTATTCTCTTGTTTTATCTTTCACTGTTACACTTTAAATACTGAAATATCTATTCTAAACCACCTTACAAATCCCTGTAAGAAGACCACACTGAATATAGCTCCTCGTACGGAAATTCTCAAATCTTCTAAAACCATAAGCCAATC
>NZ_FUXI01000039.1 GCF_900167335.1 Pilibacter termitis
GAACTTGTTCGCTATTTTCGCAAAGCGAAAACAAATGCCAACGAACAACCATAGCAAGCTAAAAAATTTAATATCATCAAATACTATCAAGGACTGATAGCTCAATTGGCAGAGCAAAATTCTGAAGCGGAGTCGAAATGCAGAGCATTTCAGCGGAGTGAAGAATTTTGTGAGTGGCATTTGCAAAACGAAGTTTTGTGCGAACTTGTTCGCTATTTTCGCAAAGCGAAAACAAATGCCAACGAACAAATATAGCAAGCTAAAAAATTTAATATCATCAATACTATCAAGGACTGATAGCTCAATTGGCAGAGCAACGGACTCTTAATCCGTGGGTTTAGGGTTCGATTCCCTATCAGTCCATAACGTAAAAAGTCAAGCAGAACAAAGGTTTCACCTTGTGAGCTTGACTATTTTTTTTAGAAGTGCCCTTAAAAATTTTTCCAACATTTGTAACATCTCCAACCCAACTAAAACCCACCCCGAAATTCAACCTTTCAGGGTGGGCATCGTTTTTTAATTAACCTTTATAATCAAAACAAGTTTCAATGATTCCTTTTAGTTCAGAAATCAAAGGTTCTTTAGGGTTAGCAGTTGTACATTGGTCTTCGTATGCTTTTTCAGATAAGTGATCAATGTCAGCATCCATTTGTGCTTTTGTTACGCCTTGAGCTTTCCAGTTCATTTCGATACCAACAGATTTACCAAGTTCGTAAACAGCTGATGCTAAAGATTCTACTAATTCTGCAGTTGTTTTTCCTTTTAGTCCTAAGAAACGAGCAATGTCTGCATAGTCTTCATCCGCACGGAAGTAGTCATATTTAGGGAACATAGCGTGTTTGCTAGGGTCAGCTGCATTGTAACGAATTACGTGTGGTAACAAAATTGCATTTGTACGTCCATGAGGAATGTTCCATTCTCCACCCACTTTGTGAGCGATAGAGTGAGTAATACCTAAGAACGCATTTGCAAATGCCATACCTGCAATCGTAGAGGCGTTATGCATTTTTTCACGGCTTTCTGGATCAGCTACTTTCACTGATTTTTCAAGGTTTTCAAATACCAATTTAATAGCATTCAATGACAATCCACGAGTGTAATCACTTGCCATAACAGATACATAAGACTCAATAGCGTGTGTCAACACGTCCATACCAGTGTCTGCTGTTACGCTTGCCGGTACTGACAATACAAATTGAGGGTCAATGATTGCCACATCTGGAGTCAATGCGTAATCTGCCAATGGATATTTTGTATGGTCGTCACTATCTGTAATAACCGCAAATGGCGTTACCTCAGAACCTGTACCTGAAGTTGTTGGGATACATACAAATTGTGTTTTAATTGCAGAAGCAATTTTGTACGTACGTTTGCGAATATCCAAGAATTTTTGTTTTGCTCCGAAGAAGTTCAAGTCTGGGTGTTCAAAGAACATCCACATAGCTTTCGCCGCATCCATTGCAGACCCACCACCAAGTGCGATGATTGTATCTGGTTGGAAGTTGTTGAACATTTCAAGTCCTTTGTAAACAGTGTTTGTTGAAGGGTTTGGTTCTACTTCTGAGAACACTTCAACTTTCACGTCATTTTTACGTTTTGCAAGTTCTGCACGAACCAAATCAGCATAGCCGAATTGTACCATACCTGGGTCACATACAAGCATTACGCGTTCTACGTTTTCCATTTTTTGCAAGTATTGTAGAGAGTTTTTCTCAAAGTAAACTTTTGGTGGTAATTTGAACCATTGCATATTGTTTCTCCGTTTCGCAAGAGTTTTCACGTTAATCAAGTTGACTGCTGATACGTTACGTGAAACTGAGTTTTTACCATAAGAACCACAACCAAGTGTCAATGATGGAATCATTTCATTGTAAATGTTTCCGATACCACCTTCAGCAGCTGGAGAGTTTACAAGTAAACGACAAGCTTTCATGCGTAGACCGAAACGTACTTGCAATTCTTCATCTTCTGAATGGATAACCGCAGTATGTCCAAGTCCACCAAGTTCAAGCATTGCTTCACATAAGTCAAGAGCGTGTGCTTCTGTGTCAGCTTTAATCATCGCCAATACTGGAGAAAGTTTTTCACGAGAAAGTGGGTAATCTGCACCTACACCGTCAATTTCAGCGATAAGAATTTTTGTTCCTTTTGGTACTTTAATTCCTGCTAATTCTGCAATGTATTCAGCAGAGTAACCTACGATTTTTGGATTTACTGCATATTTTCCTTCGTTCATTACTGCATCTTCTAATTTTTGAAGTTCAGATTTTTTCACAAAGTAGCAATTGTGTTTTTCAAATTCAGCTTTTACTTCGTTGTAAACTTCTTTATCAACGATAGCTGCTTGTTCAGACGCACAAATCATTCCGTTATCAAATGATTTTGATACGATAATGTCATTTACTGCACGTTTGATTTTTGCTGATTTATGGATATAACTTGGTGTGTTCCCAGGACCTACACCAAGAGCTGGTTTACCAGTTGAGTAAGCTGATTTCACCATTGCTGCACCACCAGTTGCAAGTACTGTTGCAATTTGTGGGTGGTTCATCAAAAGACCTGTTGCTTCGATTGAAGGATGTTCAATCCATTGCACACAGTTTTCTGGTGCTCCTGCTTTAATTGCCGCATCACGCACGATTTCAGCTGCTTTTGCAGAAGATTTTTGTGCAGACGGATGGAATGCAAAAACGATTGGGTTACGAGTTTTCAAGGCAATCATTGCTTTGAAAATTGTAGTAGAAGTTGGGTTAGTTGTTGGTGTTACCCCACAAACTACACCGACAGGCTCAGCGATTTCGATAAGTCCTGTTTGTTTGTCTTCATTAATTACACCGACAGTTTTGTCATGCTTGATTGAGTTCCAAATATACTCAGAAGCGTACATATTTTTAATCGCTTTGTCTTCGTAAATTCCACGACCAGTTTCTTCTACTGCCATTTTCGCAAGTGGCATATGTTGGTCAAGTGCTGCCATTGCCATTTCGTGAACAATGTGGTCTACTTCTTCTTGTGTGAAGCTTTCCATTTCTTTGAGTGCAACTGTCGCTTTTACCGCTAAGTCGTCAATCATTGCTGGTACATCAATAGTTTGTGCTTTTTCCGCTGTTTTCGGCATTTTTTTTCCTCCTTGGAAAGAATCCCTGTTTATTATTTTTGACGAAAAATTCCGTTCGTCATTTCACAGTCTTTATATTACACTATTTTTGTTCGCTTGTAAACAGTTTTCTGCTAACAAAATCACAGACTTTTTTCTTTCATTTGTGAAAAAGGATATTTTTTCACAAAATATCTCTCCGAAAGCTATTTCTAACAAAAAACAGCTTGTGAAATTCACAATTTAATTTTCTCAAAAAAAATTTTCCTTTTTCTTAAACTTCTTCATTTGTGACTTCCAATAACAAAAAACCACCTAGTATTTTCAAAATAGCTAGGTGGTTATCATATTAAATCACGCAATTCTTGGCAGTTCTCAAGATTTTCCTTACTTGTCGCTGCTAAAATGCGTTGATAATCAAAAAATTCATGTGCTTGAACTTCTAAAATATCTTTTTTCCGTTTGTTCAAGGTCCAGCGTGATTGCTTACTCCAGCGATAATTCACTAGATAGTTCAATAAATCACGTTCAGTGATGCCTATATACCCCATTTTCCGAAACTTCTCTACTTTATTCGACAATTCTGCCTTGTATCTCATTCGATCAATCAAATTCAATTGAACCTCTTGCACGAAAACACCCTCCTTTTTCTAGCTAGAACCAACTTCAAAACGCCCCGCTCGCTTTTCTTTGTCTAGCTACGTGGGGCTGAAGTCTGGTGGTTGTTCGCAATGCCACTTGAAACTAACGTTTCAAGCAAGTAAATGGCATGGCTCACTACCACAGACTTCAAAACGCCCCGCTCGCTTTTCTTTGTCTAGCTACGTGGGGCTGAAGTCTGGTGGCTGTTCGCAGTACCGCTTGAAACTAAAGTTTCAAGCAAGTAAACGGCACGGCTCACTGCCACAGACTTCAAAACGCCCCACTCGCTTTTCTTTCAATTTATTAGCGTTCTTCTTATTATACAATATTTTTCCCGTTTTTGAAACATCTTCTTTTGTATAGAGAGAAAATCGTGTTATACTTAATTTATTGGTGAGGTGATAAAAATTGCTGAATAAACAACAATTTGTCAAAGGACTAAATTCTCTTGTACCGATTGTTCAAAATGTTCACGAACTCTCAAAAGGTGAAGTACGCTTTTCTGTTTTTGCAGATAGCGGTTATGAATTTAGGTTAAAAATTTATCCGTCCGACCTGCAAACAGAAGACGACATGGATTATCTTGGCAATCTTTGGGAATTTGCCTATTACGAATTTGACTTGTCAAGAGAAATGGAAGCTTTTCGAGAGGTCACTGACTATTCTCAACGCTTTTCATTCCAAGAAACTTTACATGACTTTGAAGATTTAAAGAAAAAATTAGAAATTATCCTTCGCTCCCTTGAAAAATTAGAGCAAGACATTGAGAATAATTCGGAATAACTTAAAAGGACAACACTTTACACACGACTGATGTGCAAACTGTTGTCCTTTATTGTTGAGCTGTTGCAGACTTCTTAACGCACCTCTTCTAAATAAGAAAAAGAATGTTTGAGTATAAATGGTGCAATCAATGTTGTCACCACAATGACGACGACTAATTGTGAATAAATTCCACTATGAATAATTTTGTAGTCAAAGCCGATTTGTGCAACAATTAGTGCCATTTCTCCACGAGAAACCATTCCCGCACCAATCATATAGCCACTCCCCCAAGAAAATCCGCTCCATTTGCTTGCTATCATGCCTCCGAAAAGTTTGGTTGCAATCGCCAAAATCGTGAAAATTACAAGTATGAGTAAAACTTTTGACATTCCTGTAAAATCCATTTTCAGTCCAATGCTCGCAAAGAAAATCGGAATGAAAAAAGCGTAGCCGATAACGGAAATCGGGTGTTCTATTTCATGTTTGGATTTCGTATTGCTAATAGCTACCCCTGCAAAAAATGCTCCAATTACATCACTCAATCCACAAACTTCCGCAAGTTCAGCCATGCCCAAGCAAAGAATGACTGCTCCAATGGTTGTATTCGCAAAAACGGGAAGTTTTTTAGAAATCCTCATGACGAATGGTGCAATATAATGAAAAACAGCCAAAATCAACACAATATAAACAAGTTGGAGCAACATTGTCACATAAAGCGGTTTTTCTGCGGCATTTCCTGTGGAACTGGAGACAACCGTGATAAAAAGGCTTAGCACTACAACAGCAAGCACATCATCTACTACTGCCGCACCCAAAATAGTAGCTCCTTCCTTGCTCTTGAGCTTTTTAAATTCCTGCAACACCTCCACTGTAATTGAAACACTTGTTGCTGCATAAACAATCCCGAAAAAAATCGCCTGCGTATTCGTATAGTGAAATACTTTTCCTGCACCGAAAAAGACGATAATCGGAAGTAATACACCTAAGATTGCCACCATAACAGAGGGTTTCATATATCGCTTTAGCAAGTCAACATCACTTTCAAGTCCTGCGATAAACATCAGAAAAATAACACCTATTTCTGACAAAAATTCTAACGTATGGCTAGGTTTTAGCAAATGGAGCAAACTTGGCCCAAGCAAAATCCCTACTAAAAGTTGCCCGACTACTGCTGGCAAAGAAAACCGCTTGAACAGCGACCCCATTACCATTGAGGCAATTAAAATAATGGCAATCATGCCTAATTCTGTCATACTCTCTTCCTCTCAATATTTTTTCGACCTCAAGGCAAGTGAACTTATAATTACACTTACACTACTGAGTGCCATCATTGTGCCTGCAAGTGTTGGTGTTAAAATGCCAATTGCTGCAATTGGAATACCAATAATATTGTAAATAAATGACCAAAAAAGATTGTGTCGTATTTTTGTCAATGTTCTTTTAGATAAATAGAAAAGTTGAATAATTTTTTTCAAATTCCCATCTAAAAACGTCACATCACTTGATTCTATCGCAATATCACTGCCACTTCCCATCGCCACACCAACCTCTGCTATGCTTAATGCCGCCGCATCGTTGACTCCGTCACCTGCCATTAGCACTTTTTTCCCTTGGTTTTGAAAAGAGAGAACAATTTCCGCCTTTTCGTCTGGCAAAACTTCGGCATAGACATTTTCCTTTGAAAGATTAAGTAACTCAGCCGTTTGTTCAGCGACAATTCGTTTATCACCACTTAGTAAAACGACTTCTTTTTTCATTTGCACTAGTTCTTGGAGAATCGTTTTCGCCTCTGGTTTGATTTCATCATGCAGGCGAACAGATGAGAGAATTTCTTCTCCGTTTGTCAAATACACACTGGTGGTATTTGTTTCCTTTGGAATACTCACCCCGAGAGTTTTCATCATGTTTTCACTGCCGACAAAATATTGTTTGCCAGAAATCGTCGCTTTCAAGCCACTTCCAGCGATTTCTTCAACATTTTCTACGCTCAAAATTTCTCCTGTATAATTTTCTGCAATCGCTCGGGCAATCGGGTGATTGCTTTTCCTTTCGATACTCGCTAAAATTTTGCGATTTTCTTCTTTTCCAGAAAAATTTTCAACAGATAATTTTCCTTGCGTTAACGTGCCTGTTTTGTCGAAAATAATCGTGTCAATTTCATTCATTCGCTCCATTGTTTGTGCATCACGAATGAAAATACCAAGTCGTGCGGCAATTCCACTTGCCACAATAATCGCCGTCGGTGTCGCAAGCCCTAATGCACAAGGACAAGCTACAACTAAAACAGCTGTCGCATGAAGGAGAGAAGTTTCCACTTGATTGGTCAAAAACCACGTCAAAAGAAATGTTAAAAGAGCAATCAATAAAACAATCGGAACAAAAATACTGCTCATCTTGTCCGCCAATTGCTGAATTTCTGCTTTACTCCCTTGTGATTCTTCGACCAAATCAATGATTTTCGTCAGCAAAAAGTCCTCACTGTCCTCTGTCACTTCAATCTCAAGAACACCTGTCAAATTACTTGTACCAGCGTAAACCAACTCACCCACCGTTTTTTCAACAGGCACACTCTCACCTGTCAAATTTGACTCATCAAGTGTCGAAAATCCTTTGATAATTTTTCCGTCAACTGCGACACTACTTCCTGAAAGCACCTGCACACAGTCGCCTTTTTGAATCTCTGAGATTTCTTTTTCAATAATTTTGCCATTTTGTATGACTTGCACACGTTTTTCCTGCAAATTCATCAATTGTTCTATCGCTTTTCCTGTCTTAGCTTTTCCACGCATTTCAAGAAATTTCCCGAGTGTCACAAGTGTCAAAATTGACGCACTCGACTCAAAATGCACTGCTGAAGATTGATTCAGTAGTAACCCAAAGATGATACTAGACACATAGGCAACACTTGTTCCCAAAGAAACCAAAACGTCCATGTTTGCCGACTTATTTTTTAATGCCAAATAAGCACCTTTGTAAAATCTTGCACCGAGTAAAAACTGAACAGGTGTCGAAAGCAAAAATTGTGTTATCGGTAAATGCAAGAACATCAACGTTTGAACGTGCAAAGAAAATAACATCAAAAGCATACTGAAAAACATTGGGAGCGTAAAAATCACGCCTAGCAAGACATCTCGCTTTAGTTTAAGATACACTTTTTTTCTTGCTTGTTTCACGCTTTCCTTATGTGCTTTGTCGTAGAGAATTGCACCATAGCCAAGAGAAGTAATTCGTCCAATGACTTCCTCAATCGTACCACGTTCGTTTAAAATAACCGTTGCTCTTTCGGTTGCCAAGTTGACATTGTTCTCACTCACACCCTCAAGCGTACTAAGTCCTTTGTGAATACGAGCGGCACAATTTGCACAAGTCATTCCTGTTATTGCAAATGTTTTTTTGTTCCGTACCTCAGCCATGCTCCCCCTCCTTCTATGGATACTCTATTCTTCTGCTGAATACCCTGCGTTTTGAATCACTTGAATCAGCTCAGCAACGCTCGTTTCATTTTCATCAAATTTCACTTTGGCATTTTGCTTGCCTAGAGAAACACTTGCTTTTTTCACTCCTGCTGTTTCATTCAAACTATTTTCCACCGTAGCAACACAATGTTTACAAGTCATTCCTGTTATATTTAAAGTTGTTTTTTGCATAAATATTCCCTCCGATTTTTATTGGTACTTTTTCATTTTACACTACTTAGGAAAAATAAGAAAAGACCTAGCTTGCAAACTAGGTCAAATTTAAGGGTACCCTTATGGGCACCTCTAAAAACTCGCACTTATCCCAAATTGCTAGTTTTCCGTTTTTCTTCGTCAATCTCCTCAACCTATGAACCACATAGCTTTCGTCGATTTCCTCGAAAAACGAAAAACTATCTAATTTGGTATTAAGCGGAGTTTTTAGAGGTGCCCTTATTTATTTCGCTACTTCTACCATTTTAAAACTACTCCATGGTTGCAAGTAATCAAGCAAGAACAATTCATCATCAGAAATTCTGCCGACAACGTTAATTTGTCCTAGATTTTCCATATCTTTTAATGCAATTTGTGTCTCACCTTTGTACTGTCCAAAATTGACATTGCCAATCAATACGTCGCCACGCTTGATGTTTGGTGTGTTTGTCGCTGGAAATTCTTTGTCTTTATGCCAAACACGTGTCATGGTGCTACGCAAAATATACTCACTTCTATCTCCACGATAACTATGCTCACTTTCAAACAAAACGATGCGTTCATTTTCCGTAATCTCACTTGTTGTTACTACTTTGATAACAGGCTCCGCTGAGAAAAATGCCTCTGCCATTTCTTTTAGCTCCGCCTCGCTCGCATACGCATTGCCAATCGAAATATCATCAATGCCGCCCATAAGTTTCAAATGTTTCACCTGTGTCGCAACTGATAAATCACGGTGCATTTCAAGACTTGCCAAACCGTCATTGAATGGCCACGGCCCGAAAGTTGCACTGTGAGAATTGACAAATGCCATTGTATTCAAATTGTAGCGATTGAATTTTTCTGTGCAATATTTAAAATGCTCAAGCGAAAGACCTGAATAACGCATTGGGTAAAAATTATGACTCCCAAGTAAATTTTCCGTATTTGGCGAATAACTCATGATATTGTCTACATAATTTGTTCCTTGGCTCATGTTGATTTCAATTTTGATACCATAAGGATTGCGTGTCATTTTTGCTTCTTCTGCACCTGTAAATCCTAAGTCCAAACGAACTCCGTAAGCCCCCATTTCATCAAAGAATGATAGGTCATCATAACTTACACCAAGTTGCTCAAAAAGTGCAGGATTAATATCAACCATTACTTCCATGCCTAAAGAATTTGCATAATCTACTGGTTTTTTAAATCCTGCAAGCACTTCTTCTTTATCGCCATTAATCTCAAGCAACGATGTAAACACCCGCTTAAAACCATATTTGTGTGCTAAATCCAAATACTCCTTATCCTTTTCAAATGTTGAACGCTCTGGATAAATTGAAACACCTAATTTGCCCATTGTGTGATTCCTCCAAGTCTTTATTATCGTTCTAAAAATCACCTGATTTTTAGAACGTGTGCTGTATCCACTTTCATTTTAACAAATTTTTTCCATTTGGTCTATGCCAATCTTTGAAAATGGAGGTTTTTTTTCCGAAATAAAACACATGAATTGCTCATCCATGTGTTTTGGTTTATAAACACCTTATAACGCTGAAGCGTATTGTGCTTTTTGTAATGAGGCACGGCGAATTTTTCTTGGTAAAAAAACACGAATTTCGTCTTCGTTGTAGCCGACTTGTAGTCGTTTGTCGTCAATCATGATTGGGCGGCGTAAAAGTGTTGGATACTCTTCAATCGTTGCAATTAATTCACCAACGCTCATGTCGTCCATTCTATCTTTTATCAACGAGTACGCATTGGAACGTTTAGAAATAATATCTTCTGTACCATTTTCTGTCATCATTAAAATTTCACGTAGCTCATCGGCATTGACTTTTTGTCTTACCGTGTTCCGTTCGATATAAGGAATTTCATGGTCAATCAACCATTGACGAGCTTTTCTACAACTTGTGCAACTTGGGGACATAAATATTTTCAACATATGACACATCTCCTTTTCTAACTTGGAAGTACTGAAGTTTCGATGTCGTCTTTGATTTTTAGAAAGACTCTATGCGAAACGAAGTGACTTACTGCCACTGACTTCTTCGCTTTTTTTTATTATTTACTAGAAAGTTTTCAGATAAATATTCATTCTTCTCTCATTTTTTAACTTTGCCCTTTTAGTTAAAAAATAAATTTGGAACGTATGTGTTGTAAATTCTGATACAAGTATCTATGTAGATTACCTCATCACTTTCTATACAAAGATAATAATATAAAGAGAGCATTAAGTAAATATTAAAACTCTTTCATTTTGAAAAAGTTAAATATTTTTTATAACATTAAAAAAAGATTGCTTGTTCATCATTTAAAAAGCAGAGGAATGTAATATCTCCTCTGCTTTTTAGCGTTTTTTCTATCTTTTCATGTTATCATTTTATGATTATCTTTCTCATTTATAGTTCAAACAATGACAACTGATTTTCTTCAGGCATTCCTTTTAATGATCCGAGTTCATCTAATTTCTCAAGTAATGTCGTTGATAGAGCTGTGCGGTTTTTGAGTTCTTGCTTAGAAAGGAACTCTCCTTCCTCACGTGCAACCATGATTGATTTTGCCACATTGGCACCAAGCCCGTCTACTGCACGAAATGGTGGAATTAACTTATTTCCGTCAATTTTGAAATCATGCCAATCTGACTTGTAAAGATCAATTGTTGAAAATTCCATACCACGCTCAAGCATTTCATTGACAAGCTCTAAAACGGTGTACATATTCTTTTCTTTATTGCTTGCCTCATTTATTTTGACTTTTTCACGAATTTCTTCCATGCGTGCTTTAACAGCTGGGAGTCCGTCTGCCATTGCTTTCAAATCAAAATCATCTGCTCGATGAGAAAAATAGGCACAATAATAAATGATTGGGAAATGCACTTTGAAATATGCTACACGTAATGCCATTAACACGTAGGCTGCTGCATGGGCTTTTGGAAACATATATTTGATTTTTAAACAGCTATCAATGTACCAAGCTGGCACATCTTTCGCACGCATTTCCTCTTGCCATTCATCTGGTATTCCTTTCCCTTTACGCACACTTTCCATAATTTTAAAGGCTAAACCACTCTCCAACCCTCGGTGCATAAGGTAGACCATGATGTCATCACGACACCCAATTACACTGGCAAGGTTGGCAGTCCCCGCTTTTATCAATTCTTGTGCATTGCCAAGCCAAACGTCCGTTCCGTGAGAGAGTCCTGAAATCTGGAGAAGTTCCGCAAACGTTGAGGGATGTGTTTCTTCTAGCATGCCCCGAACAAATCCTGTTCCAAACTCTGGCACACCAAAAGTCCCTGTTTTAGAATAAATTTGCTCTGGTGTTACCCCTAAAACCTCTGGTCCTGAGAAAATTTTCATCACTTCTGGATCATCAGCTGGAATGGTTTTCGGATCAATGCCCGACAAATCTTGGAGCATACGGATCACCGTTGGGTCAACGTGTCCTAAAATATCGAGCTTTAAGACATTGTCATGGATACTATGAAAATCAAAATGCGTTGTCCGCCACGTAGCATTGACATCATCTGCTGGGTACTGGACAGGGGTAAAATCATATACGTCCATATATCCAGGAATAACGATAATTCCTCCTGGGTGCTGTCCTGTGGTTCGTTTGATCCCTGTTGTTCCAATAGAAAGTCTATCTACCTCAGCATTTCTTAGCGAAAGTGCATTGTCACGCTCCCATGCTTTTACAAAACCAAATGCTGTTTTCTCCTGCACACCTGAAATGGTGCCTGCACGAAAGGCATAATCTTCACCAAAAATATCACGACAATCTAAATGAGCACTCGGCTGATCTTCTCCAGAGAAATTCAAATCAATATCGGGTACTTTGTCCCCATGAAACCCAAGAAATGTTTCAAACGGAATATCTTGACCGTCTTTGTGTAATCTATTGCCACATTTCGGGCATTCCTTTTCCGGCATATCAAATCCACTACCATACGTACCGTCATCGTAAAACTCATGGTAATGGCAATTCAAACAAACATAGTGTGGTGGAAGTGGATTGACCTCGGTAATCCCTGTCATGGTCGCCACAAAACTTGAACCAACTGAACCACGAGACCCTACCAAATACCCTCGCTCATTAGAGCGATGTACTAATTCACGAGAAATCCAGTAAATCACGGCAAATCCATTCCCAATAATTGAAAACAGCTCTTTTTCAATCCGTTTTTCAACGATTTCTGGCAATTCCTCGCCATACATACTGGTCGCTGTTTCATAGGTCAAACGTGTAAGATTTTCTTCGACATTTTCCATTTTCGGTGTATACAAATCATCACGAACTGGCGTAATTTCCCCAAACCAATCGGCAACTAGATTGGAATTTTTCACGACAACCTCATGTGCTACTTCTTCTCCTAAAAAGGCAAAGTCTGCAAGCATTTCATCTGTCGTTCTAAAATGCACTTCTGGCATTGGTGGCAAAGAGTTTTGGTCGTCACGGAATTTCGGACGGTTTAATTCATTCTTCCACCCAAGCTGACGAATAAGAATTTCACGGTAAAGACTTTCTTCTTTATTGATATAATGTACATTTCCTGTTGCAACGACAGGTTTGTGAAGTTCATTTCCTAGTTTAATGATGTTTGACAAAACTTCTTTTAACTCATCATCTGTAAAAAGTTGGTCGAACACTTGAGGAGCATAAACACTTGGTGGCATAATCTCAAGAAAATCATAAAATTGTGCTTTTTTCTTCGCCTCCTCATAACTTTTTTCTGCCATAGCCGTAAAAACTTCACCACTTCGACAAGCAGAACCGAGAATGAGACTTTCACGAAATTCTTCAAGTAGTGCTCTTGGTACTCTTGGAACTTCGTAGAAATATTTGGTATTGGCATCACTTACTACACGGAATAGATCACGCAACCCCTCTTGATTTTTCGCATAAACGGTTGCGTGAAACGGTCTAGCACGTTTAAAGGCGTCTGGTGCAGAAACTTTTTCGTTTAGCTCATCATGTGTTACGACACCATATTTCTCGATTGCCTCTTTGACGAAAATCCACGCTAAATGTCCTGTCGCTTGTGAGTCAAAAATCGCATTATGGTGATTATCGCCCAGATCGATTTTGAATTTTTTGGTTAATTGACTCAAACCAAATCGTTTCATCTCTGGGTAGAGGTTGCGTGCAAATTCGAGCGTATCAAACCACGGCTCTTGAATTTCACTCATGCCAAAACGTGTGTAGTTGACATTCATATACCCTACGTCAAATGTTCCGTTGTGTGCTACAAGAACGGTATCTTTACAAAAGGCTTGAAATTCTTGCAACACTTGCTCAAGAGGTTTAGACCCTCGCACGTCATCATCTGTAATCCCTGTAAGTTGTTTGGTAAAGCGAGATAGTGGAAATCCAGGATCGATAAATTCTTCAAATTCCTCAATAACATTCCCCTTATACATCTTCACACCAGCAATCTGAATGATTTTTCCATAAACAGCAGAAAGCGAAGTCGTTTCAATATCGAATACAACATACGTTGCCTCATTAAGGTCAACAGGTGCATTATTATAAGCAATTGGCACTTCTTCATCTACCACATATGCCTCAAAACCATAAATAATCTTGAAGTCGTCTCCCTTTGCCGAATGTGCCTCAGGATAACTTTGTGCCACTCCGTGATCAGTAATCGCAAGTGCTTTATGTCCCCATTTTTTTGCCTGTGCAACATAACTACTTGCAGTATCAATTGCATCCATTGCAGACATATTTGTATGCAAATGCAATTCCACACGCTTTTCCTCTGCATAATCCATTCGATCACCATGCGGAATTTCCATTAAAGAATAGAGTTTTCCAACAATCAAATCACGTGCGTATTCATTATCCTCGACTTTTCCTTTGATTCTTACCCACAAACCTGTTCCTTTTTTCAAACTGACTTTACTATTAATCGCCTCAAAAATTGCCTCGTCCATTTTATTAAAACCAAATTTGCTCACTTGAAAACTGGAAGTGTAATCGGTGATTTCAAATTCTAAAATTTTCTTGCCTGTACGAGTTGTTTTGATTTCACTTTTGAAAATAAATCCTTCAAACACTACATTATCCGCAGGATGATTGATTTCTTTCATCGGGGTAATTTCTTCATGGTCGCTAATCGGTCGCCCTAGCTGAATAGAACCTGTAATTTCTGGAAGAGGTTCCTCCGTTTTTTCTTCCACCACTTGCTCTGCCACTCTTTGCTCAGCCTCAGCCATTTTCTCCTGTGCATAAATCGCCTCCAGTTGCTCTAGCTCCTCTTTTCTATCTTGGTGTGATTGCAATAAAATTTCCGCTTTTTCCTCGTCAATTTGTGTCAAAATCGAAAATTTTGGAAAACCTAATTGCTGAAAAGAACGCTCAAACGCTTGGCAATACGTTTCCTGTAACATTTTCTCGACTGCTACATTTGTTAAAAAAAGCACGACTCTTTCTTCTTGAAAGGACAATTTTGTTCGCTTTAGGCTTGCTTTCACCATTGGTGAGGCAATGCTTATTCGCTCTAAAATCATTTGCCAATAATCATTTAAAAGTTGCTCGTCAAAGCTCGTTTTTTCCACTTCTACAAACAACTCTACCGTTGCAATATTTTGAAAGGCAAAATGTAATTTTTCAACAAACTGCGACATTGTCTTTGCAGGCAAAAGCTGTTCAAAGAAAAGAGTAAATCTCCACACTCTTGTCTTTGGAAACACATCCACACGTTTCAATTCCCCACCAAAACCAAACATCTGCTGTTGAAATTCTTGTGAAAGTTGAATTTGCTGTAATAATTTTTCAAATAACTCTCTTTCCTGACTCATTTTCAAACTTCTCCTTCTTCTCATTTCCTAACATCGCAAGCATTCTCACTTCGTGTAGTGCAAATTAAAGACAGAGTTAATCGTCATGATTGGTCAAATCTTCTAGTGCAACTTTTATCCATTCATCAAGTGAGTTTTCGATTGTTTGAAATCCGATTTTTTTGTTTTTGTTCGTAGAATATTTTTTCTTGTGAAACGGTGGATTCACTGGGTACTTTTCAAGCACACGCAAAGACAAACTAATTTTTTTAGAATAATCGTCAATGTCGATAATTTTCGCCCGAATTTCTTGGTGAAGCGCCAATTTCTCTGCGATATTTTTTGTATAGCCTGACTGAATTTCCGACACATGAATTAAACCTTGCGTATTGTCCTCAAGCGTAATAAACGCACCATATGGTTGAATACCCGTCACACGTCCAGTAACAATATCTCCTATTTTGTAACTCATACCTTTTCTCATCTTTCATTCTTTTTATAACCCATTATACTATAAATATACGTGCAATTTCCTTAAAGTTACTTTTAAATACGGATTCAATTGTAAATTCTTTAGAAAAAAACATTGCTTTCCGTCAAAAAAAGGCTGGTGAATCGCCTCCCAGCCTCAAATTATTACTTCTCAATCAAAATGCTTTCAATTACCACATCATTTACAGGTTTATCCATTGCTCCACGTTGGGTATTCGCGATTTCGTCTACTACTTTCATAGATTCTTCATCTAGCACATGACCAAACACTGTATGACGACCGTCAAGATGAGGAGTACCGCCTTTTGTGTAGACTTCTGCTACTTCCTCTGGCCACCCGCCTGTGACAAGTTGATCTTTTTGATACGGAAGATTTTCGTTTTGTACAATGAAAAACTGACTTCCATTGGTATTCGGTCCCGCATTTGCCATAGAAATTGCTCCACGCAAATTGAAAACGTCCATTGAAAACTCGTCTTCAAATTTTTCACCGTAAATACTTTCTCCGCCCATACCAGTGCCTGTCGGATCTCCTCCTTGAATCATAAAATCAGGAATCACACGGTGGAAAATCACTCCATTGTAATAGCCTTTTTCTGCAAGTTCAACAAAATTTTTCACCGTCTTAGGTGCTACTTCTGGAAACAATACAAGACGAATTTCCCCTCTATTTGTTTGAACGGTCGCTTTCGGACCTTTCACTTCCGATAAATTTAATTGTGGATAATTACTCATGACTTACCTCTTTCATTTTTTATTGAAATACAATACTTAGTATAAGTTTATTTCCAGGGATTTTCAACAGAAAAGCGAAGAAGTGCGTTCTGGAGTTTGTCGTAGTGAGCCTTGCCATTTACTTGCCTGAAGCAAGGCTTCAGGTGGCATTGCGAACAGCGACCAAACTCCTGCACTTCGTAGCTAGACAAAGAAAAGCGGTGAGAGGCATTCTGAAGTCTATCGAACAACCTCAATCCCCACTCGTTCACTCAAGAAATAGCCGTCGAACGCCTCGATTTCCACTTCATCTAAAATCTGTCTGATTTTTTCGTAGGAAAGCGGACATTCAGAAGTGAAATTTAGCTCGTCTGACCAGATTTTTTGTTTTACACCTGTTGGGTTGACCACATACATGGTGTAGCCTTTTTCAGTAAAACGCATCACACCCAGCAGTTTATCTGAATAAAACGGTACAAAATCACCTATGACAATTGCATTTTCACGTTTTCTAATGTTAATCCATTTTTTCATTGATTTCATCAATTCTTCGTCTTCATTCCCCCATGGGAAAAATTTGCGATTGCTCGGGTCTTTTCCACCTGTTAAACCAGCCTCGTCTCCGTAATAAAAACACGGAACACCCGGGAGCATAGACATTAAACCAAAAGCTAAATTGACTTTTCGCTTGTTTTCACCAACCATTGTCAAAATACGCTCGGTGTCATGTGTACCAACATTGTTAAAATTATTGAGAAATACATCTTTTGGATAATTTTCTTGCAGAGTGGTCAGCTGAATAGCAGCATCTGCTGGCTTTAATTGTCCGTTTAACACACCTAAAATAATGTCACGAAATGGATAATTCATGCAAGAATGAAGTCCATGCCCTAAAATATAATCCCGACGTTTGTCGTAACTAATCTTGCGACTTGCATCTTCCCAAACTTCGCCAATTAATATTTTTTCAGGATAAGTATCCAAATTTTTGCGAATCCCTTGAATAAACTCATCTGGCAATTCGTCCGCCACGTCCAGTCGCCAGCCGTCAATGTTAAAACTATTCCATTTGGCAAGAACGCTGTCTACATCGCCATAAATATACTCTTGGAATCCTCGATTGTATTTGTCAATTTCTGGCAAATCATCAATTCCCCACCACGATTTGTATTCTCTTGGCCAATGAATAAATTTGAACCAATCGTAGTAAATGCTACTCTGGTTTTTACTCGCCCCAATATCCGAACCATAAGAGCCGTCTGCGTTGAAATAATAAGAATTTTTCCCCACATGACTAAACACTCCGTCAAGAATAATGTGCATATCATTTTCATGTAGCTTGTTCACTAATTTTCTAAACGTACGCTCATTGCCAAGCATTGGGTCAATGTTGAAATAATCTGACGTGTCGTAACGATGATTACTTCTCGCCTCAAAAATCGGATTGAGATAAATCGCTGTAACACCCAATTCTTCTTTCAAATAGGGAATTTTGTCAATAATTCCTTGGAGTGTCCCGCCGTAAAAATCCCAACGTGCAATGCCTCCGTCCTCACCTTTGACGTAAAACGGCTCATCTGTCGTTTGTCCGTAAATGAAAATATTTGCTTTCGGATTCAACACGTTCACACCAAGTGTATTTTCCTCATGCAAATGATTGTTGAATCTATCTGGGAAAATTTGGTAAAAAATAGACTCTCGATACCAGTCTGGAGGTGTTTCCGCCTGTTCGTAGCAAGTGATAGAAAACGGAATAATCGTGTTTTCATCGCCATAAAATCGCCCTTCTCCACCGTGACCGTTTTGTGAACCATAATACATACGAAACGTACCACCATTACTATGTTCTTTTACAACGAAATAATAAAAATACAAACCCGCACCTTGATTCATTTTGTACTTAAAACTAAAAAAACCCTCCTCACTTTTGGACGGAGACATTTCATAATACTCTTTCCCACGCATACCATTTTCATAGCGAATAACCAATTTCACCCCTTGAATGTCCGCTTCTGTCGCTTGAATACGAAACGTTACATCCTTCCCGGCTTTTACCGCACCAAAAGGCTTTTTGTATTTTGTAAACCAACTGTTGTAATAAATACGTGCCATGTGTTTTTCCTCCTTCTAACTACGAAGTGCTGGGGGTAGCTCGCAATGCCACAGACTTCAAAACGCACTTCTACGCTTTTCTTTGGCTAGCTGCGAGGGGCAGGAGGTGGGCAACTGTTCGCAACAACGCTCGAAACTTACGTTTCGAGTAAATAAACGTTGTCACTCACTGTTGCAACCTCCTGAACGCCCCTCTACGCTTTTCTTTGGCTAGCTACGAAGTGCTGAAGTCTGGTGGCTGTTCGCAGTGCCGATCGAAACTTGCGTTTCGATCAAGTAAACGGCACGGCTCACTGCCACAGACTTCAAACCGCACTTCTACGCTTTTCTTTGGCTAGCTGCGAGGGGCAGGAGGGGGCAACTGTTCGCAACAACGCTCGAAACTTACGTTTCGAGTAAATAAACGTTGTGGCTCACTGTTGCACCCTCCTTAACGCTCCTCTACGCTTTTCTTATCACAAAAAGCCTCTCAAAACTTGTTATAGCATTAAGTTTTGAGAGGTTCCATTCATTCCTTCATAAATCCACTATGCAGCTATCTATAAGCCATGTTTTGTTCCATTTTCCGCGTGGCACGAAAAATTTCGGTAATCATCTATCTGTGAATACACTCCGTAGGATGCGTTCATTTCCGCTCCAACAGATGCCCCTACCAAATGTTTGGGTTGCTCGCTTGAGGGGTTTACCTCGTTCCACTGACAAGTTTTCACCTGTCACTTCGTCACTGTGGCACTTTCAAGAATACTTACGCATATCTTATGACTTAGCGTTTTTTTCTGCCGTAGCCTTAATACTAAGACCCCTAGACTTATTTTTTCATCTAGCACAAACACTACGCTCATCTCAGAGCGTGCGAGCATGGACTTTCCTCAGCAAGCTCAAGACTTACCGCGATTACCCAATAGCTGCAATAGTCTCACCTGTTAAAATAGGCGAGTTGCTTCTTTGTCTACTTCTGGTTCAACAAACGCTCTGCGTGGTGCAGGTTGACCATTTTCATTGTCCGCACCTAGCTTGCTACCAAATACTTCACGCTCAAGATTGCTCAAACGTTTCAAAATATCAAAGTTGGTAACTGTTGCTGATTTCGGTTGTGCTGCCTCTTGCGGTTTCGCACTTGAAATTTTTTGCAATTTCTCTACTTGAGCTTGCAAATGGTCATTTTCCTCTTGAAGTGCTAAAATTTCCTTTTGCATCGCTTCATAATCACGAATAATGTTATCTAAGTATTCGTCCACTTCCTCTGGATCATACCCACGCATTTTCGTTTTAAATTGCTGATTTAGAATCTCTTGTGTTGTATAATTCAATTCGTCCATAATCCACCTCTACTTGATAATAATCCAATCCTTTCCTATTGTAACAAACTTTTCCCTTTTTTCCAACACCAACGTTACCAATCATTTAAAATTTCTGCTGTTTCTTGTAGTTCGTCCATGGAAATTTGACAAAGTGTGTATTCTTCAATTTCTTTTTTCTTCAAAATATCACGTAAAAGCCATTTTGGTTTCCCTTCCATTTCACTGTCGTAGAGCAATAATGCTCCTTGCGTGTGTTGCAATAAAAATTGTGTATGACTTCGCAGTTGTGCAGGCGTTTCATACGGCTTATGACTTGTAGCATTGACATAATCCGCCTTACTTTTCAACGTCTGTAATTTCATTTGGTTTTGCTCATTCCAATTCGAGCCAAATTCTTCAAACGGAAAAATCATTCCGAGCTTTGCTTGAGGATATTCTTCTTTCAAGGAAAGTACAATCTCCCCTGCCCAAAGTTCTGTCCCTAAATTGCCACTAATCAAGAACCATTCGACTCCTTGCTCTAAAAAATCTTTTATTCTTCGTGTAAGTGCGTACTTGATAACCACAAGTTTCGGGTCGTTTTCTTGGAAAATTGCCAACTCAAAACTTCTGTATCCGCTAATAAAAATTGTTTGCATATGCTTTTACCTTTTTTGTATTCTTAGTATTTGCTATAATAGTATTATTAGTATACAGTTTATCGCTCAAACAAGGATAAATTATTGATATAAATCTATTCTATCAACATTATTATCGTAATTCAATTTAAAGAATAACAATCAATTGAAATGCAAATCTAAACAAATAACTAAACAATTTTTACCAGTGGCAATATCATAAAAAGCGTGGCTTTCAAACCACGCTTTATATTTTACATAAGTTTTTTTAACCGTAATACAAATGATTTCCATTCCATGCAGAAAGCCAAATTCTCCCATGTCGAGCAGTGCCAAATTGTCGCCAATACCAACCGCTATCATAAACACCATAGTTTGTATCTGACAACTGTCCATAATCAAAAACAAAACAATCGCCTTTCTTCACTTCCGTTCCATTACTAGCTAGGTTTGTACCGTCTGCGTTAATTTTCGTAATGTAATCCACAGGGATTCCGTTATCCGTCCAGTCAAAACCAGCAGGAGCTAAATCATTACATCTAACTTGCCAAACACCATTCACAAACTGTAAATCATCAATTCGATACACCTTGCGTTTATCTTTCGTTACTGGTATCTTACTAGGCAACTGCCCCCATGTATCTTGTTCCAACAACCACCCTAACTCTTTACCGTTCAATTTCACAAGATACTCCTTCTTGCTCCATGAGTACACTTTCACTTGTTCT